>JBGSMX010000159.1:0-9863 GCA_041739935.1 Coriobacteriia bacterium | reverse complement strand
CAGCAGCGATGCGCACGACTCCCGCGCGTCGTGGATCGCGCGGCTCGTCTCGAGCGCCATGCGGTACGCACCGCGGCCCGGATTGCCCCCCAGCTCCGTCAGCGCGCGAACCATCGCGTCGACGACCGGGCGGGGTTTGGGCCACGAGGTCGCGCCGTGATCGAAGTAGATCATCGCTCCTCGGCCGGAACTTCGTAGGGGACGTCGGTCTCGTTGCCCGGCGTCCACGGAGTGTGCAGCATCTCCGAGGCGCGCTCGAGCTGATCGGCGACCACGTAGAACGCGTCAACAGCGTGCTCGTCGCCTCCGGGCAGGTTCACGATCAGCGTGTGACCGCGTACGCCGGCGGTCGCGCGCGAAAGCATCAGGTCGGGCTCGGAGGTTACGGTCCGTGCGCGGATCATCTCGGCAAGGCCGGGCACCATGCGCTCGCAGACGCGCTTAGTCGACTCCGGCGTGACGTCGCGCGGTCCCAGAGCCGTACCGCCGATGGTGAAGGCCACGTCGACTTCGTCCAGATCGCACATCTCGAGCAGCGACGTGCAGATGCTCTCGGGGTCGTCGGGGCAGACATGGTAGGCGACCGCGAGCCAGCCGCGTTCCTCGCACAGCTCCACGATTCTGCGACCACCCAGGTCCTCCGCTTCGCCGCAGGCGCGCGAATCGGAGCATGACAAAACGCCCACTCGAAGTTCGGCCATGGTACGTCTCCCCTGTTGCCCCGCTACACCCACGAGTCTAGTCCATGCCCGCGCCCGTGTCTTGGGGAGGCCACACGCTGCTCGGCAACCTGACCCGCCGGCGCTACGCCGGTGACAGTGTCGCGCGCAGATACTCGAGAAACGCCGCGGCCGCTCTGCTGGGCGTCCCGCGCGTCACCACAGCGTAGAGCGGTCGGCTCGCGGGGAAGTCGCCTGTGTCGATGCGCTTGACGGTCCCCAGCTCGATGGCCTTGCTTGCCACGAACCGGCTCACGACGGCGATTCCCATGCCGCCCTCGACAGCGTTGACGATCGCTTCACTGGTCCCCAGCTCGGTGACAACGTGCAGGTCGCCCGGGTCGATCCCCGCGCCGCGAAGAACGCTTTCGGTGACCAGGCGGGTGCCGGAGCCTTCCTCGCGCATGATGAAGGGCGCCTGCGCCGCACGCCCGGTCGTGACGCCCACAACACCTGCGAGTTCGTGGTCGGCGGGGCAGATCATGACAAGCTCGTCTACGCCGAGTTGCTCGAAGCGAACCTTGGCGCCACGGATCTCCGCGCCCGTCATGCCAAGACCGGCCGCTCCGCTCTCGACAGCTTCGATCACCTGTGCGGTGTCCATGACCGACAGCGCTACCGTGACCTCGGGATGCTCCTTGAGAAACGAGCCGAGGAGCCGCGGGAGCACGTACTGTCCCGGCGTGGTGCTCGCGGCCAGTTCGAGCCGACCGGACACCGTTCCGGACAATGCACCGAGCTCGAGCCGGGCGCTCTCAATCTCGCTCAGGACCCGCCGTGCGTACGGAAGCAGCGCGGTACCCGCCTCGGTCGTTTCGACCTTGCGGTACTGGCGGTCGAGAAGCGTCACGCCCAGATCCGCCTCGAGCGCCTGGACCTGCATGGTGACCGCGGGCTGAGAGAGGTGCATCGCGCGCGCAGCCGCGGAAAACGAGCCGTGCTCCACGACCATGAGAAACGTCTTGATCTGCGAGATGTTCACGTGCGCGCCTCCGACCTGTGTGCGCCTATTCGCGTGGCATTGCCTTGTTGAAGCCAGTCTACAGGTCAGCCTCGGACAAACCGGCAATCTTCATCAGGTGTCTTAGCAGCCCGATCTTCAAATCCCGATTGTGAACCGGGATCGATAAGCGCACAGTGCTGCCGTCCTTGCCGTAGATGTGGTGGCTTCCCTGGACGCGAAGCAGCTTCCAGCCGCGGCGCTCAACAGCCGCGGCAAACTCACGACCCGAGACCGATCTCATATCGCGATATCCATCACCCGTGCGTCGTCGTCGTCCTCTGTGGGGGAAACATCGATTGACAGGCATCCTTCAACCGCCTCGTACAGGTTCTCGAGCAGTTCCTCGAACGTCTCCCCTTGTGTGGCGCAACCGGGGATGGAAGGAACTTCAGCCCAGTAGCCGCCCTCTTCTGCTTCGTGGACAACGACTTTGAGTCTCATGCGAGTTCTCCCTCGAAAATCTATCGACCTGGGTGAAGACCAGTATACGCCTTGAGATAACGGTTTCGCGGGCGTGAAGGTCATGTACAAGAGGGTATACATCGCTAAGTGAGAATGGTTCTCACTTCGAAGGAGACGCCCGTGGCGCACGACGCACGCACAGCACCATACGGAAACGGCCGCACGAGTCCTCAGCGCGAGAACATAGTCCGGATCATCAACTCGTTCGGGCACGCGTTCACAGCCGAGGAGCTCGTTGCAGCGCTCAGTGATGCCGGAGTGTCGTCCGGCGTCGCGACGGTATACCGCGCGCTCGCCGCCCTGGAAGAGACCGGATACGTGGCCCGCGTGGGCGACCGCGACGGGGCGACTCTGTACGCGCGGTGCGAGACGTCCGGACACCACCACCACATGGTCTGTGTCGCATGCGGCTACGTCGCTCCGGCCTCGTGCCCGGTTGACGACGCAACCATCGAGGCAGCAGCTCGCGCGGGCTTCCTCATCACCGATCACGAGATCACGCTCTACGGCGTGTGCCGGGATTGCCTGTCAGCAGGCTGGGACGGCGAGGTTCACTAGATGTCGCACATCCACATACCCGATGGTGTCCTGCCGCTGTGGCTCTGGGGAGCCGGCTGGCTTCTCACGCTCGCGCTGGTTGTGATTGCGGGCAAGGTCGCCGAGCGACACGAGATGCGGCGCAAAGTCCCGCTCCTCGGCGTGATCGCAGCACTGATGCTTGTAGCGATGTCTAGCGAGATCGTCCCCCTCGCCTACCACATCAACCTCACGGTCGTAGGCGGGATCCTGCTTGGACCGGTCCTCTCGGTGATCGTAGCGTTCATCGTCCAGGTCGTGCTCGCCTTGCTCGGGCACGGGGGCGTGACCGTGATCGGACTCAACACGCTGATCACCGGCGCGGAGATGGTTTTGGGCTGGGCGCTATTCCACATGCTCGTGAGCATGCTCTCCAGGCGACGCGCCGGACTCGCCGCGGGCATCGCAACCGTGCTCACGCTCGCCCTGACGACCACGATGCTCGTGGGCATCGTATGGCTCGGCGGAAGCGGCGCGACGGGTCGCGAGACCGGTGCCCTGGACCCCGCCGATCTCAAGTTCGAAAACCCGTTCGCCACCGGAGTCTTCTCGGTCGGCCTCTTCTCAGGCGGTGAGGAGCATGCGGACGAGACCGATCCTGCAGCCGACGAGCATGCCCAAGAGCCCACACTGTCGGTGGGTCGCTTCGCCGCGGTCGTCTACACGCTGGGCCCGCTTGGCTGGTTGATCGAGGCGCTCGTGACCGCCGGGATCGTGGGCTACGTCGCGCGCGTCCGACCCACACTCATCCTCTCCGGCGCTCTTGCCGAGAAGCAGCGCCGCATCCCGGGCGACGAAGCGGGTGGTCTGTAGATGCACATCGGAGCCGTAGACCAGGCCGCCACGCTGGGCACCTCGTGGCTACACCGCAGCTGGCCGATCGCGAAGCTCGTCGCGTTCGCGCTGGTGCTTGCTGCCGCGATGGTGACCTGGAACCTGCTCGTGCTTCTGGGCATCGTCGTACTGCTGTCGGCCGCGATCGTCTCGTCACGGGTCAAGCCGGGGCTGGCCTTCACGCTCGCCGCCTACCCCGCGTTCTTCGCAGCCGTGTTCGCCTTGGCATCGGCTCCTGATGTGCTCTCCGGTTTCGTGATCGTGCTCAAAGCACTCGCAGCCGGCCTGGCAGCCGTCACTGTCGCGCTTACCACGCCCTACCCGCAGATCTTCGCGCCCGTCCAGCGGGTGGTCCCCGGCATCGTGGGCGATGCGCTGCTCATGACCTACCGGTCCACGTTCTTGCTGCTGGACAAGTTCGCGAACCTGATGACCGCGGTGCGCCTGCGCTCCGGCGTGAGCGTGGGCCAGCCGGTCCGTGCGGCGCGCGCAACGACGCAGGCCCTGGGGGGTCTGCTGCTCTACTCGTTCGACCTGTCGCAGCGCGACTACGACATCATGCGCGTGCGCGGCTACCAGGACCGTCTGCGAGTTGCCGTGCACCCAAGCACCTCCCGGGCGGCCGATGCCGTGCTCGTAGCCACCACGCTCGCCGCACTCGCAACGAGCCTGCTGTGGCGCATCGCGGCAGATTCGCTCAACCCGTACTCGTGGCTCGTGCCGATCCCGGCGCTGTTCGCTCTGCTCGCAGCACTCGTATCCAGCAGGAGGAAGTCATGACCGCCGATCGCAACGTCGCGGCCCACAACCATACCCACGAGCACGCTCACGAGATTGAGCCCGTGCCCGGAGAGATCGTGCGCGTGAGCTGCGTGCGGCACTCGTACGACGACGGGACGAGCGTGCACCTGTGCGGGCTCGACTTCGTCGCGACCCGCGGCCAGCGTATCGCGGTATTGGGACCTAACGGCGCCGGCAAGACGACCATGCTCTACCACATCCTGGGCCTGCTCCGGGCGCAGGAGGGGATCGTGCGCGTATTCGGCGTCGATCCGTCCGAGGAGTGGCCGGCCATCCGGAAGCGAATCGGTGTGGTGCTGCAAAACGTCGACGAGCAGATCCTCGCGCCCACCGTTGCCGACGACGTGGGTTTCTCGCCGCGCCAGTACGGGCTGTCCGAGGCCGAGGTGGCACTACGGGTGGATAGAGCGCTTGCGCTCATGGGAATCGAGGAGCTGCGCGATCGGGTGCCGCACAACCTGTCAGGTGGCGAGAAGCGCAAGGTGGCGATGGCCGGCGCACTGGTGATGGAGCCCGAGCTGCTCGTGCTCGACGAGCCGTTCGAGGGGCTCGACCCCGCCGCGCGCACGATGATGGGCAAGCTGCTGCGCGAGCTGGCGGCGGGCGGGACCACGGTAGTGATGTCCACCCACGACATCGATTCAGTGCCCGAGATGGCCGACTACGCCTATGTCATGGGCCCTGACGGGCACATCGCGCTCTCCGGTACGCCGGCCGAGGTCTTTTCCTCGGCAGATATTCTGGCAGCCGGCAACATTCGCCCACCGGTGCTCGCCGAGCTGTTCATGCGGCTGCGTCAATCGGACCCGGATGCGCCCGAGCCCGCACTGGGAGTGGCCGAGGCGGCCGAGGCGCTGCTCAAGTGGCGCGGGTAGCGGGGCTATCCCAGAATAGTCGCTCCATCGTAGCCCGCATGTGCGCGTCGATCGCTGGTGTAGAGCGGCGCAGCGAGCAGCGTGGCCAGCGCGGGCGACACCGCATCGTAGTACGAGCAGCCGAGTGACTCGCACTGGTTCCAGGACTCCTGCGCGAGCGCGGGGCTGAGCTCGTAGACGCCGAGACGCCAGGTCATGACCGCGTCCCACAGAGTCCGGGCCTCATGGAGGCCCAGCAGACGCCTGGAGACGCCACCGAACTCGTAGAGAAACAGCGTGGGTACGCACAGCGTGAGCTCGCCGGAGCCATGGCGCTTGAGCAGGTCGCGCGCCTCGAGCGAGCCCGCTTCGTTTCGGAACAGCTTCACGCCCACCGACGCGTCCAGGACCGCCGGGTACGTCACTCCCGCTCTCCTTGCGCCGACGTGCCCCGAAGCAGTGCCGAGTCGTCGGTCTGACGGATCTCGCGCAGGATCTCGATCGTGGGTCGATCGTCGAGCGCGGGGAGCTCGGCCAGCCGGGTCAAGTAGCCCAATCCCTCACGAACCGCCGTTTCGCGCTCCCGGGACTCCGCCTCTTCGTCGCGAGAAACAAGATAGCGGACGGATGCTTCGCGCACCACGTCGCTGCGGGTCACCCCATCGTGCCCCGCGAGTTCATCGAGCTGCAGCAGTATCGCGTCAGGCAAGGAGACCGTCACGCGTGCCATTGAGAGTGCCTCCCATTCGTATGCACATTCTTCATACGACTAGTATGCACCCAGGTATGACATTAGGCAACCGAGTCAGAAGACCTCGCTAGCGCTCCTTGATCGCGCGCGCGAATTGCGCGCCCCACTCGCGGGCGGCCTGGATCTCCTCGGCACTGGGCCGGTACTTGATCGTGAACGACTCGAACGGCTGCTCGAAGCCGATCGTCTCGAGTTGCCCGGCCATCTGCTTGCAGGCGCCCGAGCTCCATCCGTAGCTGCCGAACGTGCCGGCGAGCTTGCCGGTCGGCTTGAGGCCGGAGAGGTACTGCAGGTAGCCCGCCATGCGGTAGAGCATGCCGTGGTGCAAGGTGGGCGAGCCGAAGAGGACCGCGCGCGCGTCGAGCATCTCGTGGGTGATGTTCGAGATCAGCGACTCCGCCAGGTCGAAGACGATGACCTCGGACCCTTCGGCGGCAGCACCGTCGGCAACCGCGTCGGCGAGCGCCCGCGTCGAGTCCCACATGGTGGTGAACACGACGAGCACCTTGTCGCGGGTCTCGCCAGACGACATCCGGGTGTAGGCGTCGATCGCCTTGGCGATGCCTTCGCCGCGCCAGATCACGCCGTGGCTCGGCGCTACCACGTCGAGTTCCCAGCCAGCCTCGACGATTTTGTCGACCATCTTGGCCGCCTGTTTGCCCACGGGCAAGATGATGTTCGCGTAGTACTCGCCGAGCTCATCGAGGGCGAAATCGTAGCCAAGCTCATCGGCGAACCGCGTCGAGCTGGCAACGTGCTGGCCGAACGCGTCATTGGGCATGAGCGTCTTTGACTCGGCAACGTAGGTGAACATCGAGTCCGGCCAGTGGACCATGGGCGCGGGCATGAACTGGAGCGTCTTGCCGCCCAGGTCGATCACGTCGGCCGCGCCCACCACGTCGACCTGGAGGCCGTCATGATACTCGGCGATACCTGCGGCGCCACCCCTCGACGCGACCACGCGCGCGTTGGGAATCGCGTCCATGACCGCGCGAAGACCGCTGTTGTGATCGGGCTCGATGTGGTTCACAACGATCAGGTCAATATCGGCCGGGTCCATGATGCTCGAGATGCGCGAAAGCAGCTCAGGCACGAATGTGGTCTTCACGGTGTCGATGAGCGCAGTATGGTTCGTTCCCTGGACCAGATATGCGTTGTAGGTCGTGCCCCGCGGGGTCTCGTAGCCGTGAAAGTCGCGCAGGTTCCAGTCGATGGCGCCCACCCACTGGATGCCGTCTGAGACGGGAATGGCTCGCATGGTCATGAGGAGTTGCCCCTTTCGTTCGTATAGTGGCAGGGCCGACAGCGCGGCCCGGATGGTCACGAAGAGAGGATACCCGCTCGCAGCCTACGAACTGCGCTTCACGAAGAAGTCCGCCATCGACATGAGCAGCTTTTTGGCGCTGCTGGCGGGCAGCGCGGCGTCGAGCTGCTCCTTCGCATCGAGCACGAGCGAGCGAGCGTAGTCGTTCGCGAACTCGATGGAGCCGCTCTCGCGCATGATCGCCACGGCCTCGTCGAGCTCGGCTGAATCCGTGGTGCGGCTCGACAGGATCTCGAGTAGCCGGGCGGAGTCCGATGAGTGGCGCAGGGCATGGATGCCAACGAGCGTGCGCTTGCCCTCGGTGATGTCGGAGCGGAAGTCCTTCTTGGTGGCTTCTTTGGTGCCGACGAGATTGAGCACGTCGTCCTGGATCTGGAACGCGAGACCCGCAGCCATGCCAAAGACGCGCAGCGCCTCGATCTGCTCCTCGGTCCCGTCGCCGATGATCGCTCCCACCGCAAGCGGCACGCCTCCGCTGTAGAAGGCGGTCTTGTGCGTGGCCATGAGCAGGTAGTCTTCCACGCTCAGGTCGAAGCGGTCGTCGCGCGCCCAGCCAATGTCGAGCGCCTGGCCCTCGATCGTGCGCGTCGTCATGGCGACCAGCTCGCCCAGCACGCGCAGCTTTGTGGCATCGTCGAGGCCCGGGTCGTCAACGACCGTGCCGCACACGAGCGAGAGCGCGAGGTCGCCCGCGTTGATTGCAAGCCCCTCCCCCTCGACGACGTGCATGCACGGCTCGTCTCGGCGGGTCAGCGAGGAGTCCTCGATGTCGTCGTGGATGAGCGCGGCGGTGTGGAAATGCTCGATGGCGGCGGCCGAGGGGCGGGCTCTTTCCGGATCGCCTCCGACGGCCTCGCACGCGAGCAGGCAGATGAGCGGACGGTGGCGCTTGCCGGCGTTGTGCGTGAACTCGGCGACCGGGCCGTAGAGGTAGCGGCGCATGTCGGGATGCGTGCCGTTCGAGAAGAACGTCGCGAGGTACGTCTCGAACTTCTTCGAATTGCGCTTGAGGTAGAGCTCGAACCCGGTCATTTCGCTCCCCGCATGAGCGCCCCAGGCATGGGCGGCGTCCCACGTATAGTATTCGCCACTACCCCGGGGGGCAACCTGCAAAGGGAGGCACCCGGACGGGGGCGAACCAAATGCAAACCACTTTGGCGTTTGGTCGTACCAAACGCCATTCGGGTTAGCATCTGGTAGCGGATGGGCCGACGTATCGAAATTCATGCTATCATTTCTTACATCACCATGTAAGAATCTCATACATGAATGATGTACCACTTCATCGACATCTAACGGATACCACCCTGGGACTGCTCGATCAGTTCCGTGTGGTCGTGGTGACCGGCGCGCGCCAGGTGGGCAAGTCGACACTCGCGCGTGCCGTGCTCGACGACAGGCCCGGCTCCTACCACACCCTCGATCGTCCCGACGTAGCCGACCGAGCACTCGCCGATCCGCTGGGCCTCGTGACTGAGAACGCCGCAGGGCTCACCGTCATCGACGAGATCCAGCTCGCGCCCGACCTCATGCGAGCCGTCAAGCTCGCCGTCGACCGTGACGAGCGGCCGGGCGCCTTCCTGCTCACCGGGTCGTCGAACCTGCTGCGCATGCGGACCGTCTCGGAGACCCTTGCCGGTCTCGCCGCGTACGTCGAACTGGGCCCGCTCACCTTGTCCGAGCGCACTCGCCAGCCACTCCCCCGTACCATCGACGACGCTTTCGCGGCCGGCTCTGCCGAGGAGTTTCTCGCATCACTTCCGGTTGTCGATCCGGGATCGGCACCTGGGCTCAGGCAGGCCGTGACCGATGCGATCATCCGCGGCGGGATGCCGGGCACACTCGGGATGGACGCCGCGGTGCGTCGGCACTGGTACTCGGCGTATATCTCGACGTTCGTGGAGCGGGACCTGTGGCAGTTGGGCCGGGTCGACGACGTCATGGCGTTTCGTCGGCTGTTCGCGCAGTGCATGTTGCGCACGGGCGGGCTGCTGAACCGCTCGGATCTCGCGGCCGATTCCGCGCTCGACCACCGCACCCTGACACGCTACCTGGATCTGCTCGAGGTAGGCTACCAGATCCGCACGCTCACCCCCTACGCGGCCACGATGGGCAAGCGGCTCGTGAAGATGCCCAAGATCCTCGCCCGCGACAGCGGGATGGCAACGCACATCATGCGGGTGAGCGACTGGGACGAAGCGCGCGACACCGGTGCGGCTGGCGCGCTCTACGAGAGCTGGATGATCTCCCAGTTGCTGGCGATCGACGGGCCGGGGGCGTCGGCTTCCTCGGCGCACTTCTGGCGCACGTCGGCAGGATCGGAAGTCGACCTGCTACTCGAACGCGGCACCCGGCTGGTGGGTTTCGAGATGAAGGCGGGCTCTACGGTGCGCTGGGCCGACACCCGCGGGCTCGCCGCCGTGCGCGACAGCTTCGGGGAGCGGTTCCGGATGGGGGTCATCGCGTACCTTGGCGACGAGCCACTGATCCTGGACGACCGCATCTGTGCGGTTCCGGCGTGGTCGCTGCTGGGCCTTGG
>JBGSMX010000141.1:0-6395 GCA_041739935.1 Coriobacteriia bacterium | reverse complement strand
GAGCCCCGCGAGGCCCACCAGCGCGGCCGCGCCGACCAGCACCGCCGGCTGCCAGAGCAGCGAGAACTCGACGGGAACGAGCACGAGACGCTCGGGTAGCGTGAAGGTCACCCGGCGCATCTCCGGGGTCGCCTCCATCCCGGCCTCGAGAAACGCCGGCAGATCGGCCGCACGCACCGGCCCGAACACAACCCGGAAACCCGTGAAGGCGGCAACGTCGTGTGCCGCAACGCCGGTGGCACCCAGCTGGGGAACCACGAGCGTGCGGTGGTCCACAAGATCGGCCAGGCCCGTGTCGATGACCCTGCGCGAGAGCTCGACCGTGCCGAACGTGTTCTTGCCCGCAGCGCACCACACGTTGATGCCGTTCGTTTCGAGCACGAGCAGCCAGGCCTTGAGGCCGGCGAGCTGCGAGCGCACGTGGTCGAACGTAAGCTTGTAGTTCGAGGTGACCAGCACCGGATCGTCGCGCCCGGGCTCACCCAGACGGTAGAGCCCCGGGCTCACCCTGTAGTGATCGCGGCCGATGCCCGCACGCACCCGCGCCGTGCCCATGCGATCGCGCAGCGACAGCGTCGCCGTGGTCACGCCGGTCATGGCGCTTCCGTTCCCGTGGCCGCCTTGAGTACGTCGATATCCATGCTGAGCAGTATATTCAAACCTCTGTTTGACTGTCAAACCGAGGTTTGAATGGCTGGCTATGCGTCGCGCAGAGCCTGCGCGAGCGTCGCGGGAAGCCCGAGTGCCAGCATGGCTGCGGCCACGGCCTCGACATCGTAGTCGACCCGGTGGATACGTATCGCCACATGAGTCTCGCTCTTGCCTGCCCGGGCACGCGCGGGATCATCCGGACCCGCTTCGCGCAGTTCGTCGGGTGAGCCGAGCAGCAGCTCCACCCAGCAGGCGCGCGGGTCGCCGTCTTTCGGCTTGCCCACAGAGCCGCTCGAGATGTAGTGCACGGTGCCGCCGCCCTGCACCTCGAACGAGCGGTGGTACGGAATGTGGATGTGACCGTGGCAGACGACATCGGCCCCGGCATCGCGAGCCAGACGCGCGAGAAAGTCCTCGGTGCGGTCGAGCAGCAGGTACTCGTTGATCTTGCGGGGACTCCCGTGCGTGAACAGGATCCGGGCGTCGTCGTGGGCCGGTCGCAGCTCATGCGGAAGCGCCAGCAGCCACGCGGCATCGGCGTCTGAGAGTCTGGGTTCGGTGAACGAGTAGGACGTCGCGCCGTCAGCACGGGCCTGGTCGGTCGAGTAGTAGCAGCCGCACGACCCGCGTCGCGACGCCACGCCCTCGTCATAATTGCCGGGGATCGTGGGGATGCCCGAAGCCCTGATGCGATCGACCACGCCTGCGGGATCCGGCCCGTAGCCGATGAGGTCGCCAAGGCAGTAGCGCGCGGCGGGCTCCCCGAATTCGTGGTCGCATTCGTCAATGTCCCGCAGCACGGCGTCGAGCGCCGTCAGATTCGCATGTATGTCCGAGAAGAGCGCGAGTCGTTGCATGCATTGCATTGTTCCCCGTGCGGCGCTCCCGCAACAGTCCAAACGGGGGCATGCTTCGTTACTTGTGTGTTGCTCGGTCTCGCTGGTGTTGCTCGGTCTCGCTGCCCCGGGCACGCGAAGGGGCCGCGCCCGATGTGGACGCGGCCCCCGATAGATCGAAGGATGTGCGGGACCCTTACGGGAGGTAGCTGTAGAGTTGCGTCTTTGTGGCTTCGTCCACCGCGTTGACGCCGCCGAACAGCTGCAGGCGCACGATCTCGTCGCCTACTGCGCTCAGCAGATCATCGATCGCTGAATGCACAGAGTCGCGAGGCGTGAGCATCAGGGTGCCGTTTTGCGTACCGATGGCGGCACCGCCCGACAGAGCGTCAGGGAAGGCCTCACCCGTTGCCACACCCACCACGTTCCAGGCGGCGTAGCCGCCCTCGACTGCCCACTCGGAGAAGTTCGCCGAGGTCTCGTAACGGTCCGCTCCATCGATGCGGTCGGTCGGAGCTGCCAACAGCTCGGATGCCTGCGAAGCGACGTTGTCACTCACGGCGGCGGCTCCGCCCACGACCACGACCTTCGTCGCATCGAGCACTTCGATGATGTCGATGGTCGCCGGGGGCAGCTCGTCGGGTCGGACCAGCAGCACCGGTGCATGGTTCGCGTACGCGACCGGCGAGGCGGTCAGCGCGTCGGCGAACAGATCGCCACGGGCGATGAATACGAGCCCGCCCGCGTTGGGATCCTCTTCGACGATCCTCTCGGCGATCAGGGCTGCGGTCTCGTAGCGGTTCGCTCCACCGATACGGTCGGTCTCCAGACCCAGGTCGAGCAGCTCGTCCTCGACGCCTTGCGCGATGGCATCGGTCTCACCGGTGATGACGATGTGGGTCGCACCAAGGCGCTCGATCTCCTCGGCAACACCGTCGCTGAGCTCGGCCGGGTCGGTGAGCAGCAGCGGAGCGTGGTAGACGCCCGCCAGCCCGGAGCCGGACAGGCCGTCTGCGAACGCGCGACCGGTCGCCAGAACGACCGTTTCGGCCGAGGCGAAGTGGTCCTGCGAGATCTCGATCGCGGTCTGATAGCGATCGTCACCGGCTACGCGGTCTGCGGTATTGCCGAAGAACTCGTAGCACCCCATGTCCCAGTCCTCGACGGTGTCGTCGTCGCCGTCGACCGGGCGAGACATGCCGTCGAGATCGTCGTCGGGCGCGCCCTCGAAATCAGATGCCGTGTCGATGCACGGGGACCCGGCCTTCAGGTGGAAGTCACCCATGGCCGGCGCCACGAACATCGGGTCTTCAGAGATGTTGCCGTCTTCGTCAGCGGCAGTCTCGGGCAGGGGCATCGGGACGTCTGCTACGGCGGTAGAAAGATCGCTCGCGTATACGCTCGCGCCGACGACCGAGTACTCGTCACCATCCCAGATGATGGAGTTGTAGATCTCAAGCGAGCCCGGCAGGGGCACTATGTCGGACGGCGATGCGTTCGGCTCGACCATCGTGGCATCCGCTACGCCGAACGTTGCATTGTTGTCCGCAATCGTGGTGTTGATGATGGAGCTGTAGGGAACTTCCGCCGTGTAGATTCCGGCCATCATGTCCATGTTGTGGACGATGAGCGAGTTCGTGATGTTGGTCCTGGCCGCCAGGCTCGCAATACCGACCGCCGATCCGTAGTTGTCAGAGACGACGCACCGCTCCACGTCGAGGGATGGATCCAGGAGGATCACTTGCGGGGTGACGCCCGTCGCCGCGGCGATATCCGAGGTGTAGAGCGCCTCGGGGTCGCCGATCATGAGCACGCCACCAACGAGAGCCTCGTTCGACGTGAAGTCGCAGTCGGCGACTTCCAGCTGCGTGGCGTAACCAGAGATGGGTCCGCCCATCACGAAGTTGCCCTCGAAGTCGCTGCCCGTGACGCCCGCTCCGCCTTCGACAACCGTTACGATACCGCCCAGCAGCGGTGCGCTCTCGAGAGCGTCAACGCCCTGGGTGCGGATATCAGTCGCGCCGCCGATCAGCAGGCCACCAGACCAGTTGCCTATGAAGTCGCACTCGTCGATGGGGCCTTGCGAGAGAGCGGCGAAGACCGCGGCACCCGAATACTCGGCCGAGTTCTCGACAAACGTGCTCTCGGCGATCGAGTACTCCGAGAACTCCACGCCGATGGCGCCTCCGTACTCGCAGTAGGCGCTGAACTGCGCCACCGGCTCCACGATGCCGTATTCGTATCCATTCCCGAAGAAATCGCAGCCGCTCACGGTGAGCGAGCTATCGTATGCGGCGATCGCACCGCCGAAGCGGGCGTAGTTGTAGTTGAATTCGCAATCGGTGAAGCCCATAGCTGCCGAGATGCCGCTGACAGCACCGCCGGTTCCCGCATCCATGACAGTGGCCGTGCCTGCGCCGGCATCGATGATGTCAAACTCCATGCCGTTTTCGAAGGTCATGCCCTCGAAGGTGACCAGGGCACTCGTGACGAGGAACACGCGCGACTCGGACTCTGCGTCGAGTACGGTTGCGCCTGCGCCGGCGCCCACAAACTGCAGGCCGTCATGGTAGCTGCCGATATCGAGCGGGAACTCGCCCGTGTACGTGCCCTCGGCCAGATTGATCACGTCGTGGGCATCAGAGGCCTCGAGCGCGGCCGAGATGCTCGCGAAGGCGTCGTCCCATGACGCCCCGCCGTTGGAGTCGGAGCCCGCCACCGGATCGACATACCATTCTGTCGTGGTCGGAAGCACCTCCGGCAGTCCGGTTACCGCACCGGCAGCTGCCGGCACGAGGGACAGCACAAGCACGGACGCAAGGATTGTCGCCAGAAGCCGGGAACCGAGCCCGGCACGCTTTCGGACGCTCATGGACGTCCTCCCTCCACCTATGACCCCGGCGCGCGGACGGCGCCCGTCGGGCTCTAGCCCCTCTGTCGATAGTGCAAATGTACCACGCGCAAACTCACACGGAAGTGCCCTCGTCCTCGTTCTCGACGGACGGTTCGTCGGAAGGCGCAGCCTCTGCGGGATGCTCGAGCCGCTCGGCGGCCTGATGGAGCTTCTCGGCGGTGGCGCGGAAGGCCGAGACCATGCGCGGCGCGACCTCGTCGCTCACCTTTTCGCCGGCTGTCTTGAACGCCTCGCCGGTCTTGTTGGCCGCTTCTTTGAATTGCTGGCCCACGTCGGTGTTAGATACGTTGTCGATCGCGCCCGCGACCGAGTCGGCCATCTTCTCCATGTGACCCTTGAACTCCTCGGCATGCTTGCGATTGTCGGGGTCGTTCACGGCGGCGCGGGCCCAGCGCCCAATCGCCACGCCCAGTGCGTCGAGCTGCCGGACAACGTCTTGCCACGAGTCTGCGGTGCCTGTCTCGGCCGTTGCATCGGCTGCGCCGCTCGCGTCTGCCGAGGGTTCCTCTGCCGGGGTGGTCTGCTCATCGGTCATAGCGCAATCCTCTCGAACATGGGGACTTGTCCTGCCGAGGAGTATTCTTCCCGCGGCGCATTGGTCTCGAACGCGTTTAGCGACCCCAGCCCCAACCGAGCGTGCTCATGACGCCCACCGATGCGAGGACGATCCCGAAAAGTCCCAGGCCGGTGAGGAGGCCGGCGGTCGTGACTGCGGCGATGCCGACGCCGGTCATGATCGGCCCGCGATGACCGCCGGCGCCGCGACGAACCGCCTCGCCCACGAGCACGCCGTAGCCGAGCGAGACCAGGAAGAAGTTGAATCCGACGGCAGAGAGCACGAACCCGCCCACCAAGGCCGCCCCCAGGCCCGCGAGCGATCCGAACAGGAGCTGGCGGGGCTTCACATACATATACTGGCTACGCGCGGGCCGGGCACAGTCCGGGCATTTGTAGCCAACCGGCGTGGCTACCATCTCGATGGGGCAGATGGGCTTGCCGCACTCGTTGCAGCTCATCTCGGTATCCACGTTGGGGTGGTACGTGCACTTGGCCACTCAGGTCTCCTGTCGCCCGAAACGCGCGCCGCGGGGTGTCGGCCTTCCTTTGATCGAACACGCATTTCCGACGATGAGGATACCGTTAGTCCAGCGCCGATGTACACGCAGGGCAGCGCGTGGCGGCCTCGGGGATCACGGTCAGGCAGTGCGGGCAGTCTTTGGTGGGAGCCTCGGCCTGCTCCTCGGTCTTCCTGAGGCGGTTGAGCCCCTTGACGATCATGAAGATGACGACGGCGATGATGACGAAGTTCACGACGGCGTTGACGAACAGCCCGTAGTTGAGGGTGGTCGCACCTGCGGCCTGTGCAGCTGCAAGCGTCGTGTACGGGCCTGCGGGCGTGCCCTGCGCGAGGATCACGAACAGGTTCGTGAAGTCCGCACCGCCGAGCACGAGCCCTATCAGTGGCATGACCAGGTCGTTCACGAGCGAGGTCACGATGGCGCCGAATGCTACGCCGATGACCACAGCGACCGCCAGGTCCAGGGCATTGCCGTGGGCGATGAACTCCTTGAACTCCTTGAGCATCTCTGGCCCCTCTCTGCCGTAGGGAGTGATACATCCCTATGTTCCCCACGCCACCACACGACGACGCGCAGGTGGTCCCGGCCGTGCATAATTGGGGCAACGACACCTGCCGGGAGTAGTGAATGCTCAACGTCATCGTCTTCGCATGCGGCGCCGCACTGATGGGCCTCGAACTCGTTGCCGCCCGCGTACTCGCGCCGTTCCTGGGCAACTCTATATATGTGTGGGGCAGCGTCATCTCGGTCGTGATGGTCGCCTTGTCGCTTGGCTACTGGTTAGGAGGCCAGCTCGCCGACCGCTTTGGCCCTTCGCGCGTGCTCGCCCCCGTGATCGCTGGTGCAGGGCTGTTCACGGTCGCGGCACCCTGGGTCGCGAGCGCTGTCTTGCCCACGACCGCCGAGTGGGGCCCG
>JBGSMX010000127.1:0-8495 GCA_041739935.1 Coriobacteriia bacterium | reverse complement strand
CTCACGGTCGTGGTGCCGAGGCCGTCGGACGTCCCCGGACCGGTCACCGAGTAGACGGTGTAGGTCTTCCCCGTCGCCACGGAGAACTGCCCGCTCGCGGCATTGATCGTTGCGAGCTTCGTCACGCCGTCGAACACCGCGATGGTGTCAGCACCGGGAGCACTGACGTCGTAGGTCGCGGTCGTGCCTGATGTTGATGCGAGCGTCGCCGTGACGGGTACGTTCACGCCGTCATGACAGCCGTCGCACTTGGTCGTTCTCGACGGGAATGCGTGGGCCCCGGACGTGTACACCGCAGACAGACCTACTGCTGCAAGCACCAGGACGACACCGTACTTGAACTTCCTCAATAGAAACGCACCTCCAAGGTGGTTGCCGGTTCCGCGAGTCACAGAGACCCGCTCGTTCGCTCGTGCGTCTGGGTACTCCAAGAGCGCTTTGTGTGCCGTCTAAACGTTCATGAGACAAGACTCACGTGCCTCTCATGTTCGCTAGCGCGCTGTCAGCTCGGAAATCGCGCCCCTCACCTGCGTGAACGTCGACGTGAACGCTATCGAGGACACGTAGCGCCCCTTAGCGCACTCGCCGGGAAGAGGGCAGGCTGTGCCGGAACCCCGCAGGCGCTTAACAGACCGTTAGGGCGGAGAGCGGCCGCCCTAGGGCAAAACCGCTGTTCATGCGCTCGGTGGTGGGTCTGTCCTGGCTGCCTGGAGTCTCAGAAGGCTGAAGAACGGGGATGAACGGAAGACAACGTAGCCCCACGGAGCATGATCGCGACCCCGCGCTGGAATCTCAGACCCGGGTCCGCGCTTCAGCGCGTCCAGTTTGGAAGGTGTCACCATGTTCAAGGCGCCAGGTGCGGGTTATCGCAGTGTGTTCTCCGGCTATCGGGCGGTGCTCGCGCTCCTGCTGGTGTTCGGGTTCGCAGCTCTGGCTCCCCAGGCCTTCGCGGCACCCATCCCGGGGACGATCACCGGTACCGTGACCGCCGCGACGGGCGGCGCACAGCTATCGGGGATCTCGGTCCAGTCATATGTGCAGAACGTCTCGGGTGGATGGGACTTCTCGGCGTCAGCGGTGACCGGTGCGCTGGGCGCCTACACTCTGAGCGATCTAGCGCCGGGCACGTATCGCGTCTTCTTCTACGACAGTGCGGGCGCCTATC
This sequence comes from Coriobacteriia bacterium, assembly GCA_041739935.1. Classification (GTDB taxonomy): domain Bacteria; phylum Actinomycetota; class Coriobacteriia; order Anaerosomatales; family JAGXFU01; genus JBGSMX01. Next base: position 7,330 of record JBGSMX010000127.1, on the reverse strand, counting down.
TCGGTGAGTACTACGACGGTTCGCACACGGAGGCCGGGGCGACCGACGTTCTGGTGGTATCCGGCGTTACAGAATCAAACATCGATGCGACGTTGGATCTGGCCGGACACATCGCTGGGACAGTGACTGAGCTGGCCGGCGGTACGCCTCTCGATGGCATCGAGGTCAACGTATACGCGTTCGTCGACGGGGCGTGGGTTTCGTTTGGCTGGATGAACACCGATGTAAATGGGTTCTATGATTTCGGCGGTTTGCCGACAGGCTTGTACCGCGTCCAGTTCATCGATCGCAACCTCGTGTATGCGCCCGAATACTATAGCGGAGCGTTCTCGGCAGACGCCGCGACAGCCGTGGCGGTCATCGCACCGGGCACGACAAGTCTCATCGACGCTGCACTGAGTGACACGGCGACGATCTCGGGCACGGTGACTTCGGATGGGGTGACGCCGATCGAGGGCGTCATGGTCGTCGCGTACCAGAACGTGGTCGGCGAGAGCTACGAATGGCAGTCCGAGATCGTCTTTACCGACGTAGACGGCAACTACATACTCACCGGGCTTCCATCGGGCAACTTCGTCATCGGGTTCTACGACACGAGTGGGCTCTACGTCCCGCAGTTCTTCTATGGCGGTGCGTATCTGATTCAGGACGGGACGCCTGTTCCGGCTACCGTTGGAGCCGACACAAGTGGCATAGACGCCATGCTCGAGCAGTTCGCTACTATCACCGGCACCATGACAGCAGCCGATACCCTGCTACCGCTTGAGGGCGAATGGGTGGAGGTCTATCGCGAGAACGCGGGTGTGTGGCAACTCATCACGACCGTCGTGACGTATCCCGATGGCACGTACGACACGGGCCCCATTCCCCCGGGCTCGTATAGGGTGAGGTTCGGGATCACCTCGATCGCGTACAAGGCCGAGTACTACTCGGGGGCATTCCTCGAAGCCGACGCGACCAGCTTCACGGTGGCTGCGGGTGACACGGCGAGTGGTATCGACGCGTCCCTCGATCCTGTGGACACGGTCGTGACGGTGTCCTCGGCCAACCAGCCTGCGGGCTCCACTGTCGGGCTCGGCACGACTCACCCGGTTGACGGTTTCACGCTCGAGCTGACAGCGGGAGCCGTCGCGACCAGCGTGGATAGCGTCACCATCCAGGATGCGGGAACCGTGCCGGCGGGTGATGTGGTCTCCGGAGTCGATATCTACCGAGACAACGGCGATGCCGTCTTCGACGCATCAGACGTACTGTTGAACGCCACCCAAGGGGTGTTCGCGGGAGACTCGGCAACGGTGACCTTCGATGCACCGGAGCCTGTGACAGCCGCTCAGCAGTACTGGGTCGTCTACGAGTTCGCAACTGTGACCGCCAACAGCGGGGACACGGCGAGCTCATTGGTCATTTCGATCACGGTGACCGGAGCCAACTCGGTCGTCAACGATGCGGTGGTGGGCGGCACCTTCACGATCGACGCCCATGTGCCGGACGTGACTATCTGGGTCCCGAGCTCGGACGAAGTGCTTTTTCAGGATCCGGCTACTATCTATGGCTCGGCTTCGGACTTATCGGGCGTAGAGTCGGCAGAAGTGCGGATCACGCGAAGCGACGGGCAGTTCTGGAACGGCGCAGCCTGGGTCGCCGCTGAGACCTGGCTGCCTGCGATCCTCGAGGCTCCGGGGACCGCCGACACCGGCTTCAGCTACGACTGGGCGTTCGATCCGGCGATCCAGGACGGGACCCCCTCGTATGAGATCGACGCGCGGGCGAGCAACGCGCTGGGCAGCCAGAACCTGGGCTACGCGGTGCCGGTCACCAACCTGACCATCGAGAACACCGTGCCTGTCGTGGAGATCACCTCGATTGTGAACGGAGAGGTGCTTACGGGTTCCTCGGCGGAGGTTGCGGGTACCGCTTCTGACACCTCCGGGGTGTTCATGGTCTATCTCACGATCCAGCGCGATAGCGACGGCGCGTACTGGGACGGTTTCGCATGGAACCTCTTCCCTGCGAACATCACGGCCGATGGCACCGACAACTGGAGTTACACCTGGCCGTTCGATCCCGCATTCCAAGATGGGACGGAGACCTACACCATCCAGGCCTTCGCAGTCGACTACAACCTCAACAATGGCGCTTCGGCGCCGGTCACGGGCGTGATGATCGACAACCTCGTCGACGTTACGGTGACGGCGACCGGTATCGACAAGACCTACGACGGCACAGACGCCGCTGAGGTCATGCTTTTCAGCGCCGACTTCATGGTCGGAGACGACGTGACGGCGACGTACACGACTGCCACCTTCGATGACAAGAACGTAGGCATCGGGAAGCCGGTGAGCGTCTCCGGTATCGCGCTGACCGGTGCCGACGCCGGTAAGTACAACCTGCTCGACACGACGGCGACCACGACAGCAGACATCACCGCACTCGGTATCACCGGTGCGTTCACCGCCGATGACAAGGTCTATGACGGCAACACCGACGCGGTCGTGCTCACGCGCTCGCTTCTCGGTGCGATCGACGGCGACGAGGTCGCTCTTGATGGCGGCGTCGCACAGTTCGACACCGCGGATGTGGGCACTGGCAAGGCGGTCACGCTCGTGGGCGCCACGCTTGTGGGCGCCGATGCGGGCAACTACACGCTGACCTCGGTGGCCGACGCGACAGCGGACATCACGGCACGGCTCGTCACAGTGACGGCCGACGACGCTTCCAAGCTCGTCGGCGCTCCCGATCCCGACCTGACCTTCACGGTCACGAGTGGCTCGCTGGTTACCGGCGATGCGTTCACGGGGGCGTTGTCACGCATGGCGGGCGAGGCTGCCGGCTCGTATTCCATCACCCAGGGCACGTTGGCCCTGAGCTCCAACTACGACCTGACGTTTGTCCCCGGTACGTTCACGATCAGCAACAAGCCAGTCGATCGTCTCGCTGGCGACACTCGGTACGACACCTCGGTGGTTATCGCCGAGGACGCGAATCCCGGGTGGGTCGGTGTCAGACACGTCATTTTGGCGAGCGGTGAAGATCGCTCACAGCCCGACGCGCTGACGGCGGCTGGCCTCGCTGGCGTGCTCGACGCGCCGTTGCTTCTGGTGCCGTACGCGTCGGTCAACACCGCGATCGAGGATGCAGTCCAGGCGATGCCCGATGGCGTGCAAGTCCACATCGTCGGCGGCACCGCGGCGGTCTCTACCGCCGTCGAGGCGCAGCTAAGCGGCTATAGCAACGTCGCGAGTGTCGATCGTGTCGCAGGTTCGACACGCTATGGCACCGCGGCGGCCGTGGCTCGCCGCATGCAGACCGAACTTGTCGCGCAAGGCCAGACCTTGCCGGCGATAGCCCTGATCACGAACGGCAACACCCCCGGCGCGATGTTCGACGCGCTGAGCGCGTCGGCGATATCTGCACGCAACCACTATCCGGTCCTGCTGGTGAAGATCAACTCCGTGCCGGGGGATACGTCCTCGGCGCTGGCCGATCTCGGACTGACGCATCGCTACATCGTCGGCGGGACCGCTGCTGTCGACAGTGGCGTGGCAAGCTCGCTTGGTGTCGCAGCGGGCGATCGGATCGCTGGGGCGACTCGCTACTCGACCGCGACAGAGGCGGCAGTACGCGCCAAGGCCGAAGGGTGGCTCTCCAACGTCATGCTCGGGTTCGCCGCCCAGATTCCCGATGCCGCCACCGGAGGCGCATACATGGGCAGGAACGACGGAGCCCTGGTCTACGTGACCGCGACGGGCGTGCCCGCTGAGACGGCCAGCTACCTTACTGCGGCGAGCGCTTCGATCGAGACCGCAGTGGTGTTCGGTGGCACAGACAGGGTGCCCGAAAGCGTGCGAGCGGAGATATCCGAACTGATCAACTAGTCTCGCAATTCGAGTCGACTCCGAGAAGGGGCAAGCCTGCAGGCTTGCCCCTTCTTTGGGAAGGGCGCCGTGCTAGTAGGCCGCGCCGTCGGCCTGCTCGGGCGCATGGTCGACAGGGACGCGCGTGGCCCTCTTGCGCGCAACCACCACGATTGCAGCGGCAAGTACCACCAACGCCGCGAGCGCGATTCCCGTCCACGGCATCCCACCGAGGAACCATGAGCTTACGCCGGACCACGCGGCGCGAAGCGGGCCGCTCTGGACGACCGTCATCGTGGCTGCGGCCGAGGCCCGGAACACGGCTGGTGAGATGACGGCGTCTCTCGGCGAATTACCGGTGGATGACAGAAGAGGCGCCCCCGCCTGCGCGGGGACGCCTCGATTTCCTGAGTGGTGCGGGTGAAAGGAGTTGAACCTTCACGGGGTTGCCCCCACATGGACCTGAACCATGCGCGTCTGCCATTCCGCCACACCCGCGTAGCGCGAGGAAATATACTATCAGTGCAGCTCACTAGCCGCAAACGAGCAGGTTAGAAGCGGTGACGCAGAATGGTCTACGCAGGGGTCCTCAAGAGCGCCATCCCCCACGTCACATCCTCGGGCTCCAATGGCGCCTCGGCGGGACGGGTTCACTCCGGGGGGAACACACACCTTATGGTCGAGAATGGCGAGCGCATAGGCGAACACAGGCAGTTCATTCCGGATATTCGCGCATGGCGCGGCGCTGTTGAGCCGAGCCGAACATGACGCATCCCACCCATACTGCGAAGCCTGCCGACCTCAGGTATGTGAGCGATTCTCTGCCGGGCATTCGCAGGGTGGATCTGCCTGGTGAGCGCGGCTTCGCGTATGAGACAGCTGAGGGCCGGCGCGTCTCGGACGCGAAGACCGTATCCCGCATCGAGGCGCTGCACATCCCGCCCGCGTGGCGCGACGTCTGGGTGTGCGGAGACCCTCTCGGCCATCTTCAAGCTACCGGCCGAGACGCCCGCGGACGCAAACAGTACCGGTATCACGACGATTGGCGGCGGCTTCGCGACCAGACGAAATTCGACCGAATGGTGAGCTTCGGCTCGCACCTCACCCGTATTCGCGCATCGCTGGACGACGGTCTTTCGGATAGAGCGTTGAGCCGAGAACGCGTGCTCGCAGCAGTCGTCAGCATTCTCGACGATTCGTTGATCCGGGTGGGCAACCAAGAGTACCGGCGTGAGAACATGTCCTACGGGCTGACCACCCTGCAAGATCGCCACGCAGCCATCGCCGGTGCTCACATCCGCTTCGAGTTCAGGGGCAAGTCCGGCAAGCGGCACGCCCTCACGCTAGACGACCCGCGTCTCGCCCGAGTCGTGAAACGCTGCCGCGACCTGCCCGGCCAGACGCTCTTCCAGTTCGTCGACGCAGAGGGCGTGGTTGGTCAGATCGGTTCGGAGGACGTGAACGCGTACCTCCGAGAAACCACCGGCGAGGACTTCACGAGCAAGGACTTCCGAACATGGGGTGGCACCGCGACCTTCGTGAGGGCATTGCTTGCGATGGATCCGCCTGAAGACGCCAAAGCGGCCGAGAGCAACGTGATCGAGGCGGTTCGCGAGGCGGCCTCCGCGCTCGGAAACACGCCTGCGGTATGCCGACGGAGCTACATCCATCCAGGGGTCATCGAGCATTACTCGGCAGGCAAGGCCCCGACACTCTGGGAAGTCGCAAAAGGAGCTCGATCGGCCGACTGCAAGCTGCTCGCCCGGGAAGAGCGCGCGTTGCTGCAGCTGCTGAAGAAGTTGGGGTAGCGCCCGAGTCCGGATGGGGAGCGTTCCCAAGCCCGTCCGCTGACTGCCCGGCATCTTTGAATCTGGGATACTGGCAGATGTAGGTGCCGGAGTGAGTGCGTCTAATGGCCTGACGCGTTGAGGGCGCACACGGGTGTCGCGAGATCAGGGGGCTGGTCTTCATGAAACGGGCCGTGGTGTGCGTCTTGGTCGTAGCGCTCTTCGCGCTCGTCCCGATCGGCAGTGCGGGAGCGCTGAGCACCGCCGACTACCCGAGGTTCTACCTCGACCGGGGGCCTTTCAGAGACGGCCTTCTGCAGCAGCAGAACCCTGAGATCGAGGGCGACACCATCGTCTATCAGTACAGGAGCGCCATCGTTGTGCCGCCAATGGATGACAGCTGGAACATAGCCGTTCACAACCTCAAGTCGGGCACGCAACGGACGTTCCCTATATCGGCCTCTGACCAGACGAACCCCGATGTGGCTGCGGGCCGTGTCGTCTACGAGTCGAGGCAGTCCGGTAACGGCGATATCTACGTGCTAGATCTGCGTGACGTTGCGGCTGGCTCAGCACAGCTGATAGGCGGGGGAACAGACACCCAGGCGCGCCCCCGCATCAGCGCAAGCCACGTCGTCTGGAAGAACCTCGCCCTGAACAGACTCGAATACTGGGACTTCGACGAGCAGCTCATGCATGCCGTCCCCGAATCGGCCGACGCGGAGTTCTGGGATGTCGACGGTGACACGGTCGTCTTTTCGGTCGATGGCAACCCCGTCGACACACTCTGGAGCTGGCGTCTCGGCGAGATGGCATACCCGGGCGAGATCTACCCGAATGGGAGCCCGCTCGCTGGCTATCCGTCCATCGAGCACATCCGTCTGCACGCGAAGCGTGCGTACATCGAGCTTTTCGGCGTGACGACCTCGCGGAGCACACTCATCGACCTGCGGTCGCGTACCAGGTCCGACGTCGCGGTCTTCTCGCAACAGATCAACCCGAACCTCTTCGACCGAAGCCTTGTCTACGAGACGCAGGAAACCGACCCGTCCGCCAACCACGCCCTGTACTTCCTCATCCACGGCGTGAACTCGGTGCTGGACGCGACCAACGACGACACGCAGAACTTCACGCGGCCGTCGCTCTTCGGCAACCGGCTCGTTTACCAGGCCGGCACGAGCGGCGACATCTGGATGGCGGCCGACAAGCCCCGCGTGGACCGTACGGAAGGATTTGACCGCTACGCCACCGCCGTCGAGATCTCCAAGGAGTACTTCCCGGACGGGCTCGCAAACGGCTGGGACGGCGGCACCTGGAACAGCTACACCGTTGTGCTCTGCACCGGCCAGAACTTCCCCGACGCGCTTGCCGCAACACCGTGGGCGGCGCAGATGGGCGCACCGCTTCTTCTCACCAAGGGTGCGGCGCTACCTCCTGTCGTCAGCGCTGAGATCGATCGCCTGAAGCCGTGGCGTGTGGTTATCGTGGGCGGCACGGACGTCGTTTCACAAGACATTGCGGACGCGATCGAGGCGAAGGGCGCGACCGTCGAGCGTGTCGCAGGCGCCGACCGGTACGCGACCTCGGTAGAGATCGCCGACGAGTATCTGGTCGAGCTGGGGTACGACGGGATCATCTGGGACAAGGGCGTCTTCGTCGCCCGGGGAGACGCGTTCCCAGACGCGCTCG
>JBGSMX010000102.1:0-6650 GCA_041739935.1 Coriobacteriia bacterium | reverse complement strand
CCGGCTTCTCGGCAACCTCTTCGTCTACCTTCTCGTCTTCATCGAAGAAGAAGTCCTGGTCACTCACGAGTCGTATCCTCCTCTGTCGGGGGGGTCAAGCCGGTCCGGTCGGTCGACCGAGCACCGGCGCTTTGGCCGCGGGAGATTATAGCATGGACCCGCGGCGCATATCTGTCTGCACCTGCGGCGTTTCGCCCGGCAAGGCGCGTCGCGGCTATCGCCGCCGCCCCGGCCGCAAGGCCGAGAACCGCGCCCCCGGTGTCCGGGGTCACGCCTAGTCCGTCAGAGAGCAAGAAGCCCGCCAGGTATCCGCCTACCAGTGAGGCCACCGGGAGGAGGTAGACGAGCCATTGCGCACGCCTCCGGGTAGCCTGCGGCGTGGAGACCTCGACGGAGTCACCCGGTGCAGCTCCGAGCGTGTCGACCACCCCCGTGAGCAGGCGTGTTCCGGCATCACCCTCGGAGCAGGCGCCGCACCCGGAACATGCGGGAGATGGCTGCATGAGCACATCGATGTGGCCCGCCGATGACGCTGCCACGATCCCCCGCTCGAGCATCTCAGCCTCGCAGCGCGTCACGCATCTCCTCGGCGCGCGCGAGGATCCGCTCGTCGTCGAGGGTGCTCCACGACCCGGAATCGTACATGACGTCCCCGGCGATCATGGTGAACAGGATGTTCTCCTGGTTCGCGGTATGCACGAGCGTGCTCTCGGGATGCTGCGTGGGTACCTGGTGACCGTGGGAGAGGTCGACGGCGATGATGTAGGCCTCCTTACCGGGCTCGAGCGAGCCGATCACGTCGTCCAACTGAAGAGCGCGGGCCGCATCGAGCGTGCCGAGCTTCACGAACTTTCGGGCGACGTGGAACTGCTCGTGGGCATCGACCGCGCGCTGGATCAGCAGCCCGATCCGCATCTCATCGAACATGTCGAGCGTGTTGTTCGACGCTGGTGAGTCGGTTCCGATGCCCACGCGTATGCCCTTGCCGAGCATCTTGCGAAGGGGCAACACCCCCATGCCGAGTTTTGCGTTGCAGCGCGGGCAGAACGCAACCGCCACGTCGTGAGACGCAAGAACCTCCATATCGGCATCGTCGACCTGCGTACAGTGCACGGCGAGCAGGTTCGGGACCTGGAACAGACCCCACTGCAGCACGTAGCGCACCGGACTGACGCCGGTGGGCAACCAGCCCAGATGATCGTTGCCGTAGGTGTCGCGGTAATCCACGGCGAGCCGGGAGCTTCCGTACTTGACGAAGTCGTACTCCTCCTTGGAGCCGGCGAGGTGCGTCGCCACGGGCACGCCCTCCCGGACGGCGAAGTCGGCCACCGCCGTGTAGAGTTCCGGATGGCACGAATACGCGGAGTGCGGGGATACTCCGGCCGTGAGGCGCCCGCTGTCGTCTCCGTCACGCCACTCGTCGATATCGGCCGCAGCGGCCGACATGACGTCGCCGATCTCGTGCTTCTCCATGGTGGAGACCTCGCGGTAGACGAACGCTCGCATACCCGAGGCACGGACCGCGCGGGCGGAAGCCCCCGTGTCGGTGATATCGGCGATGGTCGTGATTCCCGACTGCAGGGCCTCAAGCGCCCCGAGCAAAGCCGCGTCCTCCCAGTCCTGTGGGGACAGCGCGCTCTCCCGATCCATGAGCTGGAGCTTCCACTGAGCGTACGGGAGGTCGTCCACGAGCCCGCGCATGGTAGCAAACTCGAGATGCGTGTGCAGGTCCACGAAGCCGGGCATCAAAGCCGCCAGGCCGAAATCGCGCACGTCCTCTTCGGGATGAGCGGCCCGCAGCGTCTCGAAGTCCCCCACCTCGACGATGTGCTTGCCGCGGACGAGCACGGCGCCGTTCACGATATGCGGGGCCGAAACGGGCAGGATGTACTTGGCTTTCAGGAGCATAGAAGCCTCCGGGATCGGCAGCGTGTGTGCACATCTTACCGCAGCAGGCGCGTGCGGACCGTCGGCCCTTCTCGGCCGGTCACACCGTGGCTATGTGCACCGCCACGACGCCGAACGTCAGATCGTGCCAGTCGATCGCCGAGAAGCCCGCCGCCCGAAGCTCGGCGGCCAGGGACTGCTGGTTCGGGAAGCGCAGGATCGAGTCGTTGAGGTACTGGAACGACGCGCGGTCTCCGCTGGAGAGGGCGGCCCCGAGGGTCGGGATCACGACCCGCAGATACACGTGGTATCCCCACCGGAACAGGAAGAACGGCGGCCGGGAGAACTCGACGATCACGTAGCGCCCTCCGGGGCGCAGAACGCGCCTGACCTCGGCGAAGTTCGCCGCGCGGTCCGGCAGGTTCCGAACGCCGAACGCCACCGTAGCGACGTCGAACGAGGCGTCGTCGAAGGGCAGGTCCTGGGCATCGGCCTGACTGAAGCTGAGTGGCGAGCCCGCGCGGCGCTTGGCCAACTTGCGCTCGGCGACCTGGAGCATCTCGGGGACGAAATCGGTACCGACGACCTCGGACGGCAGTCCCGTGCGCGCAAGAGCGAACGAGAGGTCGCCGGTGCCCGCGCATAGGTCCACCACGCGCTCGCCCTTCTTGAGACGGGCGAGCCGGACGGCCTTGCGGCGCCACAAGCGGTCGATACCCATGCTCGAGAGGATGTTGAACGTGTCGTAGCTATCGGCGATGCCCGAGAAGATGCCGCGCACGCGCTCGGTAGTCGCCTCACCCGGTGCGGGCTCGAGCCCTTCCGGTGCGAGGGGTTCTGTCATCAGGCCTCCGAGGTCTCGCTTGCCGAGTGCGGCACGGGGCGCCGCAGACTCAATAGATTAGTGAGATTCTCTCGCACCCACAACAGGAACACGTGCCAGACATGACGGGCCGAGGCATGCGCGGGCCAATTGAGCTCTGTCTTCTCGCACACGGTGGACTCGGAGAGGGAGGCGACCTCTTCCTTGAGCGCACTGAGTCCCCGCTGGCGATCTACCGGGTCGCCCTCCATGATCGCGTCGATGCGCGCCATGGCCGCGCGGGCCTCGAGTATGCGCATCTCGGTCCGCTCGGCGACCGCCGGTTCGATGTGCCCGATGCGCCCCTTGAGCCGGTTGAGCTCGAGGCCGACCTGATAGGTCACGTCCACCATCTGATCGCGGCTCAGAAAATCACTCTCGTAGTTCATGATGTACTTCCACGACGGCTGGACCAGGAGCTGGCGATGCTGCTCGAGGGTATCTGCCAGACGCCGATAGCCGTACTTCGCCGGGTCGTCGAAGACCCGCGACCCGGGATCGAGGAACGGAGCCATGGGCGATGAGAAGCACAGCAACCGCTTGTCGTTGCCGACCTTGTCGTAGAGGCTCTCGATGTACGGCACGGTCTCGAGAACGGACTCGGGAGTCTGCTGCGGGATGCCGGTCATGAAGTAGAGGTCGAAGCGCTTGCAGCCGTGCTTGAGAGCTGCCGCAATGGAGTCCTCGGTCTGCTTCATCGTGTAGTGCGTCTTGCCGAACGCCGCGCGAACGTCGTCGTCGTGGCTCTCGACCGAGATCTCGACCGAGTAGTCGTTCAGGTGCTCGTTGAGATATTCGTAGAACTCCTCGGCGGGAGGCTTGAAGAACTCGAACCCGATGGCGTTGCGCAGGTTGATGCGCCCGAGCCCCCGGATGAACTCGCCCACATAGTCGCGACCGGCCTGCAGGAAGTCATTGAGCACGAAGATCGGGCCGGGGATGTACTTCTGGATGTGCTCGATGTCGCGCACGAGCAGCTCGGGATCGCGGAACGCCACGCGCTCGCGCCCGTAGTGCGTGCGAAACGCATACGCGGAACCGCCGCAGGTGACACAGTCGCGCGTGCAGCCCCGGCACGTGAGCGAGGCACACACGGGGTAGTTCAGCCAGTCCCTGAACGGCACCTGGCTCATCATGTTCCGGTCGCGGATGACCGAACGCATGCTGAACGAGTAGTCGAGCTTGATGTCGTTCATGTCGCTCGGGATCCAGTCGAACGGCGTGGAGACGACGCTGCCGTCGCGTGTGCTGTAGGTGAGGTTGGGGATGTCGTCGGCCCGGCCCTTGCCCTTGATCGCGAACATGAGTCGTGTGATGGGCTCCTCGGTGGAATCGCCGCGCACGACGTAGTCCACGCAGTCGTAGCTTGCGAGCTCCTGGTGGTAGAAGCTGGCCGAGAGGCCCCCGAAGATGACCGGGGTGTCCGGGTGGTACTTCTTGCAGAGCTTGGCGATCTCGATCGACCCGTGGGCATGAGGCAACCAGTGTAGGTCTATCCCGAACGCCGCCGGCTCCATGTCCCGGATGGCGGCCTCGACGTCGAAGTCGGGGCGGTTGAGCATAAGCACCGCAAGGTTGACGATCCGCACGCGCAGACCGTGGCGCTCCATGTACTCGGCCATGGTCGTGAAGCCCAGCGGATACATCTCGAAGATGGGGCTTGAGGGAACCATGTCCGAGACGGGCCCGAACATGATGGAGGATTCACGGAAGTCATAGACGCTGGGGGCGTGCAGGAGTACGAGGTCGACTTTCGACATGCGGGTCCAGGCCTTTCCATGCGGCGTGATCTGCGAAAGGGCCTAGGCGGCTCTCTCCTGATGACGGCACCGGCACGCCGCCCACGCACGAATAGCGGCAAGTATAGCATTCGGGGCGCCCACCAAAGGTTCCTGCCGCGACCCATGTGACCGCGTAGTCCGCCCGCGGGACGAACTGCCGGAGGAGCCGGAGGAGGTCACCGCATACGAACGACAAGGAGGCCCGCACCCAAGGGGGTGCGGGCCTCCACACGCGAGACGGTCAGGAGACCGTCACACGCTGTAGAACAGACCTACGGCAGACCCTTGAGCAGAAGCTCGCTTGCAAGGTTCGGCTGGTAGTAGGTCGCGTCACCGTGGCAATCGATGCACACGGAGTCGAGGTTCTCGGCAGCGGCGCCAGAAATGACACCACTGTCGGTCTGAACCGCTTCACTGATCGAGCCTGAGTTGGTGGTCTCGACCCAGTTGTAACCGGCCGTCGGTGCTCCCGACGCGCCGCCAGCGCTACGAACCTCGCCGGCGTCGATCGGCGAACCGTCGAAGTCGACACCGTACAGCTCGTCTTTCAGCATGTTCGCGCCCAGCGTGCGGTGCGGGAAGCTGAAGCCGCCGTCGAGGCACTGGCCGTTGGTGTTGGCGACAGCACTCGTGCGGACGTTGGACTGCGGGGTGAAGTTCGTCTTGCCTGCAACAGCGGCATTGATGGTAGTCGTGTAGGCTCCACCCGTGTGGCACTGGTTGCAGGAGCTCGCACCGGTGTGGCAGTTGCGGCAGTGCGGGCCGAAGTTGTCATCGGTACCGTCAGCGTTCGTGGCTGTCCCACCCGGGGACAGGATCATCTGACGTGCTCAATGACGGGGCTGAGCGTCGTGGCTGTAGGCCACCTGATACGCGTCCTCGGTCGGGTTCCACACATTGGCGGACTGCGTCGAGGCACCTGCGGCACCGTCGTGGCAGTCCGTGCAGAATTCAGACATGCCGAAGAATCCGTCGACTGCCCACGGGAAGTCCGTGTCGGGATCGGCGTCCTGCTCTCCACCGTACGCCTCGTCAGCAGGGCCGAGGGGCTCGTCCCAGTTGATGGCCAGCTTGTTGAAGCCGTTGTCGGCGGTGTCGGAAACAGCCATGTCGTTCTGGCCCTCGGCAGCATCGCTGTGCGGGTTCTTCAGCAGCAGGAATCGTCCGGTCGGCCAGATCGGCTTCACGGCGACCACGCCTGCGGAGAAGATCTTGATGTTGCCCTGAGTCGGGTCGATACCCCACTCGCCGTTGGCATTGATCGTACCGTCGGCGGTGTTGCCGTAGTAACCGGCGTCAGACGGGGTCAGTACGGTTGCACCCGTGCCGAACGTGCGACCGGGGTTCGAGAATGTCGTGAGCACCCGTGCCGAGTTGCCGTGCGGGGTGTGGCAGCTGAAGCATGCCATCCCGTTCGGATCGGTGTAGGCCGGATTGATGTCTGCGGGCGCTTCATCGGCATAGCCAAGCGTATGGCCGGTCCCGTAGCCCATCGTGGTCGTCGAGACGGCAGACGCCTGGGCGACGTCGAAGTTGCCCGTGCGGTAGTCGTTGTCCATCATGATGTTGATGTCCGAACCACCACCACCACCGTGGCAGAAGTCGCATGCAGCGGCACGTTCGTTGGCACGGAGCAGCATGTAACTACCGAAAGCATAGTGCGTGGAATGGCAGTCTTGGCACTTGTTCGTGGTAGTCGTGTAGCCGCCGTGCGGACCCTGGAAGTACCCGTTCGCACGGGTGTACTCGGTGGGGTCGTTGTAGCCCTCGGCGAACGCGGGGATCGCCGTGAGGGCCACGATCGCCATCGCGATGAGAGCGATAGTCAAAGTCCTCTTGAACACTGTGACCTCCTTGTAGGTTCCCTTAGTAGTCGTCCTTGTCATGTATGCACCTCCTCTCGCGGACAAGGGAAAACGTCGCAAAACGACGTGATCTCTGTAGTGGCCGGAGTGCGTTCCCGGCGTGGACGGGCTGCTTGCACCACGATCCCTAAGAAGTATGTTAGTTGGTGAACTAACCTTATTCAACGGGTTCGTTATCGAATTCACGAGATATTGCGATAAGCGACACTTATACGCGGGGCCGGTAGGTGCTGATTGCGTCGCCACACGCGCTCC
>JBGSMX010000017.1:0-8006 GCA_041739935.1 Coriobacteriia bacterium | reverse complement strand
GTTCGCTCATGCTGCGCAGGCCCGGAACCGACCTTCTGGAAGTGGTCGCACCGCTCGGGGGACCCACGGGCGCGTCGCGGGGCAGTGTCGTTCGCTTTGGCGACGGCATAGCCGGACGCGTGGCTGCGAACGGACGCAGCGTCCTCGTGACGGGCGAGAGCCACATGATCGAGCACAGCATGTACCCGGGCAGGAACATATCCTCGGCGGTGTCCGTGCCTCTGATCCGGGGCGGAGAGGTGTTGGGCGTGCTCAACCTCAACATCGCCGATCCGCAGCGCCGCTTGAGCGGCGAAGATGTCCGCCTGATCGAGCGCTACGCCCACATGGCTGCAGGAGTCATCGACAACGCGCGCAAGCACCGTGCGACCGAGCGAGCGATGTTCGAGCTGATGCACCTGTCCGAGCTCGCCAAGATGCTATCCGGCGTCACGAGCATGGACGAAGTCATCAGCATCGCGAGTTCGGTCATGGAGAAGACCTTCGATTTCGACATCGCCGGCGTCGTCATCTTCGGATGGGGCCGCGACGAGGCGACCGTTGTTGCGCACGGAGCAGTACCTGCCGAGGCGATCGATCACGTGCTCGGCGTTGTCGCGGGTCGCGATCTCGAGGTCGAGCCGCTCGGCTCGTTGACGATGGTGACCCACGCGGGCGAGATCGTCACCGGCGGGGAGTTCGATACGGACGTGTGGAACGTCTTGCCCGTGGAACTCGTCGTCAAAGACACCGTCGTGGGCTACGTGTTCGCGTCCGCTGGCGAGGGTCGGCACTTCGATTCGGACGACCGCCGGCTTCTGGCCGGTCTGGCCGACCATCTCGCTCTGGGCATGGACAAGGCAGCGATGCTGCATCGGATGCGCGACGATCTGACCAAGACCATCGCCGCGCTGTCGGTCACGCTCGACGCGACCGAGCATGCGTCACCCGGTCACTCGGATCGGGTGATGGACTACGCGATGGCGCTCGGCGAGCAGATCGGGTTGGGCATCGAGCAGATCGAGCTGCTGCGTTTCGCCGGCCTCATGCACGACGTGGGCAAGGCCGGATTGTCCGAGGAGATCTTGCTCAAGCCTTCTCGGCTCAACGACTCCGAAATGGCGCAAATGCGACGTCACCCGCAGATGGGCGTGGACGTCGTCGAGCAGATCGATTTTCTCAACGCGCTGGCCCCGGTCATCATGCATCATCACGAGCGCTGGGACGGCAGTGGCTATCCCATGGCTCTGGGCGGCGAGGACATCCCCTTCCTCGCGCGTGTTCTCGCAATCGCCGACGCGTTCGATGCGATGACGTCCGTGAGCCCCTATCGGCGGCGGCTGTCGTTTGCCGAGGCACGCCAGGAGCTCGTGCGCGGCGCGGGTTCCCAGTTCGATCCGGCACTCGTCACGGTGTTCATCGAGGCGATGGACCGCAGGGCGCTGGCGGGCGCAACAGGCCTGCTCACGACCGATCGCTCGGACGAGCCTCAGCTTCCTGCCTGACACTCCGGAGCGGTGAACCTCGGCCGGGCACTTCGCCAAGAGCCGGTGTGCTAGAATCCCCGCGCACGTCGAAACGGGGGGCGAAGGGGACGTATGCGCCATAGCGCGTTCATCGCACGAGCGGGAGTCATCGCTGCCGTGTACGCAGCCCTCACGCTGCTCGTGCTGCAGCTGCCAAGTCAGCTCGGATGGGGGCTGGTGCAGTTCCGGCTCAGCGAGGCTGTCACGGTGCTCGCGACCCTCACGCCTGCGGCCATCCCGGGCTTGTTCCTGGGCACGGTCGTGGCCAACTCCTTCATGGTCTCCCAGGTCGGGCCGGTGGCGATCCTGGACGTGTTCTTCGGCTCGCTTGCGTCCTTGCTCGGCGCTTCGTGGGCGTGGAGATTTCGCGCACGCACTTCCGTTGCGCTTCTCGGCCCCGTAGTTGCCAATGCGCTGATCGTCCCGGCGTACCTGCCCGCGATTCTCGCCGGTCTCGGTCTCTACGAGTTGCCCCTGCTCGGGGTAGACTTGGAAGGACGATGGCTGGCAATGTATCTGTTCGGTGTGGCGGCCATCGGCCTGAGTCAGGCTGTGGTGGTGTACGGTCTTGGGTGGCCGCTGCTTGCGGCGCTCAAGCGAGCAGGGATCGTGCGACGCCTGGAGAGCTGACGCGAGGAGATCGGCAACGATGGTGCTTCGAGGCACATGGACCCGCCCGGACGCGGAGTGCACCGCGCCGGCGCCGCGACGCCCCGAGGGTTTCCTGATCCACAGCTCCTCGGACTCGTGTTGCGAGTGCTGGGGGTGCGTGCGTGCGTGCCCGGCGCGGGCGATTCGCATCGTCGCCGGCCATGCCGAGGTAATCGAAGAGCGGTGCGTAAAGTGCGGTCAATGTATCGCGGAGTGTGGCCGCAACGGCAACACGGTCCGCGACGACACACCGCGCGTGCGCGAGCTGCTTGCAAGCGGGCGTCCCGTGGTTGCAGTCCTCGCAAGCGAGTTCGTCGCCGCGATGCATCCGCTCTCACCACCCGAGGTCGAGCGGTCGATGGAATCGATCGGCTTCTTCGCCGTCGAGAGCACACTGCTGGGTGAGGAGCTGGTTGCCACCGAGTACGAGCGTTCGTACGCTCGCCCCTGTGCGTCGTTGACGCTGCGCTCGACCTGTCCGGTGGCTGTCGACTGGGTTCGCATGTACTACCCGCAACTCGTGCCCGCGCTTACGCCTATCGTTCCGCCCTACGTCGCGCAGGCTAGGTTGGTCAAAGCGGTCTACCCGGCCAACACCGCTGTCGTGTACGTGTCGCCGTGCTACGCGCGCAAGGATGAGGCCTACGACCCGCAGTTCGAAGGCGCGATCGATGCTGCCATCGACTTCACCGAGCTGGAGCGACTCCTCGCGGAGCGCAAACCCAAGCCGCCCTATGCGACCCGGTGCGCGGGCTCTCGAAAGCCCCAGCCACTCAAGGAACTCTCGCTCACAGACGGGTTCCCCCGCTCCACGCTCGAGGGCAAGGACAAGACCGACGTAGAGATCGTCGCGGTTCGTGGACTCAGGAATCTCGATGCTTTGCTGCGCGCCGTGATCCGGGGCGAAGCGGCTCCTACTGTGATCGACATGCTCAACTGCGAGGGCTGTATCGACGGTCCGGCGGTGCGGCCTGGCCTCTCGGTGTTCGCGAAGCGCAATATCGAAGCCGCCGAGCGCGAGAGCGTGCCGCGCGCGTCCGTGAGCTCGCGCGAGCTTCTGCCGTTTCTGCCCAAGATCGGGCTCGTTCGGTCCTTTGAGAGTCGGCCCGTACTTGCGATCCGTCCCGGGGATGCCGAGATCGACCGCGTGCTCGCTCATGGCGAGTTCGCATCGCGAGATGAGGTGCTCGATTGCGGGGCGTGCGGCTACGACACCTGCGTCGAGCATGCCATCGCGATCATCGAAGTGAACTCCACCTGGGACATGTGCTTCCCGCTTCAGCGACGCCGGATGGAGCGCGCGAATGCCCGGCTCGAGGAATCGGCAACAGTGGATGCGCTGACCGGACTCGGGAACCGCCGTGTCTTTGACGATCGGCTCGCCGAGGAGGCCGCCCGCACCCGTCGCTACGCCAAGCCGGTATCGCTGCTGATGATCGACGTGGACGGCTTCAAGCGAATCAACGACACGTACGGCCACCCTGTGGGAGACGATGTCTTGTGCGCGCTCGGCCAGGTCATTCGCGACCACGTGCGCGAGACCGACAGCGCCACCCGCTATGGCGGCGATGAGTTCGCGATCATCTTGCCCGAGACCGACAAGACGCGTGCGTATGCCGTCGCAGAGAAACTCCGCGCGGCCATAGGGGAGCGAGCGTTCGGCGCTCCTGTCACGGGCCAGGAGGGCTTCGTGGTGAGCGTTTCGATCGGCGTTGCCACGGCAAGCGGTCAGGACGTGGATGTGGTGGCGCTGCTCGAGGCGGCAGACAGAGCTCTCTACCAGGCCAAACAGGCGGGCCGAGACCAGGTGCGGCTCTCGGCAGGATAGGGGATGCGCCGTGCACACGGCCCGGCTGTGGCATAAGGAAGGCGACCGCATCCGCTGCGAGCTGTGCCCCCACGAGTGCCTGATCGCGGACGGTCACGTGGGAGTGTGCGGCGTGAGGCGCAACGAGGCAGGGTCGCTTGGAGCGCTGACCTACGGGCGTGTTTCCTCGATCGCCGAGGACCCCATCGAGAAGAAACCGGTGTTCCATTATCGCCCCGGTTCGATAGTGCTCTCGCTGGGCAGCGTGGGTTGCTCGATGCGGTGCGGGCATTGCCAGAACTGGCAGATCAGTCGGGCGGGGCCCGAGGACGAGTCCCAACTCCACTCGCTCAAGCCCGAAACAGTCGTGGAATTCGCCCGCAAGTACCGGTGTCCGGGCGTCGCTTTCACCTACAACGAGCCCGTCATCTGGGCCGAGTATGTCCGTGATGTGTCGATGCTGTGCCACGAAGCGGGTCTGTTCACGGTGATGGTGACCAACGGGTTCATCACGCAGGCAGGACTCGACTTCCTCGGCCCGCATATCGACGTGTGGCGGGTCGATGTCAAAGGTGCGACGGACCAGACGTACCGCACGCTGTGTCACGCCGGTCCGGTCGAGCCGATATTTCGGGCGGCTGAGCGCGCGCGACACCACTGGGGCATGCATGTCGAGGTGGTCACCAACATCGTGCCCACGGTCAACGACTCGCCCGACGAGCTGCGGGCGATTGCCGGCTGGATCGCGCAGGGGCTTGGCACGGACACGCCGTGGCACGTCACGCGCTTCTTCCCGTATCTCGACTACAGCGACCTTGCGCCCACTCCAGTGGAGACCCTACACGACGCGCGCGAGATTGGCATGCAGGCGGGTCTGAGCTTCATCTACGTGGGCAATTATGAAGAGTCCGGCGCCGAGAACACTATCTGTCCCGCGTGCGGCGAGGTCGCCATCGCCCGTTCGGGGTACACCATTACCGAGAAGCTCACCCGTGAAGGCTGCTGTTCGCGGTGCGGGGAGCCGCTCAATGTCGTCGAGTGACTCACGCCAACCGGAGGCCACATGACTGCGAGCGAACACGAACACGTGCACGATGACAGCGCCGACAAAGCGCCTGTTGCGCCGCGCGTCCTGCTCTTCTACGACTACACGTGCCCGTTTTGCTACGTGGACGAGCACCGCTTCGATCGGCTGCGCGCGGAGCGGCCCGATGTCGAGTTCGTCCTGGTGCCTTTCGAGCTTCGTCCCGACATGCCCGAGGAGGGCTATCCGGTAAGCGAGTTGGAGGCGGGCGGGCAGTCAGAGCGGGTGCACGAGCATCTGCTGCGGGTTGCCGGGCGCGAGAACATCCCGCTGCAGATTCCGCCGTTTCTCCCCAAGACGCACAGGGCCCACACTCTGGCCGAGATGGGCCGCGACCGCGGGCAGGTTGCGCACGACGCCGTGCACCGCGCGTTGTTCTCGGCGTATTTCGCACAAGGGCGCGACATCGGGGATCCCGAAGTCCTGTTGGATGTGGCCGAGCGTGAAGGGTTCGACCGCGTCGCCGTGACCGCCGCATGGGATGAGGGGACCTACGACGAGCGGTTGCACCAGTTCCGCCATGTCGCGATGCATCTGGGCCTCGATTCGACCCCCGCGGCGCTCATCTGCAACGAGCTGGTCATCGGCTCGCGCCCCTACGAGGTGTTGCGCGACGCACTCGACAGGTGCCTGGTCCACAAAGAGGCGCTCGAAGACGAAGAGGCGCTCGAAGGCGAAGAGTCGCCCGCGTAGGCAGGGTTTGGTAGCGGCCGGAAGCGGCACAGACGGGCCCAAAGGAGTATCATTCTGTGCGGCTCCAGAACGGGGCCGACACCCGTCCCCGCACAAGATGAGGAACGACCACGTGTCAGCACCCTGCGTGATCATCCCCACGTTTTGGACCCGCCGCCGAGGGCGCGTCTCCGAAGAACTCATGACCGCATACGATCACCCGACGCCGGTCGACGAGGACGGCACGCTGCCCGCGTGCCTCAAGTCGCTCCAGGAGGTCGACGGTCTGGGCAAGGTCGTCTTGATCGTGGCGGCCACCGATCCCTCGATCGAGCATCAGGCCGAGGACCGCGTGCGCGACATCCTCGCCGATTTCCCGGCGATCGACGCGCTCGTCTTCGGCCCTGCCGAGATGGGCTCGTTGCATCGCAGGCTGGAGCAGATCGAGTTCGTGGACATGATCCCGGGCATCGGCCTGACCGGCTACGGAGCCGTTCGCAACGTGGGTCTCATGGCCGCCGCCGTGATCGGCTGCGACCGGGTGGTCTTCGTTGACGACGACCAGATCATCACCGACCCCGCTTTCCTCACGCGGGCGATGGAGGGTGTGGGGGCACGGCTGGAGGACGGCACGCCCGTACTCGCGAAGAGCGGTTTCTACACCGACGCAGACGGCCGCTATCAGCGCCACGCGACACCGCACTGGTCGAATATGTACTGGCGGCAGAACGACGCCTTCAATCAGGCGCTGGCTCTGGTCGATGCACCGCCACGTATCAGCGTGAGCCCGCTCGCCTTCGGGGGTTGCCTGGCGCTGCATCGCGACATGTTCATGAACGTCTCGTTCGATCCGTGGGTCGTGCGAGGCGAAGACATCGACTACGTCATCAACGCGCGAATGCACGGCGGGGACGTGTTTCTGGACGGTGAGTGGTCGGTCGTGCACCAGCCGCCCCGACTTGCCAGCGAGGCGCTTCAGTTTCGCCAGGACGTGTACCGCTTCATCTACGAGCATCGTAAGCTCGAGTTCGCGAAGTCACAGGTGGACTTGCGTCAGGTTTCGGCCGAGTCACTCATGCCGTATCCCGGGCCATTCCTGGGTACCTCGGTGACGTGGAGGGCGACGGTGACGGCGCTGCTGCGGGGCATCTCGCACAAGGAAGGCGGCCGGTACCTGCATATCGCGCGCATCGCGCTCAAAGATGCCGCGGATTACGCGCGGGAGAACTGCCAGAACTACTTCGATTTCCAGCGTCGCTGGCCGATGCTTTTGGACCGGATCTGGGACGATGTAGCGCTCAAGTCGCTGTTCATGGGCGAGCGCAGAGTGGATCGCACGGCCATAACGGGCCGTTTCCCGAGCGTGCGCGGCTGACGCGAGCGTGCCCCCGCTTGCAGCGACAGCGCTGATCGGCTTCGTGGCAGGGGTTCTCTCGGGGATGTTCGGCGTGGGCGGCGGCGTGCTTACCACGCCCGCGATGCGGCTCCTCTTGGAGGCTCCGGCTCTGGTCGCAGTCGGAACGCCTCTGCCGGTCATCATCCCCACAGCACTCACCGGGGCGTATGCGTACGCGAAACGCGGGCTCATCGACATCCGCGCTGGTGTGGCGATCGGGCTGTGGGGCTCCGCTGCGGCAGTCACGGGGGCGTACCTCAGCGACGTTGTCGGCGGAACGGTCGTCATGTTCGTGACCGCAGGCCTGATCCTGTTCATGGCTGGCGACCTGATCCGGCAGGCGATCTCGCCGGTATCCGGTCCGCCCGCGATCTCCGAGCACCATCCCAAACGAGGCGTCGCGCTCGCAATCCTGGGTCTCGCGACCGGCCTGTACTCCGGTTTCCTGGGGCTCGGAGGCGGGTTCGTTCTGGTGCCGCTGCTCTCGCGCTGGTTCGGGTTCCCGATCAAGCGCGCCATCGGAACGTCCTTGATCGCTGTGGCGATACTCGCGGTGCCCGGAACGGTGGCTCACGCCGCGCTCGGACACGTGGACTACCTGCTTGCGCTCGGGCTCATGCTCGGCGTGGTTCCCGGTGCGCTGCTTGGAGCGCGATTGACTGCGGCGGCGTCTGACAAGGCGGTCAGGATCGGCTTCGCGGGGCTGCTCGTGGTCACCGGGGTGTTGCTCGCGCTCAACGAACTTGGGATTCTGTAATGCCGAGGATCGACCTGCCCATGGCCTCGGGGCCCGAGGCAGAGCGTCTGTGGCCGGTGGTGAAGGCGGCACACCTGTTCCCCGACCGCGATTCGTTCCTGGCTGCCCGCGACGCCGCGCCGTGGCGGGTCCGC
>JBGSMX010000278.1:0-4925 GCA_041739935.1 Coriobacteriia bacterium | reverse complement strand
TGTGACGCCGGAGGCGACCGAGGCTGCCTGTACGCGCATGGCGCCGGCGATAGCTCAGGCGATCCGGACGCTCAGCCTTGAGGTCACGCACCGCGCGATGCTGTCTCGCGCCACTTCGGGAACACGCGGCGACACGCTCGTGATCAACCTGCCCGGTTCGCAGAAGGCGGCAACGGAGTCATTCGGCTTCGTCGCCGATCAGATCGAACACGCACTGGCGATGATGGGCGGCGGCGGGCACTAACGACGACCGGCCCCGCGCGGACGCGGAGCCGGTCGGTGAGGTGCGCTGATGGTCGCGGCTACTCGGCCAGCTTCTCGATGTGAGGGGCTTCGTGCGAGCCGCCGTCCTTGAACAGCTCGGCGATACCGCCGATGCTCCCCAGGATCCCGCTGACTTCCAGGGGCAGGAAGACCTTGTTCGCCTGGCCGTTTGCGATCGACGCCAGGGCGTCCAGGTACTTGATCGCGATCAGGTCGTTCGTGGGCCCGCCGTCGTGGATCGCCTTGAACACGTTGGTGATAGCGCTGGATTCGCCCTCTGCGAGTGCGATCTTCTGGAACTTCTCGGCGGTCGCGACTTCCTTGATCGCCTGCGCCTGACCCTCGGCTCCCAGAATCTCGGCCTGCTTGGTTCCCTCGGCGCGGGTGATCGCGGCCTGCTTGTCGCCGTCGGCTTCGAGAATCAGAGCACGACGGGTGCGCTCGGCCTTCATCTGGCGGTGCATGGCTTCCGTGACGTCGAGCGGTGGCTCGATTCGCTGGAGCTCGACACGCACGATACGCACGCCCCACTTGTCCGTGGCATCGTCAAGAATCTGGCGTAGCGCGGCGTTGATCTTCTCGCGTGAGGTAAGTGACTCGTCGAGCTGCATCTCGCCGATGACGTTACGCAAGTTGGTCTGTGCGAGTTTGGTTGCCGCCAGGTAGAAGTTGGCGACGTTGTACATGAGCTTGACCGGGTCGGTCGCCTCGTAGTAGACGACGGCGTCGACGGTTACGACGACGTTGTCTTTCGTGATGACTTCTTGCGGAGGGACGTCGACGACATTCTCGCGCATGTCGACCTTCGTGAGGCGGTCGATGAACGGCAGTATGACGTGGAGACCGGAGTCATACGTCTTCTGGTACTTGCCGAACCGCTCGACGACGCCCTTCTCGTAGGGTCTGACGATCTTGGTCGCTGTGGCGATGTACACCAGCAGCAAGATGATGAGCGGCAGCAGGAAGAGTGCGGCTGCGATACCTTCCATGTCGTGAACCTCCTTGGCCTTCCACGGTTCGTCTTCGAATCGGTCCGTTGGGTCGGTACTGCTAGTCCTCGATGGGACGCACGACCAGATGCGAACCCTCTACGCCCAGGATCTCGACAGCGGTGTCAACGACGAGTCGGCCCGACCCCGGGGCGTCGGCGCGCCATTCCTCGCGTTCGACCCACACTTGTCCGTACGAGCTATCGGGTACGATTTCCTCGGTTACGACCCCGTGCTTGCCGATGAGCCGGTCCACGCCGGTCTTCTGAGGCGGATCGTGCGTCAGGCGCTCGGCGACGTTTCTGAGGAGCGAGAAGGCTACAGCCGATACGGCGATGAAGCCGACCATTTGCCAGACCGGTTCGATCTGCAGGTAGGCCAGCAGCGCGGCGATGGCTGCCCCGAGACCGAACGGAAGCATGAAGAACCCGGCGGTGAAAATCTCGCCGACGAACAGGATGAGGGCGAGAATAGCCCAGATCCAGAACCAGGCGTCGAACATATGCAGACCCCTCCCCCGGGCGCAGCCTTTCGATTGTTATATATATCCAATCCTGCAAGCGGCTACGCGGTGCGACTCAAGTGTCCCACCAACCCGGGCCTCGCGCAAAGGCGCGCGGCGAACGCTTGCCCCACGGGTAGGAACACACCTACAGTCATAGCACACGACGCTGACAAAGGTGGCGATGCATGTGGCAATCCACGACGATGTGGCGGCGATCGTCGGCCGAACCCCGCTCGTGTTCCTCAATCACATAGGTCGCGATCTGCCCGGGCGCGTCGCGCTCAAGCTCGAGGCGCGAAATCCCGGCGGTTCGGTCAAAGACCGCCCTGCTCGCTGGATGCTCGACACTGCCGAGCGAGACGGTGCGATTGCGCCGGGTCGCTCGGTGATCATCGAGCCGACCTCGGGGAACACAGGTGTCTCTCTGGCTATGCTGTGCGCCGCGCGTGGATACCGGATCGTTCTCACCATGCCCGAGAGCATGTCGCTCGAACGCCGGCTGCTGCTGCGCGCATTCGGTGCCGAACTCGTGCTGACGCCGGCCGCCGAGGGTATGCGCGGTGCGCTCGAGGCCGCCGACGAGCTGCTCGAGCGCACGCCGGGAGGCTTCATCCCCGGTCAGTTCGACAATCCGGCCAATCCGCTGTCGCACTACGAGACGACGGGGCCCGAGATCGATCGCTCTCTCGGGGAGCTGCGCCTGGGTGCCTTCGTAGCGGGAGTGGGTACCGGTGGCACCATATCCGGGGTCGGACGCTATCTGAAGGAGTCCCGTCCCGGTACTCACGTGGCCGCAGTGGAGCCGGCCGAGTCACCGATTATCGGGCAGACGATGCGCGGCGAGGAGCGCACTCCCGGTCCGCATCCGATTCAGGGCATAGGCCCCAACTTCCTGCCGCGCAACCTCCACATCGAAATACTCGATGAAGCGATTGCCGTCTCCGGTGACGATTCGATCGCGATGGCCCGACGCCTTGCTGCCGAGGAGGGCCTGCTCTGCGGCATCTCAAGTGGCGCGAACGTGCACGCCGCATTGCTGGTGGCGGCCCGGCCTGAGATGGAGGGGACCCTCGTCGTAACCGTTGCGCCTTCGACGGGTGAGCGGTACCTGTCCACCGCACTGTGGGAAGGGCTTGAGCCCGCGAGTTAGCTGTGGTCCGAATCGAGCGCCAGTGCGAGCGCAGCACGCTGTCCCGCGAGGTGCGACGCCCGCTCGATGACGCTGATTCCCATGGTTGCTGCTCCGCCGAGCACGCGCCACACACCGGCCGAGAGTACCGCTTCGACCGCGTGTCGCCCACCCGATGCGAGCAGAGCTTCATACGGATCGGACGCGTCGGGAATCCGAAAAGCGGCCAGGTCGGCCTGCATGCCCGGCGACAGTTCTCCGAACGAGCCCTGCATTCCAAGAACCCGTGCTCCGCCCGATGTCATCATCTCGATCAGTCGGTGAGCGTCGAAGCGCGGCTCGATGGCCCGCAGTGCGCGCGCCTCCTCGAACAGATCGAGATCCGAGTTGCTCGCGAGGGAGTCGGTTCCCAGCGCGAGCGGAATCGCCGAGTGCTCGAAGCGCCAGGCCGGTGGGGTGCCGTTGTGTAGATACTCGTTCGAGCGCGGACACAGAATGATTCGCGTCCCAAGACGGCTCAGCCGCGGGATGTCGGTCGGGAGCACTCGGACGGCGTGCACCGCGATCGCCGACTCCAATACGCCCAGGCCATCGAGGTACGCGACGGGACTTGTGTCGGGAGGGACGAAGCCATGTGCGAGCCTGCGGGCGACCCCGGCCAGCGGGCCTGCGCCGGTGCGCATGAGTTCGGTTTCGGCCGCTGACTCCGCGAGGTGGATTGCGAAGCCCACACCCTGGGCAGTTGCGATCTTGTGAGCGGCCTGAAGAAGCTCGGGCCCCGAGGAGTAGGTTGCGTGCGGGGACAGGCCGCACCGGTAGCGCTCGGAGCAGCCGGTGGCGGGGTCAGCGGGATACTCGAGCTCGAAGAGGTGGTGAGCAAGCTCGTGGGGCGTGAGGCCCAGCACTTCCCAGAAAAACGTGCCGGCCAGTCCGCTGTCCGCGCAGATGGCAAGCGACTCGGGTCCGTAGGCGATGTCGCCGACCACGGTGGTGCCCGACGCTACGACGCGGTGAGCCCCGTAGGCGATCGACGCCGCGATGTCGTCGTCGGACAGCGCGCGAAAGGCAACCGGGATGCGCGCGATCCATTCGTGGAAGGGCATGGGGCCGACGACGTCTTTGAGGCACGTCATCGCGAGGTGCGTGTGCGCATTCACGAGCCCGGGCGTGATCGCGCATCCGGGGAAGTTGTGTGTCGGGCCACGAAGGCCTCTGCGCTCCAGGTCCTCGGCGGGTCCGACTTCGACGATGGAGCTGCCGGTGACAAGCACGCCACCATTGCGGATTGGCGCTCTGCCTATGGGAAGAACCCAGTCCGCAGTGACGAGCATGCCGGCTACTCGCCGTCCTGTGGAGTGGCGACCCGTTCGTCAGGGATCGGCAGGAGAGAGGGCTTGCGAAGCTCGGAGCAACCGCATCCGGCACCGAGATCGGCGCTCGCGATGGCGTCGAGCACGATTCGCGAGATCGTCTCGGCCTCTTCGAAGAAGACCGACTTCATCTCCTCGTGTTCCCACTCCCTGACCACGCCCTCGCCGTAGTTGACGACGATATAGATGCCCGCGTAACACGCGCCTATGTCGCGGGCGAGGAACACCTCGGGGGCAAGAGACTGGCCGATGATGTCTCCGCCCAGGCGTTTCATGTAGTCGATCTCGGCCACGGATTCGAAGCGCGGACCGTCGGTGACCAGGTAGGTCCCGCGCCGAAACACACGCCCGAAGCTCTCGCTCGCGCCTGAGTACAGGTGGTCCGCCAGATCCGGGCAGATGGGCTGGCGCATGATCAGCAGGTGATCGCCACGCACGTAGATGTCCTGCTTGGTGGTCAAGTCGATGAAGTCGTTCGGGATCATCACATCGCGTGGGTCGAGCAGGTGGTTCAAGGTACCCACGCCGCCGTCAGCTAGCACCTTTCGGACCCCGGCCTCGTGAAAGACCCAGAAGGTCTGCAGGCTCGCATCGGCGCGCTTGATGCCGCGACGCCACCCGTGCATGCGCACGGCGAGCGCGTGACGGGGGCCGTGCGGGCCGTCGAC
>JBGSMX010000265.1:0-3544 GCA_041739935.1 Coriobacteriia bacterium | reverse complement strand
TTCGCCCACGGGCAGTCCGACGCGATCGAGGGCATCACGCACTCGATCTGCACGCTCGAGTTCCAGGACCATCGGCCGCTCTACGACTGGTTCATCGAGAACCTGCCCGTGCCCTGGGCGCCTCACCAGTACGAGTTCGCGCGGCTCAACCTCACGCACACGGTGCTTTCCAAGCGCGTGCTGCTCAAGCTCGTGCAGGAGGGCCACGTGCGCGGCTGGGACGACCCGCGCATGCCCACGCTCTCGGGCATTCGCCGCCGCGGTTTTCCCGCCGAGGGCATCCGCGACTTCGCCGACATGATCGGCGTGGCGCGAGCTGACAGCGTGGTCGAGGTCGAGATGCTCGAGCATGCGGTCCGCAACGTGCTCAACCGCACCTCCCCGCGCCGTTTCGCGGTCCTCGACCCCTTGAAGGTTGTCATCGAGAACTACCCAGAGGGCCAGGCCGAGGACATGGAAGTCGTCAACAATCCCGAGGACGAGTCTGCGGGAAGCCGCATGGTGCCCTTCTCGCGCGAGCTATGGATCGAGCGCGAGGACTTCATGGAAGACCCGCCCAAGAAGTTCTTCCGCCTGGCTCCGGGCCGAGAGGTCCGGCTGCGTTCGGCGTACTTCGTGACCTGTAACGAGGTCATCAAGGACGCCCAGGGCGAGATCACGGAGCTGCGGTGCACGTACGATCCCGACACGCGCGGGGGCAGCGCGCCCGACGGCCGCAAGGTCAAGGCGACGTTGCATTGGCTGTCGGCCGCACACGCGGTGCCCGCGCAGGTCCGTCTCTACGACCATCTGTTCAGCGAGGCGTTTCCGGGCTCGGACGACCGCGAGCTGTTCGACGACCTGAATCCGGATTCGGAGACCGTGCTCGCGGACTGCTGGGTGGAGCCCGCACTCGCCGGTTCCGCAATCGGCCAGACAGTGCAGTTCGAGCGTCTCGGCTACTTCTGTGCCGATACCGACTCGACGCCCGACCAGCCGGTGTTCAACCGAACGCTCAGCCTCAAGGACACGTGGGCCAGGCTGCAGGCACAGGGACGCCAGAACCAGGTGTGATGGGGTGTTGCAGGTGAAGACGACGGCTATACATCCCATCGAGCTTCCAATGCCCCTGGGGGTCGGGACTGTCAACGCGTACCTCGCGGAGACGAGCACGGGATTCATCCTGTTCGACACTGGGCTGCCGAGAAACCGGGGCGCACTCGAATGGGCGCTCTCTGATGCCGACTGCGGCCCCAAGGAACTCAAGCTGATCGTTCTTACGCACGGGGACTTCGACCACATAGGTAACGCGGCATATCTGCACGGGGCCTACTCGGCGAAGATCGCGATGCATACCGGCGACGCGGCCATGGCGAGCAGCGGCGACATGTTCGCCGGGCGCGTCACACGACCCAACGCGCTTGTCCGCGCGCTCGTGTCCCGGCTGACGCGCTTTGGCAAGAAGCGGTGTTTCACGCCCGATATCGCGCTTGAGGACGGCATGCGTCTGGACAAATGGGGGCTCGATGCCACCGTGCTGTCGCTGCCGGGCCACTCGCCGGGCTCGATCGGCATCCTGACAGGCGACGGCCAGCTGATCGCCGGTGACCTGTTCGAGAACGCGAAGCAGGGACCCCGGCTGAACTCGATCATGGATGATCTGGAGCAGGCCACGGCGAGCGTGGAGCGGCTCCGGTCGCTTGGCGTGCGCACGGTCCTCCCCGGCCACGGCGCCGCGTTCGAACTCGAGGCACTCGACGAGGCGTGATCCCCAACGTTGCGAGGACTGGCTCGCCGGTTGCTTTCTGTGGCACGCTTGACGCACCCGCCCGGAAGGGACCGAACGCTATGCCGCACGACATACGCCGAGAATCTCGCACCGCACCGCGCGTATTGGTGCTCGCGGTGGCACTCGCCGTGCTGGTCGCGCCCGCTTCTGCACGCGCGAGCTGCCTGGTCAGCGACGAGATCGGCGGTATCCGCATCTCGGAGTTGGGGCTGCAGGCTCACGCACCCGACATCGCTGCGGCGTCGGGTCTGCTGATAGGGCCGGGCGGACGCGTCCTGTGGGCGCGCGATGCCTCCGGGCGGCGGGCCCAGGCGAGTATCACCAAGATCATGACCGCGCTGCTCGTGCTCGAGCGTGCCGACCTTGACGAGATGGTGACCGTCTCCGCGGCGGCAAGCGCGGTTCCCTACGCGATCGGCCTCGAACCCGGCGAACGCCGGTCTGTTCGCGAGCTGCTCGAGTTCGCGCTCGTCGCGTCGTCCAACGATGCCGCGGTGGCGCTTGCGGAGCACGTCGGCGGCAGCGTTCCCGGCTTCGTGGAGCTCATGAACGACCGTGCCGAGGAACTCGATCTCGAGAGCACCCGGTTCGCGAATCCGCACGGCCTGGACGCAGCGGGCCACTTCAGCTGTGCAGCAGACGTGGCGGCCCTGACCGCCGTCGTGATGCAATTGCCCGAATACCAGCGCATCGTCGCGCTTCCCGATGTCACGCTGCCCGTCTACGGCGCGCGCACGGCGGCCGAGAAGATCGAGAGCACCGACCATCTCCTCGGCACGTATGGCGGGCTGGTGGGTGGCAAGACGGGGTTCACCGATGATGCGGATTACTGCTTCGTGGCCTCGGCGCAGCGCCAGCAGGTTCCGCTCACGGTTGTCGTGCTCGGTGCGCCCAGCAGCGCGACGCGCTTCGCAGAGACGGCCGAGCTGCTCGACTGGGGGTTCGAGCATCTGACCTACCAGACTATCGCCAGCGCGAACGAGACCGTCGACACCGTGCCGGTTGCGCTCAATCCGGCCCGCGTGGTTTCGCTACGTTTCGCCGAGACGACCGCCGCCGCCGTGTTCGATCTTGACGGCGAGATCGCGCGCGAACTCGCCGTTCCCGACGCTGTCGACCTTCCCATGTACGAGGGCCAGCCGCTCGGCGAAGTCGAGCTCGTGCAAGGCGACCGGCTACTCGCCACGTTGCCGCTGGTTGCCTCGGCGGACATGGCCTCTGCCGAGGAGACCGTGGGCGCCGTTCCCGTATCCGACTATTTGGACCGGACCGTCGTGGCGCGCGCGAGCGGGGAGCCCATCGACGTGCCCGAGTTCGATGAAGGTGCGGACATCGAGCGCACGGTGCTGCTCGACGATGCCGTGAGTGCCCCCGTGAGCGAAGGCGAGCGCATCGGCGTCATCACCTACGCTGCTGATGGCGAGGTCATCGTTGAGGTTCCGGTGGTCGCTGCCGGGTCGGTGGAGGCTCCCGGAGTCGCGCAGCGGGTGGGCATCTGGTTCGCGCGGGCGTGGCGCTGGGTCACCGGAGAGCCGACCATGGCGCAACCGGTCGTGGCCATCTCAGCGGACTGAACCGGCTTTCCAGGGCTCACACGCTCAGATCGCGAGCAGAGTAGAAACGGTAGGTCCCAGCGATCGCCACCGCGATGAGAACGACCGACAGCGCAACGAAAACAGCGCTGAAGCCGCCATCGGCCATGAGCACTGCCGCGTCAAAATACTTGAACGGCGTGAGGTACTTCAAGAACTCGAGGTTCTCGTTCATGTTCACCAG
>JBGSMX010000132.1:0-9895 GCA_041739935.1 Coriobacteriia bacterium | reverse complement strand
ATCGGCGAAGTTGTCGCCGCGGGCTATGAACGCATCGGTCGGGGCGCCGGCGACTTGCGAGATCCTGCGAGCGACCGCCGCTGCGGTCTTGTAGCGGTCAGAGCCCGACAGCCGGTCGACATCGTAGCCGAGCGTGTACAGGCGCGCCGCGACAACGTCGCTCACCGCGCTCGTGCCGCCCACGATGACCACGCTCTCCACGCCGAGCCGCTCGAGTTCGTCCTCGACAGTCGAGGGCAGCGAGTCACGCTTGGTGAGCAGCAGGGGTCCGCCGTATGCGCCGGCGAGGCCTGAAGCGGACAGGGCGTCGGCGAACTCGGCACCGGTTGCGAGTACGGCGGTGTCCGCAGAAGCTGCCGAGAACGTCGCTGCCGATACCGCCGCCGCTGTCTGATATCTGTCGGATCCCGAGAGTCGGTCGATCTCGATGTCGGGCACCGGGTCTATCCGCGTGACGAACGCCGGCCCTGGAGTCTCCACGTGGCCGAGCGCATCACGCGACCACGCCTCGACCGAGTGAGTCCCGAGTCCGGTCACGACGACCGTTGTGCCGATCTGCGTCGCGCCGCCGTCGATCCGGTAGTACGTGGTGGTAACGCCGGAGTACGGATCGCTTGCTGCTACCTGTAGCTCCACGCTGCCGTATCCGCTCGCGGGGCCGTTCACCGTGGTCGCTGGCGGCGAGAAGTCGAGATCGACCGTGGCGGTCTGCGCCCCCTCGGTATTGCCCTCGCCATCGATCGACCAGTAGCGTACGGTGTTCGCGCCCTCGGCGGTGACCGCGAATGGAGCGGTGTACGTCTGGATGGTTCCCGCGCCGATCCGGTAGTAGGTGGTGATGGGATCGGTGTCGTCGGTCGCGCTCAGAGTGAGGGTGACCGGCGCCGAGCGCCAGCCTGTCGGAACGCCAGATATCGTAGTGACCGGCGGCGCGACGTCGACGTTGTCGTAGATCCAGCGCACACCCGAGCTGTCATCGGCAGAAAGCGCTCGCTTCTGCGTGCCCGGCGCGCACGTTCCGTACATCACGTCGCCCGCGTCGCCGTCTCCGTACAGGTCTCTGAGGGTCAGCCAGTGTCCGAACTCGTGGAGTGCGACGGTCTGCACGTCGAAGTTCGATGACGTTGAGCCCGTGCCCCAGTAGTAGCTGTCGTTGAACGTGACGTCGGCCTCGTAGAGATCCTCGCCGTAGTACCAGTAGCGCGCCTCGGCCAGAACCCCGGTCGTTCCGCTGGATACCCACCAGACCTCGTTGAGGTCGTTGCCCGATGAGGGCGACGCGGCCGCGCCGTCGTAGTCAAGCTCGAACGAGGAGACGCCGCTCCAGGTCGCCGCGGCCCCGGACACGAGCGCGCCCTCTCCCGTGCAGTCCGAGGTGTTTTCCCACACGCGGAAGCCTTGCGTGGGATCGGCCCAACGAGAGCCGCCGTACCCGAAGGTCACGGTGAAAGCGCTGCCCGCCCCGCGCGTGCCATCGTTCGCCACGACCGTGACCGGACCGCTTCCCGCAGACGCCGAGTAGCCATCCACCGTGCCCACGGGCACCTCGACCTGGATCTGCGTATCGGTCCAGGACTTGATGTCAGACCCGCTCGCTACGATGGGTGTAGAACCGCGGTAGTAGAACTCGACCGAGCTGTGGCTTCCATAGGTGCCGAACCCAGAGCCCGTGATCTTGATGATCGCGCCGATTCCGGCTGGGGCTGCTGGCGGGCTGATCGCCGTTATCGAGGGTACGGCGAGCACGCCGACGCTCTGCTCGCTCGCGGGTGTATCCACGCCATCATCGGGGGCGTACGTGAGCCCAAGTGAGTCGGCCAGCGCGTCGGCGGAAGGAGGCACGGAGCCCGCCAATTCGGCTTCGAGAAGCGCCAGGGGTTCGCCGGTCGCCGTGACGATCCCATCCACCACACCGAGCTTGCCGCGATGACCTGCGACAGTTCGACCGTCGGGGCTCACGAAGACGACTACGCGTTCGCCGGGAACGAACTGCGGGACCTCGCTTACTACAAGCGAGAGGGCTCCCACTGTGCCGCCCGGCAGGTCGAGCGTGAACGTCTGTCCCGCCGCGCCTTTGAGACGTCGGATGGGCCGCAGCTCGACTGAGGTGACGATTCCGTCGACCGAATCGGTGTGCGAGCGAACCGACACGACGTCGGCTGTCATTACGTTTTGCGAAAGCGCGGCCATTTGCCGGGGGGTGAGATCGAGGCTGAGTCCCAGTGCCGGGCGCGCGCTCGTAAGCAAGACAAGCGCGAGCGTCGCGATGACAAGCAAGAACACGAACGGGCGTAGATCGACCGCCCGCTCCCGGACTCGTACTCGTGTGACATGCCGTCTCATCACGTGCCCCTCGAACGCCTTCTCTTGTGTGTATCGGCCGGACATGCGCTGCTATTGACCTCCCGACCGCTTATCGGGCCGCAGATACCGCGCATATCTCTGAAGCGAGAACGGTGCCTCGTGGCGTGGTAGCATAATCGTCTGCATGAAGGTGAGCTATTTGTGCGAGGAGAACGGCATGGGAAGCACGACTTCATCCACACGCGTGCACAGGCCTTATACGGTGGGCGAGGAGATCGCAAACGGGGTCATCCACGGCATTGGCGTGGCGCTGTCTGTCGCCGCTCTCGTGCTGCTGATCGTCTACGCCGCTCCGGGCGATGTGTGGCGTCTGGCTTCGGCGATCATCTACGGACTCACGCTCGTACTTGAGTACACGGCCTCGACGCTCTACCACAGCCTCACGCATCCGAAGGCCAAGCACGTCTTCAAGATCCTCGATCACGCGGGTATCTACATGCTGATCGCAGGAACGTATACGCCGTTCACGCTGGTCACGATTCGCAACGACGGTGGCTGGCTTGTCTTCGCGCTTGTCTGGCTTGCGGCGATCGCAGGCATCGCCGTCGAGGCCTTCTGGACGTATCGTCCCAAGTGGGTCTCTGTGGTCGTGTATCTGGCGATGGGCTGGGGCGTCATCGGCGCCATCCGTCCGTTGATCACTAGTCTCGAGCCCGGTGGCATCTACCTGCTCATCGCGGGAGGGTTGTTCTACACCGTGGGCACCGCCTTCTACGTGCTCAAGAAGGTCAGGTACATGCACGCGGTGTGGCACGTGTTTGTGCTCGCCGGTAGCGTGTGCCACTTCCTCGCCGTGATGCTCTACGTGATTCCGGCGTAGCGATCATGCGCAGGATCGGGATCATCGCTGCCGCGTTGCTCGTAGCCGCGCTCCTCGCGTGGGCCGTGCTCCACGTGTTCATATCGCCGGTGAATCCGGCGCAAGCCGCGCCGGAGGGCCACTACAACGCCGCCTGCTGGTCGTGTCACATGGTTCTCGATTCGGCCCCTCTAGCTGACTGAGCCGCACCTGTGCCTGACCGTTCTCGGTGCCATTTCGCCCGCTTAGCGCTTGCAAGAGCCGCTCATTCCCGTATCGCGCCGCCCGTTTGGCGACCTCTCTACCCGATGCCGAATTGTGACGATTAGTACAGTATCCGTGCGAGCGGACGCAGCCTGAGGAACGCGACGCATGCACACCCATATCGCGCATAGATCCGCCAGCGTGGCAACGCTGACGGTGCGACTCGTCGCAGTCGCTCTTGTCTGCGCGCTGTCGGGAAGCCTTGTCTTCCCGCCGGTCGCAGGTGCGAGTGACGGCGGCGATTCCGGCGTGCGCGTGGTTATGTCCCCGGAGCACAACGACAGCTACCGTGGCTGGACCACGCGTCTGACAACGGTATGCATCGTTCCGACCTCGCCCGGGCGCATCTACTACACCTGGGATTCGCCCCTCGGCGGATGGAAGCCCTACGAAGGCGCGCTTATCGTTCCGGAAGGCAAGCGCGAGCTGCATGCGGTGCTCGTCGCCGAGGACGGTAGCAGTTCGACCGTGTGGACCGGCGAGGTCAAGGTCGACTATCGGGCCCACACGAGGTCCATTCCCTCATCGGCCACAGCTGCGCTTACCGGCGTTCAGGCTCAGGTGACGGTCAGCGTCCGTATCAACCCCTGGACAGGCACGCGGATCATCCGGCTGGGCGGCGCCGATCGCTACGAAACCTCGGCACTCATATCCGCTCGCAACTTTCCCACGGCCGATACCGTCATCATTGCGACCGGCGAGAAGTTCGCCGACGCGCTTTCCTCCTCGGGGCTTGCGGGCTGTACCGAGGGGCCCGTCCTGCTGACCAGGCGCGCGGGGCTGCCGGCCACGGTCTCCAACGAGATCAGGCGGCTCGGGGCCAGCACCGCCATCATCGTCGGCGGTGTGGACGCGGTCAGTCCGACCGTCGCCGGACAACTCTATGCGCTGGGCCTGTCGGTTCAGCGGATCGGAGGCGCCACTCGATACGAGACCGCGGCGATGATCGGAACTCGCGTGGTCTCCTACGGACAATACGGCGGGAGGGTCTTCATAGCGCGCGGCGACGACTTCGCCGATGCGCTGGCATTGGGCCCGCTCGCATATTCGGCCAGGGCGCCTCTACTTCTTGTCACGCCCAATACCGTGCCATCCGCGACGCGCTCCTTCTTGGGCGCCAATCCCATCTCCTCAGGCTGCATCGCGGGTGGCACGGTTGCGGTTTCCGAAGGTGTGGTGGTCGAACTCAGCCGCTACGTTCCCGGTCTCGTCCGCATCGCGGGGACCTCCCGCTACTCGACCGCCACGGCGATCGCCACATGGGCCGAGGAGAACGGGCTGTGCACGTTTGAGACAGTCGGCATGGCGACCGGCACCAACTTCGCCGATGCGCTCTGCGGTGGAGTCGCTGCGGGAGCTAACGGGGGCATCATCTTGCTCACCAAGCCGGACGAGCTGCCCGACCCCACGGTGGACTGGATCACACTCAACGTCGGTGACATGCGAGATATGCAGGTGTTCGGCGGCGAACGGGCGATTCTGCCGGTCGTCGTCGACCACGTTTCGTCTCTGACGCGCTAGCGCTGCATTCAGTCCCGCGAGCCGCGATCAAGTGCACCGTCATTCGAGTAGCCCCGGCTCTCCCAGTAGCCCTCGAACGATGTGTCGTCGCTCACCTCGATCTCGGTGATCCACTTGATCCACTTGTAGCCCCATCTTTCCTCGGCCACGAGCTGGAACGGGAAGCCTCGCTCGGCAGGCAGATCGACGCCGTTCATCTTGTATGCCATAAGGATGTCGTTGTCGCGAACGAAGTCGGCCGGCAGCGATGTTGAGTAGCCGTCCTGCGCGCGGAAGATGATGACTCGCGCCTCGGTGTCTGCACCTGCCTGATCGAGTAGATCGGCGACGCGGACACCCTCCCACAGGATGTCCACGCTCCAGCCCTCGACGCAATTGAGCGTCACGACTTTCTCGAACTGCTCGCGGGCAAGCACCTGTTCGTAGGTGAGCTCCAGCGGCGTGTCGACCAGCCCGCTGACGGTCAGCGTGTAGTCATCGATGTCGACCTCCTGCGGCCCGGAGATCGAGTTCTCGCGAAAGTCCTCGACCGAAGACAGGTCCTTGCCTTCGTATTCGCGGATCTCGATTCGCTGGAGGTCGGTGGGCTCGCCCGTCTCGGCAGAGTTCGGTCCGCCGCCGGAACCGGGCGCACCCAGGCATCCGGTCGCCAGAACGGCGAGAGCAAGCAATGCGCCGAGGGCTACTCCTCTTTGTGCAAGGGGCAGGCGTAGTTTCATGAAGGTTCGCGCTCCTTCTCGAAAGGGTATGTGCTCGGCGCGGTCATACCGGCAACGGATATGTTCCCCTTCCGGGCGCATGCTTGTGCGAGAATCGTCCTGCCTGACCCATGCGCCCGCAGAAAGGTGGGAGTGCCGTGGTGCGTTTCGAGGTGACGTTCGCCGGGGCCGGCATGTGTGGCCAAGACGTGCGCACGTGCAGGTTCGAAAAGCCGGATGGGTACGCGTTCCGGCCGGGTCAGTTCTTTTCCCTGACCTTGAACACACGTGATGGCGAGCAGTCCAAGCC
Source organism: Coriobacteriia bacterium (assembly GCA_041739935.1). GTDB lineage: Bacteria > Actinomycetota > Coriobacteriia > Anaerosomatales > JAGXFU01 > JBGSMX01. The sequence continues at coordinate 3,939 of JBGSMX010000132.1, read as the reverse complement.
TTTCAGCCACGCTGCGGCTCCCGGGGACAGCTTCATCGAATTGACGACGCGGCTCAGTGACTCGTCGTTCAAGCGCGCGCTGGCTGAGCTTGAGCCAGGGGACACGGTGGCGGTCTCAGAGGCCGCGGGTCGGCTCGTCTTGCCGCCCGACCCCGGCCGGGTCGTGTTCCTGGTGGGAGGCGTAGGCATCACGCCGGTTCGCAGCATCGTGCGCGATGCGGTGCAGCGAGCCACCGGGCTCTGTGCACTCCTGTACTTCGGCAATCGATCACCAATCTCTTGCGTACCGTACCGGGCCGAGCTCGAAAGCTACGGCATGCACGGCATAGAGGTCATCCATGTCTTCGAGATCGCCGAGGGCGGGTGGGTCGGGGACTCGGGCTACATCACGCCTTCAATCGTGAGCCAAAGGGCAGATGTGAACGCGGACCTCTTTGTGACCGCGGGGCCTCCAGCGATGGTGGCGGCGATGGAGTCATGCATGGATGCCCTGGGGGTGCCCGCCGACCATCGGCTTATCGAGCGATTCAGCGGATACGCGTAGTATAGGGGCTGCAGCCCGCCTCGCGATTGACTGCCAGGGGCGGGGGTATCTAGAATCGGGAGCTGTATGCTCCCGCGTTTTGCCGGGATGTCAGCGGATTGACAAGGGGGATCCGATGGAGCTTCTAGCCAAGACCTGCAATTACGAGCGCATGAACGTGCAGCGATTGATGGCCCGTATGTTCGTTGTGGCGGGAGGGTTGTTTTGGATGGCTGCCGCGTTCGGCGCGAGCTTCAGCTACCAGGACAAGCCGCTCGTCGAGTCGGTTGGGACGGCGTTGATACCGATAGGGATCGCCGTCATCGCGCTCGCGCTTGGCTGGTTCTACGAGGTTCTGACCGCTGCGGTGCTGTTCGCAGGTGCGGTCGGCGTGGTCGTGTGGGGCTTTGTCGCAGGGTGGGAGCCCGGTGTATGGGTCGTGATGCTCGCGGTCCTGGCCGCTCCCATGGCTATCGCCGGATTGCTGTATCTGCTTGCGGCGCGCATGCAGAATACGTGCTCGCTGGAAGAGGCAGGAATCTAGCGGCACGCCTTCAAATTGCGGATGCGAAGAGGGGCCCCGTCTGGGGCCCCTCGGCGTATGCGTTTTCGGGTGGTGGTGTTCGCGAAAGAGCAACGTGGCAGATGGCCTCACTCGGGCGCGATCACGTCCACGAGTTCGAGATCGAAGGTGAGCGCCTGTCCGGCCAGCGGGTGATTGAAATCGAGCTCCACCGTCTCTTCGGTCACGTCGGTCACCGTGGCGACCATCATGCGACCATCAGGCGCCTGAAGCTGCACCATCGCTTCGAGCGGCGGTTCCTCGGCAAACGCCTCCATGGGGAGCCGCTGAATGGCGTCGGCGAACCGCTCGCCGTACGCGTCCTCGGCCTCGATGCGTATCTGGGTCTTCTCGCCAGCAGCAAGCCCTGCGACCGCCTGCTCGAAACCCGCTATCACCTGGCCTGCGCCAATGGTGAACTCGAGGGGATCGCGGCCGGTGCTCGAGTCGAACTCGGAGCCGTCGTCAAGCGTGCCGCGATAGTGGACTCGGACGGTGGTGCCGTCAGGATGTGCCATGGGAAAGCCTCCAGCTTCGGACTGTCGCGTCGTGCGCCCCGTCGGCGCTCGGACAACCCTACCTCATACGCGATAGTGATTGTACCCCGCTCTCGGGGTGCCACGAGAGACACCGTTCGTACAGCCGTGCGTCGGAGAGCGTGACCGTTCGACCAAACTATTGGACCGTTGGGCTTCACCGCGTGGAATTGCGTCGTTGATAAGTTAAACTTGTGCCGGCTCGGCTGCCGATAAACAATAATGAAAGTGGCCGCCGCGTGCGCAGCGACTGGCGCTTTCGGCGGTCTTTCCCGCTCTGAGCAAGGGGACCGGGAGTGTACGATCTCGAGGGGGTCTTAGGGCCCTCGGTCATGCAGTTCGTTGAACGCCATGTCAGGTCACTTCTGACCTGGGATATTCTGGTGTTCTTCCATAGAAACCCGGAAGCGGTGCTCGACGCGAACGGGCTCGCTTCCCGACTTGGGCGCCGCGTCGAGGAACTCGATCCGGAGATCGAAGCGCTGTGCTCCGGTCGCATTCTCCAGTGCGCCGGTGGGCTCATTCGCTACAAGCCCAACCCGGAGATGCGCGAGACGATAGGGACCTTCGTCGAGGCGTGCCAGGACCGCGGGCGTAGGCTTGCGCTGATCGCGCTGGTCCTGCACAAGATCAATCCGCAGGCACCGGCTTAAGCCACGCTTGCGATTCGCTGAAGACGCCTCGCCCGTGTCGCCTACAGGTGATCGGCGACGGCTACGTCCAGACTCTGCGGGTCCACGACCTCAACGATCGTCAGCGCAGCTTCGGCGAGGTCGACATCCTGCGGGTCTTCGATCTCGAACCCGTGCGGGTCGTAGACAACGCGCACCACGGGCGACAGAGCGTCCTCGCCGGGTTGGGAGACCACTCCCACGGACTGGTCCGAGAGCCGCACCATGCAACCCACCGGGAAGACGCCCATCGCTTTGGCGAACAGCCGTGCGAACAGTGGATCGAAAACTGACCCGGCTTCGCGCAGCAGCTGCACGACGGCCTTGTCCGGGGTTAGCGCCTCGTGGGCCGCGATCGGGCCGGTGAGATTCGCGTAGCGGTTGGCGATTGCCACCATGCGGCTGAACGGATGCGGAATGTAGTCCGCGTCCCGGTCGGGGTAACCGCCGCCGTCCATGTGCATGTGATGCTCGTAGGCCACGAGCATGGGCGCGGGATCCTCGTCGGGGATTCGAGACAGGATGTCGGCTCCGACCTTGGGGTGCATCGCCCGCATTGCATCGGCCTGGCCCGGGTCGCTGTGGTCGAACGCGGCCTTACCAACGTCATGCATGAGTGCGCTGACGCCCAGCGATGAGAGTCCCTCCTCCGGCAGGCCGAGAGTCGCCCCCAGAGTGAGTGAGTAGATCATCACGTTGATCGAGTGGAACAGGTCGGCCTCGCTGTGCCCTCGCAGTGTCGCCAGGCCAAGCACCGCCGACTGATCCTCCAGCATGCGGCCCATCAGATTGCCAACCATGTTCTCGGCGTTCGTCAGGTCGGTGTCGCCGCCTTGAGCGACCTGCGCCGAAAGCGTTCGCAGGACAGCCACGAGTCTGTGGTAGAGTGCGCGGTCCTGTTCGCGCAGGCGATCGCGCTCCTCACGCTCCTCGTCCGTGTCGGCAAGCAGCGCAATCGTGACACCTATGACCCCGCGAGCCTCGAGCTCCTCCTCGACCGCGAGCGTCGCCGACGGGCGCAGCGAAAGCACCTCGACGAGTCCCGAGCCGTCCTTGGCCGAGAAGCCCGGGTGCATGGTGAGACTCTCGATCTTGCGTGACTCGAAAGCCTCGGCCACTGCGTGTACGCCCGGGGTCTCCTCATGAAGCACCGTGCTCTGGTTGTACAAGCGGCCCTGGTGCACGTTGAGTGTGAACGGGCCCGACGCAGTTGCCTCGCCGACGGCGCCTACGAGCGCATCGAGCGCGCCCGCGTGTTCCGGGTGAGTCGGCGGGTAGAGCTGCGACGCTTTGCGCGCGCTCGCGAGTGCAACAACGAGGTCGAGTTCGATACCCATCATGCACCCCCTCGCTCGCGCCTGAAGGCAAGCGCCTGTCGGGCAAGATCCTGGACCTCGGCGAAGTGACCGCGTTTGATCAGGGCCTTGCGCGCCGCCAGTCGCTCGAGGGCTCCGGTAGCGGCCGGATCAGCACAGCGAGCGAGGGCGCCGATGATTTCGCGCGCGAGCGTGAAGTCCTTGCCGTCCACATCGAGTTCGTCGAGTCGGGAGGCGAGCACCTCGGCAGACCCTGCAGTGCCGTGCTTGCCCAGTGACTGGACGGCGGCTATCTCGACCTCGGGGCTCGCGTCGCGCACGAGCGTGGCCA
>JBGSMX010000087.1:0-5824 GCA_041739935.1 Coriobacteriia bacterium | reverse complement strand
GACCGCCTCGACGAGGGCGGCGATCTCGCGGGCATCGCACTCGGCCGCCGCGAGCAGGTAGCTCGCAACGCCCACGGCCAGCCGGTCGGTACCCGGATCGGGCCGTGCGGCGGGTCGACGATAGATGACGATGAAGGGAAGCTGGCGATCGACGTGTAGCCGGCCCCACCCGGGCATCGAACGCCGCACAGGTCGGTCCGCACCCAGACGCTCCACAATCGCCGCGATGAGCTCGCCGGTAACGGCAGGCGTTCGGCTCACAGCGCGACCTCCCCGAGCGCACGGGCAGCGCGCCCGGCCGCCCCGCGAAGCGCTGCCCTCGCGCGGTCAACTGCTACCTCGTCGATCTCGCCCGTCCATTCATCCACGTAGGTCTTCTTGAATTCGATGGCGAGCGCGCATGCGTGCCGCGCGAAGGTCCCGTTGACCCAGCGCGGAAACGCGCCGCCCATGAACTTCACATTGCTCCGCACGTCGTAGCCTGCGTCTGTCAGCGCTACCGAGACACTCCGGGCGACCGGCGACCACATGTCATCGAGCGAGCCCGTGCCCAGGTTGACCTCGGGGTTCTCGGCGACCGGAGCGGGCGGCCCATCCGGGCCGGATCGCCGGTGATTGTAGCTGTGCACGTCGAGGACGATGCAGTGACCCTCCCGCACGATGGTATCGGCAATGAGCGCGCGCATCGCCTCGAAGAAGGCATCGTACTCGGCCAGAGAGCCGGCGACCACAGAGGGCGGCCGCTCCCCGCGCCACACATCGAGCTCCCAGGCATCGGCGGGTGTGCGATACACCGCCGCGTGACGCTCCCGATTCAGATCGACCTGGAAGCGCGATGCGTGCACCGACACGAGCGTGGCACCGAAATCAGCGATCCGCTCGGTGGCGGGATCTTCTTCCCTCAGCCTGGCATCGGCGGCAAGTGCGATGTGCTGTGCGACATCCGGGCGTAGCTCGTGACCGGCGTGAATCGCGGTAGCGATCACCGGACCGGGTCTGCTCACCACCGTGAATGGCCTGTGCACGCCGATCGTCCCTTCCGCAGATATCGCGGTCTTAGTTCGAGCCTGCTGAATCCAGAATCCGCTCCACGAGCACGACGTCGTGCCAGCGGCCGAACTTGTCGCCCACCTCGCGAAGCCGCCCGACCTCTACGAACCCCATGTTCGCCGACAGCGTGATGCTCGCCTGATTGTCGGCCACGATCTGGCCGATGAGCGCGTGGTGACCCGCAGCCAGCGCTCGCTCCAGCAGCACATCCATCAGCGCGCGACCCACCCCGTGGCGTCGCCACTGCGGGGCAACGTAACTCGAGACTTCGACGGTGTGGTGCCAGGCCGGACGCTGGGCCCACGGACTCAGGGCACCGAAACCGACGACCGAGCCGTCGATCTCGGCCACAAGGACCGGATGCGCCGACCCGTGCGCCGCAATCCACGCGGAGCGCTCCTCGGCGGTCTTGGGTTCGAGGTCGAACGTAACATTCGATTCGGTGATGTAGTGGTTGTAGATTTGCGCGAGCGCCGGCGCATCTGCGGGTGTGGCATCGCGTACCGATACCGTTGTCGGTGTCACGCACGATCCTTTCGCTGCGAGAGTGGTGGACACCAGCATACCCGTCGTCCGGCGGTTCGCGCGACCTGCACGTTCACGAGTTCTTCACTGCCGCCGCGTACTTCGTTCACTACTTCACGATAGAATCGGGCGGACTCGTCCCCCGCGTGTGGAGGTTTTCGTGCCGAAGTCAGCATCAGCCCGCAAGCGCCAAAGTGCCCGAATCGCCAGGTACCTCGTGCTCGGAGGCGTACTCGCGCTGAGCACCACTCTGGGCCTGCTCCACGCATCGAAGGCTCTGCCGTTCGTGCCAGTCGGAGTCGACGCCTTGTGTCCCTTCGGAGGCCTGGAGACCCTGTGGGCGTTCCTCGCACAAGGAACCCTGCTCAAGCGCATCGCGTTCAGCAGCATCGTCTTGCTCGTCGCAACGCTGGGCGTCGCACTGGTGATGGGTCGCGCGTTTTGCGGGCAGATTTGCCCGCTCGGGACCTTGCAGGAGCTCGCAGGCCGCCTTGGCCGCAAGCTCGGCATCACACGCTCGAACATGCCGCAACCACTCGACACCGGGGCGCGCCTGCTCAAATATGCCGTTCTCGCGATCGCCACGGTCGGTACCTGGATGGCCGGTGTACTGATCTTCCGGCCCCTGGACCCGTGGGTCGCGTACCACCATCTGACCTCGCCCGAGCTGTGGACCGAGTTCTCACTCGGCGCCATCGTGCTTGCGATCAGCATTGGCGGCTCACTCATCTACGAGCGCTTCTTCTGCCGCTATGCCTGCCCCATGGGCGCGCTGCTGGGCCTGTCCTCGCGCTTCAGCTGGTTCAAGATCCGTCGGACAGCCGATGCGTGCACCGACTGCGGAAGCTGCGATACCGCCTGCCCGGTGGGTATCGACGTCGCAGGAGCGGCCGATGTGACGACACCCGAATGCATCGCGTGCGGCGAGTGCGTGACCGCGTGTCCTCGGCCCGGCGCCCTGAGCTTCGCGGACAAGGCCGGCCGCACCGTCTCGCCCCTGGTTGTGACTTTGGCAACCGCGGCTGTGTTCTTCGGCGTCATCGGGATCGCCACTGCAGCAGATGCGTTCGATTGGTCGCAGCCCAGCGTCGCCGGTGAGATGCGTCGCTCGACAGAAGAAGGCGGCGGGACGTTCGACACGACCGTCATCAAGGGCTCCACCACCATGAGCCAGATCGCCGAGGGTACGGGAATACCTGCCGAGACGCTCGCCCAGACCTTCGGACTATCCCAGGCGGACATGGATCTGCCGCTCAAAGACATCAAAGACGTCTATGGCTTCACGATGATGGACGTGCGCACGTATGTGGCCGACTACCTGGGCGTTGAGCCCCCTGTAGAGGGGGAAGGAAGCGAGCACTAGACCCCCGCAAACTCGGCACGCAGGTTGCTATTTGAACCGGCAAGAGCCTGGCGACCCGCCTTTCTCCTCCTCCCCCCTCGGGGCGGGCAGCGCCGCTCAAGTTTTTGGCAGGACGCGCTACCCCCCTCAGCGCGTCCTGCCCTTTTTCCGAAACACCGTGCATCCCGGCAACGCGCGCAGGAACCTAGCCGAACCGGCCGGTGATGTAGGCCTCAGTGCGCTTGTCTCCCGGATTCGTGAACATCGTCCGCGTGTCGCCCATCTCAATGAGCGTGGCCGGCTCCTCCATGCTCTCGCGCAGCATGAACGCGGTCTCGTCGGAGATGCGCGCTGCCTGCTGCATGTTGTGCGTGACGATGACGATCGTGACCGACGCCTTCAGCTCCGCGATCGTGTCTTCGATCTGCTGCGTGGAGATAGGATCGAGTGCCGAGGCGGGCTCGTCCATGAGCAGGGCCTCGGGCTCGGTGGCAAGCGCGCGAGCAATGCACAGTCGCTGCTGCTGCCCGCCGGACAGCTCGAAGGCGTGCTTCTTGAGCAGGTCCTTGACCTCGTTCCACAGGGCGGCACGCTTGAGCGAGTTCTCCACGATGTCATTCAGATCGCCCCGCGCGACACCGTGCGTCCGCGGACCGTAGGCGACGTTATCGAAGATCGACATGGGAAACGGGTTGGGCTTCTGGAACACCTGTCCCACGCGCCGGCGCAGCTCCACGGGGTCCATGGAGCGATCGTAGATGTCCCGGTCCCCAAGACGAATCGAGCCGCCCACTCGAACGTTGCCGAGTTCATCGTTCATCCGGTTGAGGCATCGGAGAAGCGTGGACTTGCCGCAGCCCGATGGCCCGATCAACGCGGTGACCGCATGCTCCGGGATATGCATGGAGACACCTGCGACCGCCGTCTCGGGTCCGTACGCAACCGAAACGTCGTCCAGGTCGAATGATCCCAGGCTGGCCTCTACCATCTGATCTTTCTCCTCTGCTTCGATCTCCATGCCGCAACGATCACGTTGAGAATGCTGACGGCCGCAACGAGCACGAACGCGCTGCCCCAGACCATATTGGGCGCGTCTTTGGTCGACTGTGTGGCCATGATGTAGATGTGATACGGCAGCGCCATCGTCTCATCGAACGGAGAGCTCGCTATGGGCGCGAAGAAGGCGACGGCCGTAAACAGGATGGGGGCCGTCTCGCCTGCGGCGCGCGAGAGTCCCAGGATCGAGCCGGTGATGATGCCCGGCCCGGCCGCAGGCAAGATCACCCGGGTGATCGTCCGCAGCCGGGTCGCACCCAGAGCAAGCGACGCATGTCGCAGGTCGGTGGGGATCTGCCGCAGTGCTTCTTCTGTTGCGGTAATGACCACGGGTAGCGTGACACACGCCAGCGTAAGCGCACCGGCGATGATCGAGCGGCCCAGATTCATCTGGATGACGAACAGCGCAACGCCGAACAGACCGTAGACGATCGATGGCACTCCGGCCATGTTTGCGATGGCCAGGCGCGCCGTACGCGTGGCGCGGTTCCTGGGCGCGTACTCGGCAAGGTAGATACCGGCCATGATGCCCAGAGGCAGCGCGAACATCGCCGTCCAGAACACCAGCTGCAGCGAACCGACGATGACGGGATAGATGCCGCCCTCGGTCATGGCGTTGCGCGGGGGCTGGGTCAGGAACTCCCACGAGACGTAGCCGGCGCCCTTGTAGAAGACGTAGCCGATAAGGAACAACGCGGATCCTATCGAGACCACCGCGCATGCGCCGAGGATCCACTTGGCGATGCGTTCGGTTGCCCGGGCGCGGGCCACCCGGCTCATCGACGCCACCGCTTGCGCTGCCGCTCGAGCACCACATCGGCCGCGAGGTTGATCAGGAAGGTCACCACGAACAGAACGAGGCCCATCGCGAACAGCGACGAGTAGTGCAGCCCTCCGCGAACGACCTCGCCAAGCTCCCCGGCGATCGTTCCCGGCAGGGTACGGGCCGGCTCGAATGGCGAGAGCGGGATGGTGCCCGCATTGCCCGCAAGCATCAAGACGACCATGGTCTCGCCGATCGCGCGTCCCAGCCCGAGCATGACAGCGGCGAATATTCCCGAAGACGCCGCCGGCACGACGACCTTGTAGGTGGTTTGCCACCGGGTGTTGCCCAGCGCCGACGAGCCGTGCCGAAGGTCCATGGGCACGGCATGCAAGGCGTCTTCTGAGATCGAGACGATGGTGGGCAGCGCGAGTATGGCCACCATGATGCCGGCGGTGAACGCAGTCAATCCGGTGTCCAGATCGAACCATGCCCTCACGTTCTGAACGAGCAGCGCGATACCGATCAGGCCCAACACGACCGAGGGAATCGCCGCCATGAACTCGATGATCGACTTGCTGACATCCTTGACCCGGTTACTCGCGAACTCGGAGATGTAGACTGCGGTCGCCACCCCGAGCGGAACGCTCAGGAGCAGAGCGACCACGGTCACCCACAGGCTGCCGATCTCCGAGGGCAGGAACCCGAACTGCGGTGTCGCCGAGGTGGGATACCAGAACTCGCCGGTGACCATCGCGCGCATGCCCACCTCATCGATGGCGCGCAGTGCGCCAGCGAACAGGTAGCCGGCGATCGCCGCGAGAATCGCGATCGCCGACCAGCCGGCAATCTTGATCAGGGCTTTGACAACAGGCTCGGCCGCCCGGCTGAATGCCGGGCGGCCGACCCGCTGCCTCATATGCGGAGGCGTGTCGGTCATGTAACTAGTCGAGCGGTACGAAGCCCTGGTCGACGACGATCGCCTGACCGTCCTCGCCCAAGATCCACTCTACGTACGCAGCCATGACGCCCTCGGGCTCGCCGTTGCTGTACATGTACAGGTAGCGGGCGATGGGGTAGCTGCCGTC
>JBGSMX010000085.1:0-2692 GCA_041739935.1 Coriobacteriia bacterium | reverse complement strand
CTCCCGGTTCCCGCGACCCTCGCCCATGGCGACCTGGCGCAAGGCCGGCAGCGCTCCGGCTGCGCGCGAGACACCCAGATAGCGAGCCGCAAGCTGCACGTTTTGTGCATCCGGATCGTCGAGTGCGGCGATCAGCATCTCGATCGCCATTCGCTCCTGCACTCCCGACAGCGCGCGGACGGTCTCGCGACGCACCCGCGAGTCCGGATGCCGCAGCGTGCGGTTCAGGTACCCCGCGAGCTCAGGGCTTTTCGTCTTGCCCAGGATCGCGACGACGTTTCGCACGAAATACCAGCGCGGATCTCCCAGATGCCCCGCGAGCTCCTCGATATAGTCGTCGGCCATGAGCGACATCGTGTCGACGAGCGCCTTGCGGGCGGTCATGTCGGGTTCATCGGCAAGGATCTCGAGCAGCGGGCCTATCGCTGCTCCGCCCAGCGCGCCCAGCAGCCGGCTGCACGCTTGATACTCCACCGCCCCGGAGTCGTACATGCGCATGGCCTTCGTGACGACCGCGAGTTCGCGCTTCGACGACATCGTGGTAAGCGCCTTGATGATGCGCTCCCGCCGGTTCGCAGTGAGTTCGCGGTCCCCGGCGACCGATGCCAGCGCCTCGGCGGCATCGGCGGCGACCACGAAGTCGCCGCGGTCGATCGTGAGCTCGATAGCGTCTTCGAGAAGCGACATCATCGCCGAGAACTCGGCGCCGTGCACGTCAACGGTCGCGAGTGTCACCAGCGCTCCGACGACATCGCCGTCAGTGATCCCGCGGCGCGATTCCTCCTGCAGTGCGGCAAACTCCGGGTCGTCGGCGTACTGCGTGGCAACCGCACCGGGCGCCAGATTCACGAGTTGCAGAATCGAGTCGACCGGCTGCTCGGAAGGCTGCGCCGCAGCATCACCGCGCACCTGGAGCCTGCTGGGAGATACGATCTCGAGCACGTCGTCAACGGTGCTCTCAGCGACTCCGGCCGCACGCATCGCCGCGCCTGCCGCGTTGACGACCGAGTCGCGCTCGGCGAGCGAGATCAGCGCCAGATTGCGAATCGCGCGGGCAAGCCCATCGACCGAGAGCTGGTCGTCGGTCACGCCTTCGACGAGCCAGCGACACACCTGATCGATGTCGATGTGGCGGATGACCGATGCCAGATGCTCGTCGTTTCGAGCCTCGGGCAACATGCGCTCGGTGAGCAGCTTGCGTCGGATCTCGGGATCGAGCGCGGCGATGGCTTCTGAAAGGGCCCGGTAGTTCGCCGCCCTGTTGTTCGGGTCGGCCTGGGCTATGGCTCGCGCGAGCTCGGCGATCTTGAGCCGGCGAATCGCCTCGTTCGGATCCGTGCCGCGCTCGGTGAGCGTCTCGCGCAGGTAGCCGGCCAACAATTCGCCATCTGCGATGATTCTCACCAGCAGGCGCTGATCTCGAGGACGACCACCCAGCGCGCCTTCGAGGATCTCGTCGAACCTCCCCGCATCCGGGGGCCAGTTCTCGCCGTCGGGGTCTTCGATGCCTGATGCATCGGTATCCACGATGCGTACGGCCGCTTCCTTGACCGTGATCGTGTCGACGCCCAGTTCCCACAGGCGACCCTCGAAGCCCCCGGCCGAGGCGATGTCTGCGGGTGTGCTCTTGAGGATGCTCAGAAATGAGGTCACGTGCGAAGCGCTGACACCGGTGTGGAAGCGAATCTCACTCAGTCCGCGGTTGTACAGTTCGCGGGCAAACGCCTGGTAGGCGGGTTGCCCGTCGTACACGATGGCTCCGCCGTAGAGCACGCCTTCCTTCTGAATCCCCAGTCGCATCTCGGGACGGTCCTGCAGGATCGAGGCGAGCATCTTGACCGCCTCGGTGGCGTTCTCTTTGGGAATACTGCTCGCGGGGGGGTAGAGCACGACAGCTTTCATCGTCACTACCAGCTGTTTCACGAAGCGCTCGACCGCGGCAGGCGGCTTCGGCGTATCGGGCCCCTCCACGGTCACGCTCCCTCCTCACGCTTCGTAGCGGAAGTCCTCCCTGGCGCGCTTTCATTATAGGGTTCTTCGACGCCAATCCGCAGGATATCCTGGTACGCCGCGACTGCTATCATCTCGCCAATGGACAATCCCGCAGCCGCCCACCGCATCGTGCTGGCATCCGCCTCTCCCCGGCGGCGCCGGCTGTTGGCCTGGCTCGGGCTTCCCTTCGATGTGACGAGCGTCGACACTCCCGAGGAGCTCGATTCACCGCTCGCAGCCGACCCACGCTCGCTCGCCGTGTTTCTTGCCGGGGAAAAGGCAGACGCCACGCGGCATGAGAGCGGCTACGATGACTCGCTCGTGCTGACCTTCGACACGATCGTCGTCCTTGACGGGAAGGTCCTGGGCAAACCCCGGGACGTCGCCGACGCCTGGCGCATGCTGCGCGCGCTTTCGGGTCGCACGCATCAGGTCGTGACCGGGGTGGGGCTGCTGTGTCCGGATGACGACCGTGCACGCACGTTTGCAGTGATCACGAACGTGCAGATGCACGAGCTCACCGATTGCGGCATCGAGGCGTGGATGGCGGCAGGCGAGTTCATGGGCTGCGCCGGTGCCTACAACATCGAAGGTCAGGTCGCCCGCGTCACGGCAGACGAGTGCTACCAGAACGTGGCCGGACTGCCACTGTGCCATCTCTACGCCGCGCTGAAGGGAGCGCTGCCCGGCCTGCGTGCGC
>JBGSMX010000061.1:0-7550 GCA_041739935.1 Coriobacteriia bacterium | reverse complement strand
TTGATGAGCTCTCCGCGGATCTCGATGCTGTCGCCGGGCATGACCATCTCGGTGCCCTCGGGCAGATGCGCCACGCCGGTCACATCGGTGGTGCGGAAGTAGAACTGGGGACGGTAGCCGTCGAAGAACGGGGTGTGACGGCCGCCCTCTTCCTTGGTCAGGATATAGACCTGGCTCTCGAACTCAGTGTGCGGGTTGACCGAGCCGGGCTTGCAGATGACCTGGCCGCGCTCGATGTCGGTACGCGACACGCCGCGCAGCAGCAGACCGATGTTGTCGCCGGCCTGGGCCTGGTCGAGCAGCTTGCGGAACATCTCGACGCCGGTCACGACGGTCTTGGCGGTCTCGGCGTGGATACCCACGATCTCGACCTCGTCGCCGACCTTGACCACGCCACGCTCGACGCGACCGGTGGCGACCGTGCCACGGCCGGTGATGGTGAAGACGTCTTCGACGGCCATCAGGAACGGCTTTTCGATGTCGCGCACCGGCTCGGGGATGTACGTATCGATGGCCTCCATGAGCTCCCAGATAGCCTCTTTGGCGGTCTCATCGGTGCCCTCGAGCGCCTTGAGCGCGGAACCCTTGATGACGGGAATGTCATCTCCCGGGAACTCGTACTCGGAAAGAAGCTCGCGGACTTCCATCTCGACGAGCTCGAGGAGCTCCTCGTCGTCAACCATGTCGACCTTGTTCAGGAAGACCACGATAAAGGGCACGCCTACCTGACGGGCGAGCAGGATGTGCTCGCGGGTCTGGGGCATGGGGCCGTCCGCGGCCGATACGACCAGGATCGCGCCGTCCATCTGGGCCGCACCCGTGATCATGTTCTTCACGTAGTCAGCGTGGCCGGGGCAGTCGACGTGAGCGTAGTGACGGTTCGCCGTCTCGTACTCCACGTGGGCGATCGCGATGGTGATACCACGCTCGCGCTCCTCGGGAGCTTTGTCGATCTGATCGAACGGCGTGAAGTCCGCCCAACCCTTCTCGGCAAGTGTCTTGGTGATCGCCGCGGTCAGGGTGGTCTTACCGTGGTCGACGTGACCGATGGTACCTACGTTCACGTGCGGCTTGGTACGCTCGAACTTCTTCTTCGCCATGAGTCTCCTCCTTACGGGACTTTCTCGACGGAGCCGACCAACTTAGGTCGGCCGCGACCCGTCCTTATCTGTGCTCTTACCAATCTCGTGCGCATGTCAATCGCGGTGGTGCATCGTGCCGCGCATTTTAACGTGGTAGCGGTGACTGGATTCGAACCAGTGACTCCACGGGTATGAACCGTGTGCTCTAACCGCTGAGCTACACCGCCGTCCAGTCGGTCCGCCGCCGTCGGCGTGACCGTAGGTCAATCGTATGGAGCCCACAACCGGACTTGAACCGGTGACCTCTTCCTTACCAAGGAAGTGCTCTGCCGACTGAGCTATGTGGGCGCACTCACGGGATGCTTTCCCCGGTGTCGACGCTGGTGGGGGCGCCAGGATTCGAACCTGGGTAGGCGTAGCCAACGGGTTTACAGCCCGTCCCCTTTAGCCACTCGGGCACACCCCCACAAAAAAAAGGCCGTGTGTACGCTTTTCAAGTTGCTTGCCTGCCGAAAGGCATACGGATATTACTGTATCGCCTTGACGGGTGTCAACGACGACAACGGGGCCGGGCGTTCCCATTGGCTGATCTCTACGGGTGCGTTCGAACGCACCTTTTCAGCCCGAAAGACCCACAAAGATGGATCCCGCGTTGCGAATGCCCGACACCTGGGTGTCGATATCCGACCGCGGGATGAGTCGGTACCACGCGGAGATATCGCCCACGGTCACCGGCCGTGGAGTGTACTCCTCGTAGTGCGCGCGGAACCAGTCGCGCGTCGCCGCCATGGGAAGAATCCTCAGCTCGTCTCGGTCGACCTTGAGTTCGCTGAAGAACACATCGTCGGGCTCGCTGAGCAATGCACGCACTTCATCCTCGGACTGCGATATCACCAGATAGTAGTAGAAGAGCTCGTCGGCATCCGAGTTGAACATCCATCCGGCCTCGCGCGTCATGTGATTCGAAATCGACTCGAACGCGTAGTGTCCGGCGTCGCTTCGATAGAACACGAACTCACGATTGCGGACCTTCGCAGGATCGGACCCGAAGTAGACGTCGGGCTTGACCTTCACGCCCACCCGACGACCCTGGTAACGGTAGGTCAGGTCGATCAATGATCCTGCCGCAGAACTGCGCCCCGAATTCAGCACGCTCACATCGGCGAATCCGGAGTCAGTCAGATAGCGACCGATGATGCGCTCGGCAACCGACTGGAGCAGGGCCGTGCCTGAATCGCGAACCATGTCTTGCCTCTCATCCGCCTGTCAGTGCGACGGGCTACCGCCCAATCCGCTCATCGGCCACGCGCAACCTGCGACTCAGAACCTCGAGCAGCTTCACCGCGATCGACGGGTGCTTCTCAAGCAGCGCTTTGAAGTCCCAGCTCGACAGCATGAGACACGTCGTGGGCTCGAGCGCCTTGATCGTCGCGGAGCGGGGCGCGTGGTCGAGCAATGACATCTCGCCGAAGAAGTCGCCAGGCCCGAACGCCCCGAGCGACTGTCCGTCCCGGACTATTTCGACCCGCCCCGACAGCACCAGATAGAACGCCTGGCCTGGCGTACCCTGCGTGACGATTATCTGGCCTGTCTGAAAACCGCTCTCCTGCGCCACCGCGGCGATTGCCGAGACTTCCTCCGGCGTGCAGTTCGCAAAGATCGGTACCCGGGACAGAAACTCCTCGTTCGCCATAGCTTGGGTCCTCCCAATCATGTGCCCGGTCCGCGTGGAGCGACGAACTAACAGCTCCCCCTCACAGGGCCTGCATCCACTATATAGCAGAGATACCCCGGTCTTGCAGACGGAAGCGCAGGTTTCATGCACAATGGTCGTGGGATGATGCCGGACGTGAGGGCCCCATGGAGCTGCTTCTCAACCTGTACCTGGGTCACCTGCTCGGGGATTTCGTATTCCAGCCGGGCATTCTCGTGGCCGCCAAACGCAAAGGGCTGCCGGGCCTCCTGACACACGTCGGCATCATCGGCGCGGTCACTGCCGCCATTCTGTGGGCCGACATCTCCGCACTCTGGAATATCGTCTCGCTGGCTGTCGCAGCCCACCTCTTCATCGAGGTCGTTACGATCAGGCTTCGCACGTCGGGTCGCGCAAGCGGGCTGTCGGTGTTCCTGATCGATCAGGGTCTGCACGTCGTCTCCCTCGTCGTGCTCGTCTGGCTCGCGACGCCGATCTCAGACGTGGAACAGGTTCGAACCTTCGGCATGGACGTGCCCGCATCCTGGGTCGCGCTGGCGTGCGGTCTGGTGGCGGTCACGTTTCTCGGCTCGATCCTCGTGTTCGAGGTCATCAACGCCTTCGGCCCGATCTCCAGGCAACGGACGATCCTGCCCTACGACGCCGAGCGCATCATTGGGATGCTCGAACGCGGTGCAGCCCTGTTGGCGGCAACGATGATTCCGGCCGTCGTGGGCACCTCCGAGCCGTTCGTGCCCGTGGCATTGCTCGTGATCGCGTTCATTCCTCGGACCATCTACTCGCTGTCCCAGCCTGCCGAGAACAGGGCGTACCACATGCTGTTTGCTGCCACAGGACTGTGCCTCTGCGCACTCGCATTCGCGTTTATCGCCGGAGCCACACTGCTGACCACTACGTGACGCACGCATTGAGGGAGATGGAATGACGACACGGGCACCGCTCAGGAGAAACGAGCAGCTTCTCAGGTGGCTGAGAGCACTGGCATTCGGTGGCTTCACCGCAGGCGCCCTCGTCGCAACCGCCTTCGACCCACCCGGGCTTGCGCTGGCGCTGGCCTTCGCAGTCGGCATCACGGCCCTGTTCGCGCCGGGTATCGCGGTTCTCGTGGCCGTAGTCGCGATGTCGCTCCCCCTCCTCGCCGCGGACTTCCTCGTCGGCTCGGTCTTCCTGATCGTGGGATTCGCCGCAGTCCAGTACATGGGCCAGCAAAACGGGCGCGTCTTCTTGCTGATTGCAACAGCGTTCGTCGGTGCCGCGTTCGGACCGGTGTGGGCTGCGGCAGCCATAGGCGGCTATCTCCTTGGAGCGTCTGAAGGAGCAATCGCCGCGATCCTGGCCTGCCTCGCGCTCGAAGGCGCTGGAATCGTCATGGGCCGCGAGTACCTGGGCGTCATCTACACCGGAGGCGTAGCTCCCGGACTCATCTCGTTTGAGAACGCGCCGCAGAACCTGATGGGCTTCGGCTGGCTGGGAGCTTCGCTGGATGCACTCGACCCGGGCGCGCTGCTCTCGGCGATCACCAACGCCGAGGGCAAGGCGATGCTCGTGGTACAGCCATTCCTGTGGGCGATCGCGGCGGCGGTGGCGGGGGGACTGCGCAAGCCCGCCGAACGCAAGAACTGGCAACTGCATGGCCTCCTGTCCGTCACCGGCGCTGTCGCCTTTCTAGCGCTGGCTACACCCCTCGCGGCGTCCCTCCTTCTCGACGCATCGTCTACTTCGGAACTCGCCATCGCTGCTTTGGGCTCCCTGGTCGTTGCCCTGGCATTCGCCGGCGCATGGGGGTGGATCTTCCCACCACTTCCCAAGCCCAAGGCGCCTGCGGTGAGACCCGGAAGTATGTCGTCGGAGGACGCGGACGTCGACGAGCTGCTCCGTCTCATCGCGACCGCCGAGGACCAGCTCGCGAGCAAACACACGTCTCAGGCAGTCGTCATGATCACGGACATGAAGTCGTTCTCCAAGATGACCGAGGAAGAGGGATCGGTCGTCTCGGCAAAGACGATCCAACGACACCGTGACTTACTCCTCCCGATCATTTCAGGGCACAACGGCAACGGGAAATCCACCGGTGGCGACGGGTTGGTAGCCGCATTCGAGACCGCGACCGACGCCATCCAGGCGGCAGCCGAGATGCAGACCGCCCTGCGTTCGTACAATACCGAGCACGAGGGCGAGCGCGACATCGTCATCCGCTGCGGGATCGCGGCGGGCGAGGTCGTACTCGACAGGGGCGGTCGGCCATTCATAGGCGCCGCCCTCAACATGGCTGCGCGGATCATGAACCTCGGTGATGGTGGGCAGGTCCTGTGTACGCGAGGTGTGATCGATGCGGGCTCCCTGACCGGCGTCCGAACCTACGGGCACGGGCTGTTCTCGCTCAAGAACATCGGCGGGGCCATCGAGGTCGTCGAAGTGCTGTGGGCACCCGAACAGAAGCCTCTCGAGCCACAGGGAATCCGTGCAGAGGCGCCGGCCGAGGAGTAGCCTCGCGGAGCACGGCTCAGCTGGAAAGACAAACGACGCCCGGTGTGATCCGGGCGTCGTTGCGTGTTTCTGGAGCTGGCGACAGGAATCGAACCTGCGACCTGTGGTTTACAAGACCACTGCTCTACCGACTGAGCTACGCCAGCAGCGCGCCCTATTGTAAGGCGCGAGTCGCAGCGCTGTCACATGCGAATTTCAGCAGACCCTGCAGCGATCGATTTGCGCCTCGATCTTGCGCTTGACCCGCTGAAGTGCGTTATCGACCGACTTTGGATGACGACCGAGCCGGTCGGCGATCTCCTGGTACGAGCAGCCGTCCATGTAGAGACGCAAGACACGGGCCTCGAAGTCGGACAGTGCTTCGGTGAACCCCCGACGGATGAAGTCGCCTTCCCATGCCGAGATGACTATCTCGGCCGGATCGCAGACCTCCTTGGCGGCGAGGATGTCGGTCAGCAGACGCTCACCGTCATCTTCGGTGCCGGTACTCCTGCTCAAAGAGACATAGCTGTTGAGCGGCGCGTGCTTGCGACGCGTCGCTGTCTTGATGGCAGTGATCATCTGCCGGGTGACGCACAGCTCCGCGAACGAGCGGAAGCTGGACTGCCTGTTCGCGTCGTAGTCACGTATCGCCTTGAACAGGCCGATCATTCCCTCCTGGATGACGTCCTCTCGATCTCCGCCTACCAGGAAATAGGAACGCGCCTTGCACCGGACGAGACTCCGGTACTTGCGGACTAGCTGTGAGGACGCCCCTTGGTCTCCTGCTTGTGCAGCACGAACCAGTGCGAGTTCACCGCGTGCGGTCCCGGGAGACCTATACACGGCGCGACCTTGTGCATCCAATCACAATCCCCTCCAAAAGAGACCCCGCATTTCCGCGGGGAAGGATTCGCCCCAGGCAGGGCGAGGTGGGACAGGTGCATCAACGACGATACGCAGCGGCTGGAACAGGTGTCAACAAATCTCGACAAGGCTGAAAAAGCCTGACTTCGTGCATTCATGAGCGGTCTTGCGGTGGCCCCTCTCCTCGAGCCCACCGGGCGAGCTTGTCACGGGTGTCCGGGTCGAGTCTCTTGTCGAGCGCGGCGCCCGAACCGTCACGGGCATACGTCTCTCGATCGGCGCTCTCTTCGGCAAGTTCGCGCCCGAATTCCGCCGAGGACATCCGGGTAACCTTGGCACCCATGGTCGTCCACTGCAGCGTCTGATCGGACGTCACGAGCAGGACTTTGTCTCCCGCGGTGCGTTTCTGGGCGATGATCTCCTCGATAGTCGTGTCGGCGTCGCGCCCGTATGCGGAGAAGACAACGGTCACCCCGGCCACTTCGTGTGGCGAGCCATCCGATGCGGGATTCTGGGCTCCGTCGAAAACGACGATAGCGCGCTCGCCGGCCCCGACGAACGCGGCCACATCGGAAACGAGACGGGCACGGGCTGAATCGAAATCGTCTCGGGCCTGAAGACTGTAGCGCTCCGCCGTCCGCAGCACGTTGTAGCCGTCGACGATCACAAGGCGCATCGCTAGATGCTCCGCCCTCTGCGAACCCATTCGAACGCGAGGACCGATGTCGCCTGCGCGACGTTGAGTGAATCGACACGCCCGGCAACGGGAAGAGCGACCAGGAAGTCGCACGTCTCGCGTACGAGCCTTGAGAGTCCGGACCCTTCGCTCCCCATCACGAGCGCCAATCTCCCCTCGAGCGGAGCGTCCCAGGCCATCTGACGCGCCGTGCCGTCCGCACCGGCGATCCAGTAACCCGCCTCTTTGAGTCGCTCGAGTACCCGCACGAGATTCGTTTCCTGCACGAGCGGCAGATGCGCAAGCGCGCCGGCCGACGCCTTGAAGGCCGCGGGGCCCACCGCCGCGGAGCGGCGCGAAGGCACGATCACGGCGTGCGCTCCAGCAACCTCGGCCGACCGCACCACTGCTCCCAGGTTGCCCGGATCGGTGACGTGGTCCAAGACTATCAGCAGACTCTGCGGGGCCTCACCGACACGGGAGAGGACCGCTTCCAGCGATGCGAACGAGAAGGGTGCTGCCTCGGCTACTACACCCTGGTGCGACCCGTGGTCGCTCAAAGCCTCGAGCTTGCGTCGCGCGATGCGTTCGACGCGGACCCCGTGCTCGCGCGCGAGCCGCTCGATCTCCGCGGTCGCATCGCTGTCCTTCACGCCCTCGGCCAGCAGTATCCGGGTGAGCGGCATGCCTGAGCGCATCGCCTCGATGACCGCATTGCGACCTTCGATCAGCGTCGAGGCGGTCA
>JBGSMX010000059.1:0-4781 GCA_041739935.1 Coriobacteriia bacterium | reverse complement strand
GTGGTGCCTCGCCCGAGCCCGAACAGCGAACGAACGCGCTCGCTCGCGAACCTCACGGAGCCGTCTCCGGACAGCATCACGATCGCGGCAGGGCTCGCGTTCACGACCGATGTCGTGAGATCGCGCTCGTGACGCAGTTCGGCCTGCGTCGCGCTCATGCGACGCATCCGGTCCGACACGTCAACCGAGTACGCGACATAAGCCAGCAGCGGGAAGAAGGCGACTTCGAGGTAGTCCTCGGCGATATCGAGGGCGGCGGTGATGCTGGCATGCTCGAGCACGTTGGACAGACTCACGAACGCGTAGATGCCGATGGCGAACACCAGGAAGGCTTTCGCGGCCGGCTCGATGTGGCCACCGCGCCTTGCCGGTATCGCGAACGCGGCGAAGAACGCGACCGAGAAGCCGACAAGGCTCAGAACGTCGAACGCGACGACGGCGTTCACGATCCGGCCTCCGCTCGCTGTTCCGCGCGAGCGAGCTGGATGACTCCGACAGCGAACGCGACCCCGGCGAACGCGAGCGACAGGTGCTCGAGGAGGTTGAAGACATCGGGCAATGCGAAGGTCTCGATTACGGTGAACAGGTAGGCACCAAACAAGGCCACGAGACCGCTTGCGACTGCAACCTTGCCAGCGAATCGGATCCTGTGAACGCTCGCGTACATGACCGGGGCGAGACCCACGGCCATCAGCAGCGAGACGATCTCACTTTGTTGCAACATGCGGTACGAACTCCGTTCGGGTAGGGCGCGGTCGTATCAGCTTAAAGAAGTACGTTCCCCCGCAGGCAGATAACGAGCGGAAACCGAGACTCCGTCCGGACTCCGGCACTCAAGCAACACGCTCCTTGCGCCGATAAGGTATCATAAGGTTGGATGAACGGCGGGCATATCATGACCAGCAACGGAACCTCGGCCTCAGAGCATTCGCTTTCCCCGGATCCAGCCGATCACGGGTTCACCGTGGTGGAGTTCGTTGTGGCCTCGGCCATTCTGCTCGGCGTCGTCGTATCCATCATGAGCGTCATCTTCTTCGCCTCGCGTGCCACCGCAAGCGCGGCCGTGCGTGACTCGGCGACCAACCTCGCGAACCAGCGGATGGAACAGGCACGCAACCTGCCCTACGACGACGTCGGGGTCTACTACGACAACGGCGCGTTCGGCGACCCGCCCGGCACCATCCTCACTCCGGAAACCGTGAACGAGTTCCAGGTCGACACCCGGGTCTGGTGGGAGCGCGACCCCGGGACGGGGCGTGCCACCTACAAGAACATCACGGTCACCGTGTCGTGGACACAACCCCGCGACGGATCACTGTCGATCTCCTCGGCGATGTATGGCAAGAGCTCCCTGACCAACACGGGCGATGTATCGATAACCGTGCTCGACATCGAGACCGCGGAACCCATCGAGGGCGCGGCCGTGATCGTCTCGCCGTCGAGCGGGAACTCCCGCTCGCTGTTCGCGAACCCTGATGGGGAGGCGTTTTTTGGCTTCGTGCCGTCCGGAGACATGGATGTCGAGGTGCAGTACGAGGACTACATCTTCGACATGGCCGCGGTCGAGGGGGCCCAGGTCGCGCCCGATGCGCTCACGCGTCTCACGGTCTTCGGCCAGCGGCCCAGTAGCGCGGTCATCCACGTAACGGGCAGCGGCGGTGGCGACATCGGCGGTGCGCAGGTAACGATATCTAACGCCGCGGGCGACGAATTCACCGACACGACCAACGCGAGCGGACTCGTGCGGTTCGACGGACTGCTGATTGGCGAGTGGATCGTCGAAGCGACTGCGGCCGGGCGCTCGGATGTAACTGACACGTTCGCCATCAGCACGAGCGGCGAGACCGTGGAGTACGAGATCGTCATGCCGGATCCCGCGGCACTCATGGTTCGCGTGCTCACGGACGGGTCGAACTCGGCGATCCAGGGCGCGCAGGTGTCGGTGACAGGGCCGCAGCCCCAGAGCACGCACGCGCCCGGCAGCCCGGGAACCACGAATCCGAATGGCGAGGTTTCTTATGAGATCACGCGCCGCGGAACCTACACGGTCACCGTCACCGCCCCCGGCTTCGTGACCGCAACGCGCACCGTGCTCGTCGATCCCGGCTCCACACAAACCATCGAGGTCACCCTGTCCGCGCCGGAGTCCGGCAACCTGCTCGTCCGAGTCCGGGACAACCGGAACCGGCCGATAGACCGTGCGCGAGTCGGCGTGTGGAGCGAAGACGGGACCTACTCGAACATGAACCTGCGCTGCAACGACGGCGAGGTGCTGATCTCCGACCTGCTCCCGGGCATCTACCACGCACGCGTGATCCCGAGCGGGCAGACCGGTTCTGCAACGGTCATCGACGGAGACACCGCGATCTTGACGCTGGTGGTCCGATGACACCGCCGACCGCACTGCGATCGCTTCGCAGCGACGACGGCTACACGCTCACCGAGCTGCTGGTCGTCTCAGTGCTCACGCTTATCATCCTGGCCACCGTGTTCATGGTGCTGCAGGCGACGCAGACGATGAGCTCTACGATCGAGGCCCGCTCCGTCGCTGCCGAGGAATCCCGGATACTCGTTGACCGCATGACCCGCGAGTTCCGACAGGCCGTCGAGATCGACGAGGGCGAGGGCGTGTTCGACGAAGCGCTCCCGCGACGCGTTTCCTTCTACACCGACGTGGACCACGACGGCGTGCCGGAGCGGGTCACGTACTCGGTTCGCGGGCGCACCGTGTACCGCTCGGAAGCTGCGGCTACCACGATCGTTCCTCCGTACCAGTTCGGACAAGACCGGGACGAAACTGTCGTCATCCGGAGCCTCAAAGGCGGGTGGAACGGCAACGTGTTCACCTATTACACCAACGAGAATCCTCCCGATGAGGTTCGAAACGGACACCCCGAAGATGCCTCGGCCGTCAAGGTGTGGCTCGTGAACTCGGCGACGTCGGGTCGCCGGACCGTCTACGTGGATTCATCCACGTGGGTGAAGATCCGCTCCGTCCACAACACGATCGACTGATCGCCATGACCATGCCCAAGAGACTCGCATCCCGGTCGTCTCGCATCCGCGAGGCTTTGTACGCCGATGACGGCGTTGCGCTGGCCCAGGTGATCGTGGTCTCGGCGATCCTGTTCATGCTCTCTACCCTGATGCTCACACTCGTGGTCAACCAGCAGCTGCAGTCAACTCGCTACCAGGCGCGGACCCGCGCGGTCCACATGGCGGACGCCGGCATCAACGCCTACCTGTACCAGCTGCGCCGAAATCCCAACTACTGGGTGACCAACGAGACACTGGGACCCCACGACATCGAAGACGGTACCTGGACCGTGACGGCCGCACCTCCGGAGGCCGACACGCCGCTCACCTTGCGCTCGGTTGCGGTGATCCCGGCGATCCCGGCGACGCGCACGATCGTAGCGACCGTGCGATTCCCCACGTACGCCGACTACATGTTCGTGACCGACGCGGACATCAACATCGGTCGGGACGCCGTGATCGATGGCAAAGTCCGGGCGAACGGTGATGTCGACAACGCCGGCCGCGTGACGGGTCGGGTGTCCTCGGCAGGGAATGTGACCGGCTCGGGCACGTTCGAGGACGGCTACGAAGAAGACCAGCCCGTCGTCGACTTCGCCCAGGTCACAGCCGATCTGGCCGATATCCGGACGGTCGCCGAGGATGCGGGGACCTATTTCGACCCGTCTGGTTCGCGCGGGTACCGCGTGACCGTCAACGGAACCTCGGTGCAAGTCGAACGCGTCACGAATGTCTCGGGCGGGGGCACCCTGACGACCAACTACGTGCGCACCCTGACGATCCCGAGTGAGGGCGTCCTGTACTTCAACGATACGATCTGGGTAAGCGGCACGTACGGCGCGAAGGTCACGATCGCATCCAGCGAGGACATTCTCATTCCCGATCACATCCGGCCGACAGGCATGGACACCAGATTCACGATGGGGCTCATCGCAAGGGACAACGTGATAGTGCCCAGCTACTACACCGCGATGCCCAGCCGACTGGAGATCACGGCTGCGATGCTCGCGCAGAGCGGCTCGATCAGCGCCGACTACCAGACGGGCACGACAAAGGCCAAGGCCACGATCACCGGTTCGATGGCGTACAGGACGTACAGTGGTTTCGCTGTCTACAGCGGCAACACGGTCATCTCGGGATTCCGCGAGCGGGAGTACAACTACGATCCCCGGCTGGACTTCGACCCGCCACCCATGTACCCGCAGATCAAGGACGGCTCGCTCAAGGTGAACACCTGGATCGAGCACGGAGGCGGCTAGGAGCGCGCGCCTCTAGCAGCAGCTCCCGCCGCAGCCGCAGCCACCCGCTGCCGGGGCGCCACCCGCATCGCTCGCGTTCGAGCTTTCGAGCATCTTCTCGACATCGGCGACTCCCGGCACCCGGCCGGCGACCTTGAGCTGCTCGTCGACGACCAGCGCCGGCGTGGTCATGACGCCGTAGGCCATGATCTGGGCGATGTCGGTCACCTTCACGAACTCGGCTTCGATGCCCAGAGAGTCCGCCGCCTCGCGAGCCACGCGCTCGAGCTTCTCGCAGTTCGCGCACCCGCTACCCAGGATCTTGATCACCATGATGTCGTGCTCCTCTCGTTCTAGCAGCAGTCGCTGCCACATGTCGGTTCGGTACCTTTGATCCAGCCGGCGATGATCCCGGCAGCACATCCCACACCCGCGTCGACGCTCAGCGCCGCGAACGCGCAGTTGCGCACGCACGCGCCGCACTCCATGCACGCGTCGCGGTCGACC
>JBGSMX010000039.1:0-5150 GCA_041739935.1 Coriobacteriia bacterium | reverse complement strand
TGGTCCGGAGCGTCTGATCGTGACGCCCGGCGTGAGGCCGCCCGGCACAGACGCAGGCGATCAGTCGAGAGTCTCGACCCCCAGAGCCGCATTCGAAGCGGGTGCGACGCATATTGTCATCGGCCGCCCGGTCACCGGTGCGCCGCAGCCCCGCGTCGCATTCGACGCACTCTTTGCCGAGGAGTGATTCTATGTCGCAGATGAACGACACCGCTGTGTTCGAAGCGCTGTCCGCAGCGGGTGCGATTCTGTCCGGGCACTTCGTTCTGACGAGCGGACGACACTCGGAAACCTATGTCCAGTGTGCCCGGGTCCTGGAAGATCCGTCGCTGACCACTGACCTTGCCCGGGAGATGACCCGACGCATTTCCGACGTTGGGGTCGACCTGGTCGCCGCCCCGGCGGTCGGCGGCATAATCATCGGCTTCGCGGTGGCGCAAGCACTCGGGGTCAAGTTCATCTTCAGCGAACGGGACCAGGGTGCGATGCGATTCCGCCGATCGTTCGAGATCGAGCCCGGGCAGCGGGTTTTGGTCGTAGAAGACGTGGTCACGACGGGTGGGAGCGTCGCCGAGGTCATCGACTTGGTGAAGGCCTCGGGGGGCGTGATAGCGGGAGTGGTCTCGATCATCGACCGGGGCGGGGAGAAGAAGTTCGTCGAGCCTCTTACCCCTCTACTTCGGCTCGAAGTCGAGTCCTGGGAACCCGATTCGTGCCGCCTGTGCGCGGCAGGAGAACCGGTCACATCGCCGGGCAGTCGGCGACTTTCTCAGTAGGGCTTCACATAACCGCAGGTCAAGCGTAACATCATGGCGTCGTCTCGATTGCCATCGCCAGTGCGTTGTGCCTACAATCGGGGGGCGTGGAGCAAGCTCCGCCAAGGAGGACGAGGAGGAACCATGGCACTTCCCAATCTGTCTGATGCGGATCGCCAGGCAGCGCTGAAGAAGGCGGCCGAGGCCCGCCAGAAGCGCGCCGAACTGCGTGCGAAGATCAAGAACGGCAGCATGTCGTTCGCGCAGGTTATGGCAAAGAGCGACGATCCCATCGTCGCGCGCATGAAGGTCTCGACGTTGCTTGAGTCCCTGCCGGGTTATGGCAAGGCGAAGGCCGCCAAGATCATGGAGGAGCTCGAGATCTCCGAGAGCCGTCGCGTTCAGGGCCTGGGAGCCCGCCAGCGCGAGCATCTCATGGATCGCCTCGGCTAGACGATCTTCTCGGCGGATGCCGCCTTCAGAGGCGATGCGCAAAGGAAATCTGTTTATCGTGTCCGGTCCTTCCGGGGCCGGTAAAGGGACCCTGGTTCGAGCTTTGCTCGGCAGGGTCCCCGACATGTGGCTTTCTGTGTCTGCGACGACGCGCGCTCCGCGACCCGGCGAGCAAGAGGGTGTACACTACTTCTTCCTGACCGAAGAGCAGTTCGAGCAGCAGATTCGGTCGGGCGGCTTTCTCGAGTGGGCCGAGGTACACGGCAACAAGTACGGGACTTTGCGTGCACCGGCGCAGCAGCACATGGAGCAAGGCCGGCAGGTAGTGCTCGAGATCGATCCGCAGGGCGCTATGCAGGTCAAACAGCAGATGCCCGAATCGATACTCGTGTTCGTCGAAGCGCCATCGGTCGAGGAACTGCGCAGGCGGCTGGCGCGCCGGGGAAGCGAGACGGACGACCAGATTGAGACCCGAATGCGCACTGCGATTCGGGAGCTCGAACTTGCGGGTATGTACGACTTCGTGATAACTAATGACGATGCCTTGCGGGCCACCGACGAGCTCGTGGCAGTCATCGACTCTTTCGCCGAACCGGCGCCCGATACGACAAAGGACTGAGACTCACCATGGTCATCAAGCCCGAGATCGACCTGCTTCTGTCCAAAGTGGACTCGAAGTACACGCTTTGCATCATTTCGTCGCGCCGCGCGCGTCAGATCAACGACATGATTCATGGCGTTCGCGACCAGGCCATTCTGACTATGGCCCCCAGCCAGATCGCTGCCCTCACAAGCACCAAGCCGCTTACGCTGGCGCTCGAGGAGATCGCAGCTGGCGACGTGGCTTACGAGCGGGTCCAAGACGGCATCAAGTAGCAGGGGCGCGCGATGTTCACCCGCGCTGCCCTGATCCACTATCACGAGATCGGCCTCAAGGGGCGCAACCGCGCCGTCTTCGAGCGCCGTCTGCGCGATAACGTCGCCGCAGCGGTAGCAGACATCACGACGTACCCTGTCGAGCGAATCTCGAGTCGCCTTCTTGTGCGCTGCGACGACCCGGAAGCCACCGAGCGGCTCGTGGCCACCATCGCACGCATACCCGGTGTGAGCAGCGTTTCACCCGTCTACATCACCTCGCGCGAATCCGACCAGCTGAATCGCGCCGCACTTCTCGCACTTCGCGAGATGCCCGGGGCCGCGAGCTTCGCCGTGGATGCTCGTAGGTCCAACACCGATCACCCCACGCCCAGCCTGCAAATGAACGCCGAGATCGGCCAGTATCTGGTCGATGAGACCGGTCTGCGGGTTGATCTGGACGCACCGGATGTCACGTGCCGGGTCGAGGTCGTGGGAGGCGACGCCTACATCTACTCTCGCAAGATCACCGGCGTGGGCGGTCTGCCTGCGGGCACCGCCGGCAAGGTCGTGGCGCTACTCTCGGCGGGAATCGATTCACCTGTTGCGGCATGGCGCCTGATGAAGCGCGGTGCGATCGTCGTAGCGGTGCACTTCTCCGGCAGGCCTCAGACCAACGATATGTCGGAGCGGCTTGTCGGCGAGATCGGTGAGGTCCTCGAGCGCACCGGGGGTCTGGGCCGTGCGTATTTCGTTCCCTTTGGTGATCTGCAGAAGGAGATCGCGCTGGCGGCGCCGCCTGATCTGCGGGTGCTCCTGTACCGTCGACTCATGGTGCGAGTGGCCGAGAAGATCGCCAGATTCGAGAACGCCCAGGCGCTCGTCACGGGTGAGTCCCTGGGGCAGGTCGCGTCGCAGACGCTGGAGAACATCCGTGCAGTCGACGAGGCAGCCGAGTTACCGGTGCTTCGCCCGCTCATCGGCACGAACAAGCTCGAGATCATCTCCGAGGCCCGCGCGATCGAGACTTACGAGCTGTCGACGGTGGACCACACGGACTGCTGCACGCTGTTCATGCCGCGGCGTCCCGAGACGCATGCGACGGTCGAGCAGGTGCTCGCAGGCGAGCGAGACCTCGACATGCCGGATATGGTTGCCAGGGCGGTATCGGACATGCGCTACCGCGACTACGCGTGCCCAGCGTACAAGGCCCCGCGCCGCCTGCCCGAAGGCGTGCACGCCGGGCAGGTCTGAGCCGTGAACCGTCTGCGCATCCTGGTCCTCGAGCCGTATTACGGTGGTTCCCACCGGGCGGTCCTCGACGGGCTGCTCGAACGCCTGGATGTCGAGGCCGACGTGCTCACGCTCCCTGCGCGCAAATGGAAGTGGCGCATGAGGGGAGCTGCGATAACCATGGCGCAGCAGGCACGTGCGCTGCATGCGGACAGAGGTGCCGCTCGCCCCGGGTCGACGTCGCCGGACCGCTGTTGGGATCTGGTGTACGCGTCGACCTTCGTCAATCTCGCCGAGTTCTACGGACTTGCGGCAGACGCGGTCGCCGGGGTGCCGAGCATCGTGTACTTCCACGAAAACCAGCTGGTCTATCCCAACCGACACGAGGCGGAGTGGGACTTCCAGTTCCCGCTCACCAACATAACGAGTGCGCTCGCGGCGACCCGCTGCCTGTTCAATACCGAGTTCACGCGCGATACATTCCTGGGTGAGATCGATCCGTTCATCAAGCAGTTCCCCGATTTCAGGCCGACAGGACTTGCCCGGACGATCGCAGCGAAGTCCGAGGTGCTGGCCCCGCCATTCGATCCCGCGCCATTCGACGCTGAGTCACTCGTGAGGGGGCCGCGCCCGCGAGTCGTGTGGCCGCACCGGTGGGAGCACGACAAGAACCCGGACGCGTTCTTCGAGGCCGTCACCGCGCTTGCGGCCGAGGGGCTCGACTTCGAGGTAGCCATCGCCGGTCAGGAGTTTCGCGACGTTCCCGACGCGATTCGCGATGCACACCGTGGGTTGGGCGAGCGCCTCGTCCATGCGGGCGAGCCGGCCACGCGAGCAGACTACGCCGCGTTGCTGCGCAGCTCCGACATAGCCGTCTCGACTGCCGTGAACGAGTTCTTCGGCCTGGCGATGATCGAATCGGCCTACGCGGGTTGCTTCCCGCTCGTGCCTGACTCTTTGGCGTACCCCGAGATCTACCCGGAGCAGTTCCGCTACGCCGGTCGGGCGGGGCTCGCAGATCGCCTGAGGGCGCTCCTGAGCGATCCGCCGCCTCCGGGGCAGGGGAGGACCCTGGCCGAGGAGTTCACGTTCGACCGCCTCGTGCCTGCGTACGCTGAGGTCTTTCGGAGCGTGTCGGCTTCGCAGTAGCGCTGGCGCCTGACTGCGCCGACTCTCGATTGTGCTCGCTTCTGATCGCGTCACCCTTCGAGCTGCAACATCCGGCCGGATCGCTACCAGCCTGTGCAAGGTAGCTTGCGAAACCAGCTACCTTGCAGTACCCTGTTGCCTGGCATCCGATCGCGGAGAGGCGAGGACACACGTGGCGAGCGAGATCGACAGCTGGATCTCCCAGCTTCGCAAGGGAGTTGTCGAGGTGGCCATCCTCGGCATGCTGTCCCATGGGGAGATGTATGGCTCCCAGATCGTCGAGTCGCTCGGCTCGCGCCCGGATCTCGCAATCAGTGCGGGGACGGTCTATCCGCTGCTGTCGCGCCTGAGGAGCTCTGGCCTGATCGACTCGGTGTGGCGCGAATCGCCGGTGGGGCCGCCGCGCAAGTACTACACGTTGACTGACGAGGGGCGCGAGAGTCTGAGTCAGATGGTCCTGGCGTGGCACCGCGTGTCTGACGGTATCGACGCCGTTTTGGCGGGAGGTGTGCGCCGTGCCGATTCGTGACATGAGTGAGCTCGCCCCAGATGCCCGCGCCGAGATTGAACGGTATCTGATCGAACTCGAAGCCGGTTTCTGCGGGCTGGCAGGGGAGGTCGCCACAGAGGCGCTCGCCGAAGTGCGCGCGCACCTGTTCGAGACGCTGGAGCCCGACGCGACGGTCGAGGCGATCCGCGCAGCGC
>JBGSMX010000270.1:0-7373 GCA_041739935.1 Coriobacteriia bacterium | reverse complement strand
GAGCCGCGGGTTCAGCTGCGGTCTCGGGAGTCGCGGGTGCTGACGGGGCGGCGTCGGCACCCGGCGAAGACTCCGCTATAGGTGCGGGTCCGGGATCTGGTGCGTTGTCGACGACCGGCGTGTCAGCGCTCGGGGCCTCGGGGAGTTCCGTGGAGTCCGGTGCGCGTTCTGAATCGGGAGTCGATGCCTCTTCGTTCATGCTTCACCTCATATGTTCGTGCTCACGGGTCGAGAATCGTCGTCCCGGAGTCGAGTGCGTGTCTAGCGTGCAATGCAAATCTTACGCCTGCCCTGCTGTTTCCAAACACGCGCGCGGGCAATCTGCACAAAAGCACCACACGCGGGGCAACGCGCCGGACGCGGTTAGGCCCTGCACGCGCGAATGCGGTTGAGCTGCCCTGTCACGTACCGTAGACTGCGACCATGACCCAAGACGAATCCATGGATAGCGGGCAGCTCGCGTTCGAAGCACCGGCCGAGGAAGCCCTCGCCGCAGCGGTTCACGCGGTGGCCAAATCGCTCGACGACGACTCCGCATCCGAAGAGAGCGCTCCAGCCGAGTCTCCAGCCGAGTCTCCAGCCGAGCCTGCTGACGCGCTTGCAGTGGAGCCTGCGGTCGCACCTGCGGTCGACGAACCTGCCCCGCTCGAGGAGCTGCCAGAGCTCGACGCTCAAGAGGCCGCACAGCCGACGCCGGAGGCCGAACCCGCGCAGACCGAACCGGAAGCCGTCGAGGGACTCGCGGCAACCGAGCCCCCCGGCGAGGAACCCGTCCCGGAGCCACGGGCAACGCGGGTCGCATGGTGGCCGTTCATCGCTATCGGGGTCCTGTGGATCGGGCTTGCTGCGACTGCGTATCTGCTGCTGACGAGCACGCAGGCCCAGCTACCGGCATTTCGTCAGGACGCGTATCCGTACCTGGTACTCGCCGGCCTCGTGCTGACGTTACTCGGCCCGTTGATTGCGCTGGCGACCTGGCTATTCGCATGGTTCAAGGCCAAGAAGCCGGAGCGCGGCGGCATGCTCACCACAGCTCTTGTCCGGGGGGCGATCGTGACGTTCCTCGGCGTAGTCGTGTGGTGGGGCGTGCTGGTCCTCGTTGACGCCCTGCGCCTGGGGCTTGTCTGATCGCGAGACCGAAGAGGGGATATGACCCGAACCGAGACTCACAAGGTACTCGTGCTCCAGGGTGGACGTTCCGCCGAGCGCGAGGTGTCGCTCAACACGGGCTCACAGGTTGCCGAGGCGCTCTCGTCGCTGGGCCACCAGGTGATTGCGGTCGATGCGGCGGCACACGACTTCATCGAGCAGATCAAGGCGGCAGAACCTGACGTCGTGTTCGTCTGCCTGCATGGGCGGTTCGGCGAAGACGGAACGGTTCAGGGCCTGCTCGAGTTGATCGGGCTACCGTACGTGGGTTCCGGGGTGCTGGCCTCAGCCCTTGCAATGGACAAGGTCATGTCCAAATACCTCTTCGCCTGCATGGATATTCCCACGCCGGACTTTGTCGCCCTCAGACGGTCCGAAACATGGGATGCCGAGGAGATAACCCGGCGGCTGGGTCGCAAGACCGTGGTCAAGCCGGCCAACGAGGGGTCTGCCATCGGGGTTACTATCGCCCACGAGCCCGCGGAACTGCCAGCGGCGATCGAGCTTGCGTTCACCCATGACACCAGCGTTCTGGTCGAAGCGTTCGTGTCCGGAGTCGAAGTGACCGTGGGCGTGCTGGGCAACGATGAACTCACCGCGCTGCCAACCCTCGAAATCGTTCCCGAGCACGAGTTCTACGACTACGACTCCAAATACGTCCCCGGGATGAGTCGCCACATAGTGCCTGCCCGTCTGAGCGAGGAGTTGCAGGCGGAGTGTCGGCGTATGGCGCTCGACGCGCACAGGGCACTCGGGTGTCGGGGCATGTCGCGCTCTGACACGATCGTGACGGAATCGGGCGAGGCATACCTGCTCGAGACCAACACGATTCCGGGGATGACGGCCACCAGCCTGCTTCCGGACGCTGCTCGCGCTGCGGGCATCGAGTTCCCGGCGCTCTGCGACATTCTCGTGCGACTGGCGCTGGAGCCGTAGCTGGAGCCGTCAGTCGAGTGCGAGTGGCGCTGCCGGCAACGTGACCTCGAACCGCGCCCCGGGCTCGCCATCGAGGCGGTCGGTCACCATGACGCCGCCACCGTGACTCTCGACGATGGCCCGCACTATGTAGAGCCCCAGCCCCACGCCCGGCTTCGTGCCGCTACCACCAGATTCAAGCCGCGCGAAGCGCTCGAACACCTTTTCCCGATCGTCCGGAGGTACGCCGGGTCCCCCGTCCTCGACCGCCAGGGTCACGTTGCCGTCCTTGCAGGTGACGCTGACCTCGATCCGGGTTTCCTCGGGCGAGTACTTCATTGCGTTGGTCACCAGGTTAACCAGGACTTGGCGCAGCCGCTTTTCCTCGCCAAGCACCTCGCCGGGGCAGCTTGAGGTGAGATGCAGCTCGTGGTTGGACGTGTGCTGGAACGACACCACGATATCGTCGGCGAGGTCGCGCAGTGCGACCCGTCCGAGTTCCGCCGGCGAGAACATCTCCTCGGCACGAGTTGCCGCAAGGAGGTCCTCGAGCAGCTCCTTCATGCGTGCGGCAGAGCGCTGGGCCGAGGCGATCGCCTTGGCCCGCGACGCGTCATCGATCTCGTGGCCGAGTAGATCCAGGTAGCCGGCGATGACGGTCAGCGGCGCCCGCAAGTCGTGAGAGACGAGCCCGACGATTTCGTTGCGCAGTTCGTTGACGCGACGCTCTTCGGTCACGTCCCGTGTGCTTATGAGCAGGGTTCGCCCGTCGGGCTCGTGCGTGACGGTGTGCACTTCAATCCAGCGTGTTCCGCGGCCGGCAATGCGCATTTGCGCCTCCGTTGCCCGCTTGAGGCTGTCTGAGATCAGCTTGCCGGGATTGAGGACCTCCAGATCTTCGCCGAGGAGTCCGGCCGAGGCGAAGCACGATTCCGGACTGGCTCCGAGGGCATCTTCGGCGCGGACCCCCAGGTGGCTGCAGGCTGCAGGATTGATGAGCGCGACGGCGTCGGAGGCGACGAGTATCTTTCCCTCAAGTGAGTCTACGAATGCGATGTCGAGCGTGGCCTTCGCCGCGAGCGCCTCTTCCTTGGCGCGGGCGAGAGCGGCCTGATGCTCGCTGAGTTCCGTGAAAGTCGAATCGAACACGCCTATCAGATTGGCGAGCTCGATCGGCAGATGCGCGTCGTGACCGGGGCTGGCAGGTGTGCGCCCCGCCATCGTATCGGCGGCGTGCGCACCCATTACGTCGGCCAGTCCAACGATCGGGCGCATGATCGTGCGCGCTACCACCAGCCCCACCGCTAGTCCGAAGAGCGAGGCGACGAGCACCGCGCCCAGAGCCCACGGCCCCAGGCTCGTGACCCAGGGCTCGGCGACGACCTCACCTTCGTAGATGGCGGTTGCGGCGGTCCTTGCATCGACGCCGGGAATCTCGGCCTCGAGATGCAGAACGCCGCCTGCCGAGGAGACCGAGATATCGTCGAAGCGGGTGTCCTCGGGATGGCGGGCCTCGCCGATGGCCGAAGTCGGCGCCTCGGGCGGGGCTATGGTGAGCTCGGCGTCCGTGAACAGGGAGTCGGTCGCAAGGGGGGTCGCGACGCTGAACCAGCCTTCGCCGGTCTCGCTCTCCGGGCCGGTGATGCCCCGAGCGGCAGCGACCGTCAGTTTGCCGTTGAGGTTTAGCGCGCCGGGAGACCACATCGTCGCGCCGCGTGCTACGAGCGCCGCTCTCAGGGCGGTGACGTCGGCGGGTTCGCCGTACGCGTACACGACCTGATCCCCGGAATCGATCAGGACGAGTGCCGAGGCTCCGACGGTCTGCGCATACGCGTCGAGCGTTGCGCTCAGGTCTTCGGGAAGCACTCCCGTTCGTGCTGCATCGAGCATTCTGGTCGAGACACTGAAGACCGCAGCGGAGGAGTCTGCCGCCGCCGCCTGTTCCCGCACGGCCTGATCGAGCGAGTCCAAGACGATCCTGGCGGCGGTGTCTTCGAGCTGCGGCGCAATCAGCCGCATGCCGATGAGCATGAACGCGAGCGCCACGAGGACGGCGACCAGGTTCGTCAGCACCACGGTCAGCGCGAAGCGCGCGCCAAGGCGGCGCGGCAACACACGAACCAACAAGCTGTGCAGACGACCAGGGACGGGCATGAGCATCTCCTCGGCTAACCTAAGCCGATTATCGGCATTTCACCATCGATTATACAGCGGAACCGCCAGACGGACGGTTGTCTAGGTACGATGAACGGGCGTGCGGCGTACGAGCAGGCTCCGCTGCGAACGCCGCACGCTGCCGCTTAGAGACGTCCCGCCGCGTGCAACTTGGCGACCGTGAGCTTCGTGATGTCGATGAGGATGATAGGTATGAGGGCCGCCAGGATCACTACGAGCCAGTCATGCGGGCCAAGATACGTGGTCTTGAAAA
The DNA here is from genome assembly GCA_041739935.1 of Coriobacteriia bacterium. Lineage (GTDB taxonomy): Bacteria > Actinomycetota > Coriobacteriia > Anaerosomatales > JAGXFU01 > JBGSMX01. The sequence goes on along the minus strand of JBGSMX010000270.1, from coordinate 2,881 downwards.
CGCGCTGCAGCGCCGGAACGTAGACGACGAACATGTGCAGTGAGAGCGATCCAACCAGCGCGAGCAGCAGCCACTTGTTCTTGAACGATTCTGCCGAGAACACCGTCTTGTTCTCGGAGCGGAAGTTGAACGAGTGGAGCAGCTGGGTGAGGACGATGGTGGTGAAGAGCATCGTCTGGACGTGATCTCCACCGTCGATTGGCAGCCATTTCCCGGCACCGAAGAACAAGCCCAGCGCACCCACCGTGATGAGCGCTCCCTGCCACAGCACCTGCACCTGACGCCGGCGGGTGAGGATGGACTCCTCGGCAGAGCGGGGTTTGCGCTCCATGATGCGCGGATCGCCGGGATCGACTCCCAGGGCAAGAGCTGGCAGCCCATCGGTCACGAGGTTGATCCACAAGATCTGCAGCGGCAGCAAAGCGGGGAGGGGGGCGAACAGCGCCGTGATGAAGATGATGAGCACCTCGCTCATGTTGCACGAGAGCAGGAACAAGATGAACTTGCGCAGGTTGTCGAAGACCACGCGGCCTTGCTTCACCGCCTCGACGATCGTGGCGAAGTTGTCGTCCGCAAGCACCATGTCGGCGGCCTCACGCGACACGTCGGTGCCGATCTGACCCATCGCGACGCCGATGTCGGCTTTCTTGAGCGCCGGCGCGTCGTTCACGCCGTCGCCCGTCATGGCCACCACATGCCCCCGCCGCTTCAGCGCGTCGACGATGCGCAGTTTGTGCTCGGGATTCACGCGCGCGTAGATGCGCGTGTCCTCGACAAGGTCGTAGAGCTCGTCGTCGGACATATCGCCCAGCTCGCGGCCCGTGATCACGCGCTGCCCCTCGGCCAAGCCGATCTCGCGACCGACCGCCTCGGCGGTGAGCGCGTGGTCGCCTGTCACCATCGCGACGTGAATTCCGGCGCGGTGGCATTCGTCGATCGCTGCGGCTACTTCGGCACGAGGCGGATCCACCAGTCCCATGATCCCCACGTACACCATGTCGCGCTCGAGCTCCTCGCCCTCGTTGGGCTCGGCCGAGTCGAGCTCCCGGTAGGCAAACGCGAGGGTGCGGTAGCCGTTGCTCGCGAGCTTCGCATTCGCCGAGGAGATCTCGTCGCGCAGCGAATCGGTCATCTCGACGATCTCGCCGCGCAGGAGTGCTTGCGGGCACAGATTGAGCACGACGTCGGGTCCACCCTTCATGTACGCGCGGCGCGCGCCGTCAACGTCGTGAATGGTCGTCATGCGCTTGCGCTCGGAATCGAAGGGAACCTCGCCTATGCGGCGGGGACGCACGTGTTCGGTGGAGAGCCGGTTGGCCGCCACGAGCAAGGCGGTCTCGGTCGGATCGCCCAGGAGCTCATCGTTGGCCCCGTAGCGGGCGTCGTTGTTCGCGGCTGCAATCTCGAGGAGGAGCTCGCGGTCTTCATGGACCGGGCGCCTATTTTCGGGTTCGAGTTCGAAGTCCGGCGACACGTCTGCCAGGTCCACGCCGACCATGAGGCGACGCACCGTCATGGCATTGCGCGTGAGCGTGCCGGTCTTGTCCGAGCAGATGAACGTGGTCGAACCCAGCGTTTCGACCGCGTGTAACTTGCGAACGAGCGCGTTGTGCGAAGCCATGGTGCGAACGCCCAAAGATAGTGCTACGGTCACAATCGCCGGAAGCCCCTCGGGGATCGCCGCCACGGCGAGTGAGACCGCGATCAGCAGCGACATGGTGAGCGTGTCGCCAAAGCCGGGCGCTGCGATCGCGTCCGCGAGTCCGCCGCCACTCGCCGCAACAGCCTTCCAGATCTCCTCGGCAAATACGATGACGGCTATCGCGAGCACGATCAGCGCGATGCGTTTGCCGACCATCTGCAGCTCGTCCTGCAGTGGCGTGTTCTCTTCTTCCTGCTCTGCGAGCAGATCGGCGATCTTGCCCATCTCGGTGCGCTGTCCGGTGCCGGTGACCACGATGGTACCGCGGCCAACCGACACAGATGTTCCGGCGAATACCATGTTGACGCGGTCTCCCAGGACCGCGTCGGCATCGCAGGTCGGGATCGCTTCCTTGCGCACCGGTGCGCTCTCGCCGGTCAACGCGGCCTCTTCGACCCTGAGCGCGCCCACTTCGATGAGTCGTCCGTCAGCCGGGATACGGTCGCCGGCCTCGAGTTTGACGATGTCGCCGGGCACGAGTTCGGTGGACGGTACGTTGGACTCGGCGCCATCGCGCAGCACCGTGGCGGCCGGGGCCGACATCTTCTTGAGCGCATCGAGCGCCTGCTCGGCGCGATATTCCTGGAAAAAGCCCAGAATCCCGTTCAGAACGAGAATCGTCGTGATCGCGATCGCTTCCGGTATCTGGCCTTCGATCGCCGAGATCACGACCGCGCCCATGAGCACCCAGATCATGAAGTCGTTGAACTGCGACAGGAGCAAGCGCCACGCAGGGGTCTTCTCCTCGGCACGCAGCTCGTTTGGTCCGTACGTCTCGAATCGTCGGGAAACCTCGTCGGCGGACAGACCCGATGCCGGGTCCACGTTCAGGTCTGCGAGCGAAACCTCGATAGTGCAGGTGTGCCGGAGTTCCTGATCCGCCTCTGGCTCGGGTACGGCGGTGTTGTCCGGGGCTTGGGTCATCGCATCTCCTCTGGCAGGCAAGACCGGTGGCGGCACGTCCGCCAAAGGTCTCGCGATCACAGCGATGCCGTGACGGCAGGGCCGGGGCGCGGATCCGCCCGGGATTGTCGGCCTGCCTTGCCGGCCCGTGAGCCGGAGCGCTACTCCCCTTTGACGCCTACGAAGCTACTGTATCCGTTCGACGCGAGGCAAGTGTCCCCTCGTTGGGCAGTCACATCGCCGCCGGGTCAGGCGCCGATCTTGCGGGCCAACTCG
>JBGSMX010000258.1:0-10097 GCA_041739935.1 Coriobacteriia bacterium | reverse complement strand
TAGCCGCTCAAGCAGCAGCCGCGCCCGCATGGCGGCCCGGCGCATGCTGGATTGCACGTTCACGCTCGCGATGCCCGCCATTCGGACTCGAGCATATCGAGGAAGACCAGGTCGAGAAACTCGCCGCGCAGAAAGACGTGTTCGCGCCTGCGCCCGGCGTCGCGGAATCCGAGCGAGCGGTACAGATGCGCGCCGACCTCGTTGCCCTCGACGTACGCGATCCGCAGCGAGTGCAGGCCCAGGGTGTCGAACGCGAACCGGCACAGCGTCTCGATCGTGTCGCGCCCGTGACCTGAGTTGTGCAGCTCGCGCACCCCGATCATGATGCCGATCTCCGCATTGCGGTGCACCATATCCAGGTGCTCGAGCCCGCAGTTGCCAATGTAGCGCCCGTCCTGTGCGAGGTGGATCTCGAATACCATGCGGTCATCCGAGGCCTCGACCGCATCGTAGAATGCAAGCTCGCCTGCCGAGGAGACCGGCATGTGCCCGGAGATCATCCAGCGGTTGACATCCGGGTCGTTGATCCATGCGCGCGCCTGCTCGGCGTTGGCGCGGTCGAGTGGTGTCAGGTAGATGCCCTTGCCCCGAATCATGAGACCCCCCGAGGATCGTGCGGTGACCGGCTCTTAGCAGCGTAGCGCAGATGTGCGGCGAATGGGGAGCGCGGGGAGGTGAGAATGGGCTTATCCAGCCTGGGTAAGTGCGGCGGGGTGACGGGCTTAGCGGGTTGTGGCAGTGTGGGGCGGAGGGGTTGGGCGGGCTGCATGGGCATGGTGGTTGGGACTATGCAGACTGGACGGTCTGGGTTAGGTGTAACCGGAAGAGACATCTTGCTCGATAGACTAAGAGCCGTTGCAGATCGGTTGAAGCAAGACACGGTGACACTCTACTTCGCCGGACGCCATCCTCGGACTCCTTGGTACGCGAAGGCTGCGGCGCTCAGTGTTGCGGCCTATGCGCTGAGCCCCATCGACTTGGTACCTGACTTCGTGCCCGTCTTGGGATACCTGGACGATCTTCTGCTCGTACCGCTGGGGATTGCGATGTCCATCAGGCTCGTGCCTTCAGACGTACTGGGGGAATGTCGACAGCTCGCGCGCGAGCGGCTGGCGTTCGATGCTCCCTCGAGTCGGTCGGCAGCTGTTGTGATCCTCCTGGTGTGGGTTGCCTTCGCGGCCCTGCTCGCGGAGTGGCTGGTGCGGTTAGTCTGGGGCTAGGCGGTTGGGCGCGTGCTCGGCAGGTGTTTCGACCTGACAGAGCGAAGATGTGTCGACAACGGGGGAGGCCGCGTGCTCAAGTGCCCATACTGCAGCGCAAGGTTCCCGCTGACATGGAAGCGGTACTTGACGACCTTCTCCGGGAGACACAAGTGCCCTCACTGTGGGCGATTCTCTCGTCTTTCCCTGACCGCCATCTACTTCCTCTCTCTGATCCTTACGTCGATGGTCGCCGTCGGCATCGGGGCAGCGTTCTTCTACCCCCGATCGGGGCTTATCGGAGTCGGGGTGGGAGGGTTCTGTGTCGGACTCATCCTTGTGCTACCGCTCGATCGACTCTACGGCACCGTTCTGCGCAGATTGGAGCCGTTGCCGCTGGACCGTGGATCGGTGCTGCTGCCCGACCGGGCGGTACGCAACCGTCGACTCCTGTGGGTCTACATCTTCTGGTACGTGGTCTTCTCCAGCGGCCTTGTCGCCATCGCCGTCGTGGTAGGCAGCTTGGTGCTGCTGTTCGCGTTGCTGTTCTTCTTCACGCAGGGGGCCGGGGCGGTCATGCTGGCCGAATACCTCTCAGAATCCCCAGAGGCCCTCGTCGTCGGGGGAGCAATCATCTGGGCTCTGTGCGTTCCGGCGTTTGCATCGTGGTACTTCGGCTTGGTGCACAGTCCGCTTCTCTTGGACCTGCTCGCGAGCCTTTCGGCCACTGTAGTTGAACCAGAAGAGTTGCTCCCGGTGAGATCCGCACTCGCTGAGGCGGTCATCGCCGCTGGCGCCGTGATGCCTCACCTCGCGTTGATCCGAGACGATTCCGTCAATGCGTTCGTGATCGCAAGGAGCCCGGACCAGGCATGGGTCGGTGTGACCACCGGGCTCTTGGATCGGCTGGACCACGACGAACTGCGCGCGGTTTTCGCCCATCTCGTTGCCCGCATACATGACGGGTCCGCCCTCACCAACACGGTGATCGCATCGCTGTTCCAGGCCATCGCACGGCTGGGTAGTGGGAGTGAGGCAGCCGTGGCGAGAAGTGGTCTCCCGCTCTTACTCGGCCTCGCGTACTGGTTCATGAGGGGCTGCCTAGGAATCGCGTCGTTCGTGGTCCTGCTCGGCTATCGGCGTGCGCACGCGTTCACGGCACAGGCGGCTGACATGGGCGCCATGCTCCTGACGAAAGACCCCGAGGGCATGCTCGGTGCACTTGAGAAGACCCTCGCAGCAGACACTCGTCCGGCCATGGCCAGTCATTCGCCGCTTCGACGGGATGCGTTCAAGGCGCTGTTCTTTGCCTGGCCCTCGGCCAATCGGAGAGACCCGCGGGAGCTGATTCGGATTCAGCGTATGCAGGAAGTCCTGGGTCCTGCCGGGGGCTACGCTGGCGAGGGTATGTGATCTCGGGAGCGCGTACAACAGGTGTCCGCTCCAACGTCTCTACTTCCCCCGATTTACCTCGAGCCCGTCGAGCAACGCCTTGAGTCCATCTTCCATTCCTCGGCTCCAGTCGCGAAGCTCGTTGCCCAGCGAAGCCGTGAGCGGAGTCGCCTCCGCAGCGGCCTCTAGCGCATCGGCGTTGGGTCCGCTCCACGTCCCGCCATCGCCTGACGCGAGGATGTACCAGCCCGCCGTGTAGGCGAAGATCGCATGGGCGGCGTCCACGAGCGCCTGGCCCTCGAACCCCGCCGAGGCAAGAATCTGAAGAGGTGCCTCGAGCATCTGGAGCGACTGCGCGGTCGTGTACTGCCGACCCAGGAACAACCAGCCGGCCTTGGGGTGTGCCTCGAGTGCGCGGCCCGCGGACGCCGGTCCGGAGAGCATGATGGTCTTCCAGTCGGCGTCGGGATCGTCTACCGGCAGCCCCGGCCCGGTCTCCATGATGATCGCGGCTGCCACCGCGTCCAGGATAGCGTCCTTGTTTGGGAAGTAGTGGTACATCGCCATCGCCTCGACCTCAAGCGCCTCACCGAGCCGTCGCATGCTCAGGCCGTCCACACCCTCGGCGTCGATCAACTCTATGGCCTTAGCGACGATGATCTCCCTGGTGAGCGGCTTGCGACCTGACTTGCTCGGGTGTGGCGTCATGGCTCCTCGGCCTCATTTCAGATTCGGTGTTGACTTTACGGTGTAAAGGCGTATGTTGTGTTTTACAGCGTAAAGTATACGCCGTAAAGCAGACGCGAAACAAGCCTTCGCGCGCAGGGAGGAGACAGCAGCCATGAAGATCACGACAACGCCGGTCTGCAAGGTCGGCTGGGAGGGTCAGACCCTCACGTACGCCGTGAGAGCCGAGGGCGCCACGGAGATCCTGGTGCCGGAGAACGACGCGAAGGGCGTCGCGATTCGGGTGCTCGACACCCAGCAGGTGCCGGGAGGGGTCGAAGCGCGACTGGAGGTCGAGGTTCTTGACTCGACCCTGTTTTGAGACGACCTGCCGATCGAGGCGCGTGCCGCCTCGGGAGCGATCGAGCAGGGTGAGTTCGAAGTCATGACGCTGCCCGCGGCTGTCATGCCGGTCTGCGGCGTCGTCGGCGTCGTCGCGCTCGCCGCTTCGGTCATGGCAATCAGGTGGGGCGGCGGGCTTGGCTGGACCCTCGGCATCATCGCCGCGTTGATCGCGCTCGCCGGCTTGGGGATGTTCGGGTTCCTGATGTGGGGACACGTGTCGGGTTTCGGGTGGCATTTCGCCTAGGCGCGGGGCTTTCCTCGGCAGGTGAAGGTTCGAATTCAAGGAGTGGAGTCATGAGTCACGCGATAGCGATACAGACCAAGGTGGAGACGCCGCCGGTCAAGACGCTCGTGAGGGCGCTGCTCGTGTGCGGCATCATCTCGTCGGCGCTCTATGTGGGCAGTGACGTTCTGGCCGCGTGGAGCGATCCGGGTTACAGCTACGCCAACCAGTCCTACAGCGAGTTGCTGGCGATCGGTTCGGCGACCCGGCCGTACCTGCTGCCCAGCGCGGTCGTGTACAACCTGCTCGTCATCGCGTGTGCGATCGGCGTGTGGGTCGCTGCCGAAGGCAAGCGCACGCTGCGGATCACCTCGGCACTGCTGCTGGCGTACGCCCTCACCAGCCTCGCGGGGCCGTTCGTGCCCATGCACGAGCGGGGCTCGGCGATGGCGCTCACCGATGTGCTGCATATCGTGTGCACGGTGATCCTGGTGCTGTCGATCCTGGCGGCGATGAGTGCCGGCATGAAGGCACTCGGCAAGCGCTTCGGCGTGTTCTCGGCGGTGTGCCTGTCGTGCGTGGTGGCATTCGCCGCACTTGCCGGTGCTCAGGCGGGCCGGATTGCCGAGGGCCTGCCCACGCCGGGTATGGGGATCATCGAGCGTGGGAACATCTACGCGATCATGCTGTGGGTCGCTGTGTTTGCCGTGGGAGTGTTGCGCTCGACTACGATTCCCCCAGAATCCGCTCCAGCCCATCAAGGATGATCTCGAGCCCGAAGTCGAAATCCGCCTCGGCGTCGTAGCCCACCTGCATCGCGTGCGAAGCCATCTGATGCAGGTGAGGGTACTCTTCGGGCGGCACGAAGGCGAGCAGTGCCTCGGCCATCTCCTCGCGCGAGGCGTCACCGTCGGCAGCGCCGTTGAATTGCTGAATGCCGAAACCATAGATGTAGCTGTCGAGCAATGAGAACGCACGCGCCGCGCCATCGATCGAGAATCCGGCTGCCAGCAGTCTGCCGAGCACCCAGTCGTAGTAGTGCAGTCTCGCCGGTCCGCTCGACTCGCGCGAGTCGAAGAGCATGGGCGCCCAGGGGTGGCTGTCGAAGACCTGGCGAGCGGAGACGGATCGGCGTCGCATCGCTTCGCGCCAGTCATCCACGTCCTCCGGAAGGTCGAACTGCTCGGCCACCAAATCGGCCATGCCGTCGAGGATATCGTCCTTGTTCGCGACGTGGTTGTAGAGCGACATCGCCTCCACGCCGAGCCGAGCCGCCACGGCGCGCATCGTGATAGCGCCGACTCCGCTCTCGTCGGCGATCTCCACCGCGGCGGCCAGGATCCGATCTCGATTCAAGGGGAGGCGCGGGCTCGTTTCCTCGGCGCCTTCAGGGCTCTTCTTAGCCACTGCACTCCCAGGGGTTGACGAACTTACTAAGTAAGTCCTAGACTGCGATTGCAACTTACTAAGTAAGTATACCGTTCGCGGCCGGGTGCGCAAGCGCCGCGGCCCAAAGAGGGAGGCAGACATGGAAGCGTTGACCCGAAATGACGCCAGGCGACAGAAGGCAGGCGGCTTGGCGGCCCTCTACATCGCAGTGGCCCTGATCGCTGCGATGCCGTACTTCTTGCTCGTAGTCGACTATCTGGGTGCAGAGACCGCTGCCGAGAAGGTCGCGCTCGTGGTCGCCAACTACATGAGCATGTATGCGATGTACCTCGTCACCTACGTGTTCTACGGGATCGCTCTCGGCGTTTTGGCGTTTGCGCTCTACGACAGAATGCGGGACCGCGCGCCCGCCACGATGCGTGTCGCCACCGCGATCGGCCTGCTGTGGTCGGTTGCGCTCGTCACGAGCGGGATGATCTTCAACTACGGCATGACCACGATCGTCGGCCTGGCCGAGACGGACCCTGCGCAAGCCGGCCGGGTGTGGCAGACGATCGAACCGGTCGCGCAGGCGCTCGGTGGAGCCGGCGGCGAGATCCTCGGCGGGCTATGGGTCCTGCTTGTGAGCGTCGTGGCGCTCAGAAGCTGCGCCCTGCCCAAGCTCCTGGGGTGGTTCGGCGCCGGGATCGGTGTGACCGGCCTTGTGTCTGTTATCCCCCCGCTGCACGATGCGTCGATGCTCGTGGGCGTGATGCTGATCGCGTGGTTCGTGTGGGTCGGTGTCGTCCTTACGAAGACGAAGGCGGCAGCCGAGGCGGTCGAGCCGCATGGCGGCATTACGAGCGAAGTGGGGGCGTCCTCCAGCAAGCGCTTCCGGCCGACAGCGAACGCGCTAGACTCATAAGGGCGCCGAGCGCAGGCGAAGCGCTCGAGAGCCGGACGGATGGATCCGGGCCCATTTCGAACGCACGAACCGGGGACCCATGAAGACAGTAGTGTGCACCCGCTACGGACCGCCAGAGGTTCTTGAGCTCCGGGACGTTGCCAGGCCCGTTCCCAAGGCCAACGAGGTGCTTGTCCGCATTCGCGCCACAACGGTGACCGCCGCCGACTGCGAGCTGCGGAGATTCGACCTTCCGTCTTGGGTGTGGCTGCCGATACGGCTTGCGTTCGGAATACGCCGACCCAGGCAACCCGTGCTCGGGCAGGAGCTTGCCGGTGATGTGGAGTCCGTGGGCAAGGATGTCACCTCACTCAGAACGGGCGATCGAATCCTCGCGGCGACGGGCATCGGGCTGGGAGCCTACGCGGAATACATATGTCTGCGCGAGAACCCCCAGGACGGGGCGATCGCAGCCATGCCGGCGAACCTCAGCTACGAGGAGGCCGCGGTCGTGCCTTACGGGGGAGGCGAGGCCCTGCAGTTCCTGCGCAAGGCGAACGTCGCAAGCGGACAGAAGGTCCTGATCAACGGAGCCGGAGGAAGCTTCGGCACGTTCGCGGTGCAGATCGCCAAGGACCTCGGTGCGCACGTGACCGCGGTGGATAGCGCGCACAAGCTGGAGATGCTGCGCGATATCGGAGCGGACCGCGTGATCGACTACGCTCGGGAGGACTTCACCGCCGGCTCCGAGACCTACGACGTCATCTTCGACGTGGTGCGCAACACGCCGTCCGGTCGCATGGTGCAGTTGCTGAGCGAGCGCGGATGCCTGCTCACGGCCAACCCCGGGTTCCGTCAAGTGGTTGGCGCCTTGTGGGCCAAGCGGGGGAGCGAGAAGCGGGTCGCGTTCGGGGCGTCGAGCGGAACGAGCGAGGACCTGGCTCACCTGCGAGGATTGATCGAGGCGGGGAAGCTGCGCCCGGTCATCGGCAGGAGCTTTCCGTTCGAGCAGATGGTCGAGGCCCACCGCTACGCCGAGACCGGCGAGAAGCTGGGCAACATCGTGGTCACGGTCAGCTAGGCGAGTTCGCGCTCAGCTGGCGCTCGAGGCCGTCGAGGATCAGGCCGAGGCCGAATTCGAACGCTCCGTCTTCATCGTAGGGCTTCCCGGCATACTCCATGGCAACGGCGGCGAGCGATGGATATGCGCCCATCGGGATGGCCGCGAGGACATTCTCGGCCACCTCGATCGTGTCCACATCGTCGCCCTGCGCGAAGCTGGAGCGCTGGCGCTCGAAGCCGTAGATGTAGCTGTCGATCCCGATGAACGCCCACGAGGCGATCACCGGAGAGAAGCCGGCCTGGATGAGCGTGCCGAGGACCCGATCCGCGTAGATCAGGCTGTAAGGACCAGTCCACTCCCGGGAGTCCATGAGCGCCGCGGCCCACCGGTGTCGCAGGAAGACCCCGCGTGCGGAGACAGCCCGGCGCCGCATGGCTTCCCTCCAGTCGATGTCGCTTGAAGGAAGCTCTATCTCGGCAGCGGCGAGGTCCGCCATGCCGTTGAGCAGATCGTCCTTCCCCGCGATGTGGTTGTAGAGCGACGCCGCCTCGATTCCGAGCCTTCGGCCCAGTTCGCGCATGGTGACCGAGTCGATCCCGCTCTCGTCCGCGAGATCCATCGCCGCGCGCACGACGCGCTCACGATTGAGCGTGTCCCGCGATCCGCCTTTGCCTGTAGTCCGAGTGATGGTGGCGCCTCCTTCGACGGTCCGTGCCGTGCGGCCGGATTTTCACGTCTCTTGACATACTAACATTGTTAGTACAAACTGCACACCGGGTACTAACAGTGTTAGTAACGGGCCCACGCCGGATGCGCGGGATAATGCGATTGGAAGGGTTGATGAAATGGACGACACGAGTACGAGGATCTCAACGCTCTGGATCGTGGTCATGCTCAACATGGCATTTGCGGACATCGTTGGCTTCATCCAGCCTGGGGCGTTGGACGGAGTCGCCGGACCGGGTGGCGTACAGATAACTCAGGGGCTGCTGCTGGTGTTCGCACTGTTCATAGAGATCCCGCTTGCGATGGTCTTCCTATCCCGCATCTTGAAGCCGAGGGCCAGTCGCTGGGCGAACACCGCTGCAGCTGCGATCACCACTGTGTTCGTAGTGGGCGGCGGGTCGATAGAGCTCCCCTTCTATGCGTTCTTCGCCGCAGCGCAAGTCGCGTGTATGGGCCTGATCGTCTGGACCGTTTGGTCGCGGCGCAGCTCGGAAGCCGCTGCGGCAGTCCCGGCACGCTCGTGGGCCGCGCAGGCATGAGCGGAATCGAGGGGAACACCATGAAGGCAGTCATCCAGACCGGCTATGGATCCGCAGACGTGATGAAGATCGCTCAGGTCGAGAAGCCCGTGCCGGGAGACGGACAGGTGCTCGTCCGAGTCGAGGCGGCATCCCTTGCCGCCGGCGAGTACTTCGGAATGAGGGGCAAGCCCTTCCCGATACGGTTCTACATGGGGTTCCCCACGCCCAAGAAGGACTTCGTCGCGGGCCTCGACTTCGCGGGAGTGGTCGAAGCGGTCGGCCCGAACGTGAGCCGCTTCCAGCCCGGGGACGAGGTGTACGGCGAGGGCCACGGCTCGTGCGCCGAGTACCTGGTCGCCGAGGAGGGCAGCATCGCACCCAAGCCGCCCAGTCTCACGTTCGAGCAGGCCGCGGCGGTACCAACATCCGCCTGTACCGCGCTGCAGGCTCTTCGCGACCACGGCAAGGTCAAGCCACGTCAGAAGGTGCTCATCAACGGCGCGTCGGGGGGCGTGGGACCGTTCGCCGTTCAGATCGCCAAGGCGTTCGGCGCAGAGGTCACCGGCGTGTGCAGCACGGGGAACGTGGAGATGGTCCGCTCGATCGGCGCGGACCACGTCATCGACTACACCAAGGAAGACTTCACCAAAGGCAGCGCGCGCTACGACGTGATCCTGGACAACGTCGCGAGTCACTCACTGTCGGCCACGCGCAGCGTGCTCACACCAAACGGGCTCCACGTCCCGAGCAGCGGTCACGGCGGCATGGGTTGGATCATCGGCGCGGTACTGGCGGGGATCTTCGTACGCCGGCAGGCGGCCGTGTTCGTCGCTGCCACGAACACCGAGACCCTGCTCGCGCTCAATGAGCTCATCGAGGCCGGCAAGGTGACTCCGGTCATCGACCGCACGTACGCTCTGGACGAAACCGCCCGGGCTTTCGCCTACCTGGACGAAGGGCATGCGCGCGGGAAGGTCGTCATCACAGTCTGACGGTGGACGGGGGAGCCGGGCGACGACGCATGGCCTTCCGTTCATTTCTCCAAGTCGGCGACAAGGACATAGCGGTCCGGAGCGGGGCCCACATAGCTGAACGGATAGCACGTACTCACCGTGAGGACCGCGTGGTCGGTCGGAACGATGACCGTCCGGTCATCCTTGTCGACGATTCGGATCTGCTTGATCGTATAGGTGAAGGTGCCGGCCGCCGACTGCACCGTGAGCCGGTCCCCGATCTTGAGCTCGCCCAACCGGGCGAAATAGGTGTCGCGATGTGCGGAGATCACGCAGTTGTCCGGCTCGCCGGGGAGCACGCTTTGAACGAAGTGACCGACACCTTCCTCCAGCTGTTCGTCTTCGGTTCCCTGCAACAACGGCAACTCCATCTCCAATGCGGGGATGGTCAGGGTCCCGATGGTATCGCCGAGTTCGGGATACTCGGCGTACACAACCTCGGGCGTCGAGGATGCGGTCGCCGGGCGTGAGTCCGCGACCGTCGAAGTCGCCGCGACGGAAGCAGGTCGCCGCGTGTCTGTGAGTTGCGGGGTCAGTGTCGTCAGGTTTGCCCACGCCCACAGGAACAACCCTATCCCCAGACCCAGTATTCCCAGGGATACCGCGCGAGCGGGGAA
>JBGSMX010000248.1:0-2344 GCA_041739935.1 Coriobacteriia bacterium | reverse complement strand
CGCTCGCGGAACGCACGGCGGGCTCGTTCGCTCACCCGCTCAGATAGTCCGTGCCCGCGACTGCCCTAGTACGGCGTCGACGGCTCCCCGCGTACGTGGCACGACGAGCAGAACAGCTCCTGGTGGCAGGCGAAGCACTCCTCGGCGCCCTGCTCCTTCACGACGCCGGGATGCTGAGGGAACCACTGCTGCGCCGGATCGCCCTGGTCGTGATGACACTGGTCGCACACGCGCTCGTCGTTGCCGGGATCGCCCGAGGTGTTATGGCAGGTCGCGCACGCGATCGGATCGGCCGCGCCCGTCTGCGCATGGCCGTCCACGAAGTCGGCCGGATGCGGGATCTCCATGCCGTGACACGCGACGCAGAACTCGGCGGTCACATGGCACGTCTCGCAGTCGTTGATGGTGCCCACCGGCGGGACGTCGATAAGCTCGCCGTGCGGGATCCGTATGAGCCGTGAGACCAGCTTGGGTTCCTTGGCGCGAAACTCCTCGGCGCTGTCCTCCCACTGCGCGAGCGCCTCTGCCGTGGCGCTGGCTTCTTCGCGCGCGAGTTCGGCATGCCCGGCCGACTCTCCGCGCTCCGTGTAGAAGCCCGCCTCGGAATGGCTGGGCGGCCTGAGCTCGAATTCGGGAGTGTGGCACGCGGCGCAGTCACCGGTCGCCTCGTACGCGCCGGGACTCTCGCCGGTGAGCGTGTGGCAGCGGAAACACGCGGACATGGTCATGAAGTCCTCGTGCTTCTCGTTGCCGGGCAGCTCCAGGTCGTAGATCTCCGGATGCGCGACGCGGTTGTGGCAGACCGCGCAGTTCAGCTCGGCGACCTCGTGGGCGAGGTGGTTGATGCGAATGCCGTCGCCGGGCGACACGTCTCGCGTCTCCAGGTTGTGGCACTGAGTGCACTGGTTCGTCGGCATGGTGAGCGCAATGTGCGAGCCCGGGTTGAGCGGCATCTCGAACGAGTCGGTAAGAACCGCCCACACGTCGCTGAGCTTCTCGGCCTTTTCGAGCACAAAGCGCGCGCCATCGAGTTCGGGAGGAATGTGGCAGGCGAGGCACGAGACCTCGGAGTGAGACGATGCTGCGTACTGCCGCGCATTGTCCAGGTGCACCGTATGGCAGACCTCGTTGCAGAACCAGCGCGTCGAGGTGATGGCCAGCGAGGCGACGACAAGCAGCACCAGCGCAACGAGCACCGAGAGGGTCCATATGATCGCACGCGGTCGCGTCTGCGGGTCGCGAAACGCACCGATCAGTCTACGCATCGTGTTCCCATTCCCATGGTAGGTCCGACACTCGCGGTCAGCTCCGCCGGCGAGTTCCCCGAGTGTATCGTGCCCGCATTCGAATCGTACTTGACGCGTGTCAAGCAATTCTACGTCGCCGGCTTGACTCTCACGTTACGTGAGGGTTTACGCTGTGCACGTCGATTCAGGAGCAGCAAGGGAGACGACAGTGGGACCGAGTGTCGGAAAGGTAGCGGAGCTGGCGGGTATCAGCGTGCGCACGCTGCACCACTACGACGAGATCGGGCTGCTCTCGCCATCGTCTCGCAGTGATGCCGGCTACCGGCTCTACGACGACGCCGACCTGCAGCGGCTGCAGCAGATCATGTTCTATCGCGAGCTCGCATTCCCGCTCGAAGACATCGGCAAGATCATGCAAGACCCCGCCTACGACAGTCGAGACGCGCTGCTTCAACAGCGCCGGATGCTCGAGACCAAGAGCGCCCACATCGCGGCAATGCTCGAAGCGATCGACCGGGCGCTCGATGCCACGCAGAAAGGGATAGCGATGAACAAGGAAGAGATGTTCGAGGTCTTCGGGAACTTCGATCCGGCCGAGTACGACGACGAGGTCAAGGAACGCTGGGGCGACACCGACGCCTATAAGGAGTCGAATCGCCGCACCTCGCGCTACACCACGCAGGACTGGGAGCGGATCAAAACCGAGGGCGCCGACCAGATGGAGCGCATGGTGGCCCTGTTCGACGAAGGCGCTTCGCCCGAGGACCCGCGTTCGATGGATGTTGCCGAGGACGCGCGGCTGTCGATCGACCGCAACTTCTACCCGTGCTCGCGCGAGATGCACGTCCACCTGGGCGAGATGTACGTCGCCGACCCTCGGTTCACGAAATACTACGACCAGCACCGCGAGGGTCTCGCACAGTGGTTCTGCGATGCGATCATCGCAAACGCGCTGCGTGAGGAGTGAGCGCGCGACCCGGGACCGGACGAACTAACGCCGCAACGTAGCGACGAGGCGCCGGGGCTCGGCGAGCAGGCCGAGCGCATCGCGTATGTCAACGACGACGACATCGGCGGCGGCAACTGCCGTCGCCGAT
>JBGSMX010000029.1:0-3394 GCA_041739935.1 Coriobacteriia bacterium | reverse complement strand
GGAGGTCCGAAGGTTTCCACGAGATGGAAGGGAGAGGCGGTGATGAGTCATCGTCCCAGAGGAAGTCGGACTCGAGATCGCCGTTGCGCACCATGCGCTTCCTTGCTGTCAGTAGGGGTGGCGGTTCGCTCTAACGTGTTTCGGCTTAACCTGTGCGCCTATCCCGATCATCTTAGCCGACGACTGATCGCATCAGGTTGAAGCCGGGGTTAGGCAGGAAGACAAGCCGCACAAGAGTCAGGGCGTCGCCTCGTCTTCTTCGCATGACGTGAGTGCATCGAACTCCAGGTCATGGTCGTCGAATTCAGGAGCGGCGGCGATCTCGTCTTCAAGAGCCAGTGCGATTTCCTGCGCCTGGGCGAAGTCCGCCTGTTTCACAAGCAGCCGGAAGGGCTGCGCCACACTTCTCGTCCACGACAGCGCCTCGCCGGGGCGACTGGGATCGAATCCAGCCTCGATGCCATGCTTGTGAAGCTCCGCCTCCAGTGCCAACAGCACGACGGAGACGCCATCGATCGGCAGCAGAGAGGGATTCATTATGTGCTCGCGGAGCACGACCCAGGCATCATCCGGCACCGCCTCCTCCTTGCTTCTCTGCCTAACGTTTTTCGGCTTCACCCGCGCGCTTGCGCTCCCATTATGCGACACCTGGCTCGCGTCGGGTGGAAGCCGGGGTTAGGCCGATCCGCTCAGCGCGTCACAGAGGTGAACTCCAGTGGCCGCGTCCTTCCATCGTCGATCAGCTCAACGCCGCTGACTGTCCAGCCTGCCTGGATCGAGTAGTCTCCGGCCGGCGGGACGGTGAAAGTCTCTTCACTCGAGCGTCTCTGACCTGGCTCCAACGGTACGAACGGAATCGGATGACGGTAGATTCGTGGTTCGAGGATGATCGTGCCAGAGCTGTCGATGATCCACAGGTGCGGACCGAAGTCACTGAGGTCCACGGTTGCCGTGCTCTCGTTCGAGATGGTGACAATTGCCATGCTCTCGGTTCCCGCCGCCAACGTGTCCGATGCGATCTCCAGAGACAGGCTCACGCCCGTCGCGATTTCGGTGGCAACGCTCGGGGCGGCGACGGTCTGGCTATCGGATTGCGCGGTCTGCGTCATGGGTGGCTGCGAACAACCGGTCACGAGAAGTGCTGCGGTCAGTGCCACGACCACTCGCTGAATACTGCCCATTATCAACGTCTCCTCAGCTGTTGGACTCATTTGTGGGGACGGGTCGGTGGGATTCCGCCTAACGTGTTTAGGCTTGCGCAGACGCCGAGCGCCTGCATGTCGATTCTACCTCGCGGCGTTCTGCTCGAAGCCGTTGTTAAGCCGATCCTAGTGAAGTGGCGTCGAGGTGAAGTCCAACGCCCCTGCCTCCGTGTCATCTTGAAGGACGCCGACCATCCGGTAGTCGCCGGTCGGTGGCACCACGAAGTCGAAGGACACTGAACGCGTCTCTCCCGGGCCGAGGCCTATCGAGACGGTCGGGTAGATGGGCTTCCCGTCCTCGTGGGTGTCGAAAGCGACTTCGTCGTCGTCGTCGAAGATCCTGATGCCGAGGAAGTCCACTGCGGTGGCAGTCGTGTCGCCCGAGTTCGACATCGTGAAGGTGACGCTCTTGTCGGTGCCCGCAGCGAGGACGAGGCTGTCGAGCGAGAGCCGGTAGACGACGTCACTTCGTTCCGCCTGCTCGACCGGGGCCGAGGCCGGTGGGGAGTCGAGTGATGCGGTCTCCGAACCACGCGCGCAGCCGAAGATTCCGACGGAGCACACCAGTACAAGTGTGAT
This sequence comes from Coriobacteriia bacterium, assembly GCA_041739935.1. Lineage (GTDB taxonomy): Bacteria > Actinomycetota > Coriobacteriia > Anaerosomatales > JAGXFU01 > JBGSMX01. The sequence continues at coordinate 1,613 of JBGSMX010000029.1, read as the reverse complement.
GACTACGATTGTGCGACGCATCGCCTGCCTCCTTGCTGTCCATGCGGGAGGTCGTCGCGGGAGGATTCGGCCTAACGTTTCTGCGTTTGAGCGGCGGTTTGCCGCTCGCATTCACTCTAGCGCTTGCCCCGTCCGCTCGAAACGCCTGTTAGCTACGCTCAAGAAGGCGTTCATCGTGCGCGATTCGAACCAGCTCGTCCCAGCGCTCGGACCCAGGCAGCATCACCGAATCCTCCACGCGTCGTGCGATTGATCGTAGAGGGTCGCTCCTGGAACCTACAAGGAGTCTGAACTGGACTGAGAACAGAGCGATCGTGCCAAAGACGAGGATGGCGGGAAACCACAGACTCACTAGACCAGACGAGTATATCCACGCTCCCATGACGAGGAAGATCGCTACGCCGATAGCGGCCGCACCGAGGAAGACTCGTGCGTTGAAGCGCGTCTTTCGTGCCAGTCCTTGGGTCAAGTAGGTCGCATCATCCATGTATTCGATTGGAGGCTCGTCGTCGTACGTGCCCCTCTCTACGTTTCGGGCCAAGGCGTATTCGATCCAGACCCAGTTGAATCGCGTGAGGGGTTTGGGCTGCTGGGAGATGAAGTCGCTGAGCGCTTCTCTGGACTCGAAGCTTCGTAGCTGCTTCTTCTGACGGGCCGCGGCCCGCAGGGCAACGGCCAGTGCGATCCCTATGGCAACGATAGAGAGAGGTAGGAGTAGACCGGGCTGCCGGATTCGAGCCAGATTCGCGATCGCCCCGAGAACAGCGGCTCCGATAAAGACATAGCGCCAGCGGCGTGCGAGACCGCGTTCCGTCGTACGCTTCGCGGTAAGCTGCGGCTCTGTCTCAGACAAGCCATCCCCCTGCTGTAGCTAACGTGTTTCGGCTTCACCCGCGCGCTTGCGCTCCCATTATGCGACACCTTGCGCGCGTCGGGTGGAAGCCGGGGTTAGCCGTCACAGGCATCGAGTCACGACTCGAGTCGTGTCTTCACCAGCGCTTCGAGCGGATCGACGAACGACCGCTTCCAGAATGGCAGGGCGAGTCTCGAGACCATCCATGCATATAGCGGCTTGAGCCAGCGGCGGCGCACGGTCACTAAATAGGTGTACTTGATGCGCGTGCCCTCTGGGTCGTCGACGAGCAGCAGCTCCTCGTCTCCGGTGGTATTGAAGGTCAGGTTGTGGGTGGTGGAGCGATAGCCTCGACCTGGAAGCAGCGTGGCCGTCATGTCGATCTTGGCCGACGGGAAGAGGGAACCGAACGAGGCCGACTCCGCTTCGAGCGTGAGCACATCGCCGTCACGCTTCACGAGGCGTATCGCGCGCGCGACCTTCGGGAAATGCTCAGGCATGCGCTCGAAGTCCGAGACGATCGCGTAGACCGACTCGCGGTCCGCGCGCACGAGCCAGTCGCCATGGACGGCCACTACGTCGGAATCGGTCATCGGATGACCACACCTCTCCTGTACGGCTAACGTGATTGCGTTTGACCTGCAAGACGAGGCCGATCTTGCCTCGTCATGTCGAGCATAAGCTCGCACGCCTTGTCTTGCCAGGTCGAAACGCCTGTTAGGCACCACAGCCGCTGAGATATCGAAGGATATCGAAGGCG
>JBGSMX010000209.1:0-4570 GCA_041739935.1 Coriobacteriia bacterium | reverse complement strand
GGCGCGGCCGCCGTGATCCTCGCGTTCTGGCTGCTCGCGCGCCAGGTTTCGCGCTCCGACCGTGCCGCGACCATCGCCACTCTCGGTTACGGCGTACTGGCCTGGTTCACGGACTTCCGGGCGTTCGCCTATCCCAACAAGCTTTCCATCTCGTTTGCGTTGCTCGCAATCGCGCTGCTGGTCAGCATCGCCGAGCGGCCGCGCCGAGACTCGATCGTCGCCGCCGGCATCGCCGGTTTCGTGGCACTCACCGTGCATCTGGCTTCCGGTGAGATCACCCTGTTGTCGGGCGGAGGCATCCTCGTGATGCTCGTGCTCGTAGCCCTGGGCCGTCGTCATGCCGAGGACACGCGGCTGGCCTGGCTCGCGGCTCGCGGCGTGCTCGTCTCGCTCGTGCTCATGGTGGTCCTGTCGCTGCCCACGCTCTATCCGCGGGTCGCCGCGCTCGTGGGCTCGACGGTGCTTGGCGAGGACTCGTTCATCTGGGCGGGGGAGCAGATCGTCGAAGGCCTGCCGCTGGGGATGCGCATCGTCACGCCGGGTGGTTTCGATTTCGGCGGGGCATGGTTGTTCTGGGCTACCGCCGCGGTCGGGATCTACATGGTTTACACGCTCGTGAAGGGAGAGGGGCACCGTACTGCCGCCGCGCTGCCGCTCGTGCTCATGGCGCACGCGATCACCGTCGTGCCACCGATCAGCACCGTCGCCCTGAACTTCTCGTCGTACATGGTTGCCCGCATGGTCGAGCTGTTGCGGTTCTCTCCCTACATCGCGCTTGCGTGGTCGCTTGGCGATCTGCGACCCCGCTTCCGGCTGCCCGCGCGCGTTTTGGGAGGCATTCTGCTGGTTGTCGCGATCGTCACCGCGATACCGTACGTGCGCTTCACCTACGTGCAGGGCGAGGGCGAGGAGCGGCGAGGGAACGTGTACTCGGTACAGACCGCGTGGGACCGAGACATGCGCCGGCAGTGGGGCTTCACGGGCATCGCCATGCTGCGCGAGGCGGTCGGCGACGAGTACCCGATCGTGGCAGCCGATCCACTCGTGAGCTATCACCTTGCGGGGCTCGCTGACGTTGCCGTGGTCGCTTCGCTCGAGACGCATCTGCCGGTCTTCATGGACCGCGATGAGGTGCACCAGCGCTACAACGACATGGAGCGCTTCTTCACGCTCGATGTCACCCAGGGCGAGCGGATCGAGATGCTACACCGCTGGGATGCCGAGTACGTGTTCGTGTGGCGTGCGCGTCTTGATTCGGTCGAGCTCATGGAGATCTTCGAGGCGCAGCCCGGCTTCGACCTCGTCGTGGACACGAGCTCCATTGCGCTGTTCAAGATCGACCGTCAGGAGCTGTTTCGCGAGCGCACGGAGCCGCTCGGCGGGTGGGACTAGGAGGGTGTTACCGGTCGCAGATCACTCGATCCTGAACGTGACGTATGCGGCTGGCTGCTCGTTGATCTGAATCGCCGCGACCCACGGGCCCGGATCGATCTTGCTCTCGTCCCCCGGCATCGCGTAGCGTACCCAGCTCCACGCCCAGCTATCGTCGGGATCCCACAGGTCTTCTTCGATTACCTCGCCGTTCGGACCCATCCATACGAGTCGCGAGGTCGTTCCTGCGGGTGTGGGTTCGAACTTGAAGGCGACCAGATGCGAGTCCAGGTCCGCCGGCATCACCTGCATCGGTGTTGTGACACCCGGCTCGCCGTCGACCCAGCCGGTGCCGACCTCGATCTCGTAGACGCGCGTGCCCGAATCGTCCGGGGCGCCGGTGCCGCGCCACATGCGCGGGCTCACAGGCTCGACCGTGACGCTGCGCGAGATCTCCTCGCGCTCGCCGGGCGACCCATTGACCAGCGGTATCTCGTAGGTGATATCGGCCTCGCCCTCGACACCCTCGGTCATCTGCACGGTGGTGCCCTGCGCGAGGTACGGCGTGTCCACGAACTCGGACGCAGAGCCGCCAGGTGGCGCGGGAACGGGTTCGGTCACGGTCTCGACCGTGGCACTCCGGATCTCGTCGACCGCCCAACGTCCGTAGCCGGTCTTGACCAGCACGATCGTCGTGGTCGCGTCATCGTCGACCGCCCGGTAGATGGCTCGTCTGCCTTCGAGCGTGGCGCGTTCGAGGTCTTGCTGCGCGACCGATAGCCCGCAACCTTCAACGATCGCGTCGATCGTCGAGCCCGCATCCAGATCGTCCAGATCGACCCGCAGGTCCTCGGTCAGGAGCGATTCCACACGGTTCCCGTCGCCCCGCTCGAGCGCGCCGAGGAATCCTGTCAGCGAGCGTGAGGGTGTCGCGTAGTACGCATCGTAGGCGAACCAGCCCATCACGACCGCCACCACGAACAGCACGGCTGCCGTGAGGCTCGCGATGATCAGGATGGTGCGGTTGTCGTGCGGCATGACGGCGTCATCGACCGCCGCATCGGCGAGCGCTTCCTCGGCAGGGGTGTCGATCTCGTCGAACTGAGCCATGGTCGGGCTGCCTTGTCCTATGGCCCCGGTGTCTTCCCCACGAGGATCGTGATGTTCGAGCCGCGTGGGGCCATCGCTCCGGGAACCGGGTCGCAGGTCAGTACGATGCCGTCATCAGGGCTGTTCTCGTAGTCGGGGGTGACCGTGAAGCCTGCGTCTTCGAGCATCTGGGTCGCATCGGCCTCAAACTCGCCGATCACGTCCGGCACTTCGACCAGGTCGGGTCCGGTCGACACCACGATGGTGACCTGAGTGCCGGCCTCAACCGACACGCCACCGTCGGGCGACTGGCTCATCACGGTGCCCGTGCCCACCGTGTCGCTGGGTGCCGGGGTGACCTTGACCGTGAAGCCGGCCGCTTCGAGTGCGGCGCGGGCGTCAGCCTCGCTACGGGCGGTCACGTTGGGGACTTGCGTGAGCTGGGTGCCCTTCGAGACGAACAGCACTACGCGCGTGCCGGCGGGAACCTGCTCACCGGGCACAGGAGTCTGGCGGATGACGGTCCCGTCTGGGACCTCCTTGCTGAATTCGCGCTGAGGCGTGTCGAGCTCGAAACCGGCGGCACGTAGTGCAGCGGCCGCGGCGTCCTCGGTCATACCGCTGAAGTCCGGCATCGAGAACAGCTCGGTACCCTTGGATACGGCCAGCACGATCTCGGTTCCCGGCTCCACCTTGATTCCCGGTTCCGGCGTCTGGCTGATCACGGTGCCCGACGGCTCCTCGGAATACCGGGAATCGATGTCGCCAACGACGAGTTCGACAGCCTCAAGCGCAGCCGTCGCATCGGCCTGTGAGAGTCCCATGACCTCGGGGACCACGACCTGCTCCACGGTGTCGAACAGGCCGAACGCCCATGCCGAGGCCAGCCCGATCAATACCAGCGCCGCGGCCGCGATGATCCACGGCCAGGGGTTCTTGCGCCGCTGTACGGGTCGCACGCGGGGCGAATCGGTACCTGCGACCACGGGCATCACGCTGGTCTGATCGCTGGCCGGCATCGCCTCGACCATTCGGCCCGAGGCCACTCTGAGCAGGTCGCGACGCATCTCCTCGGCACTCGAGTAGCGATCCGCCGGGTTCTTGGACATCGCCCTCACGATCACGGCCTCGAGTGACGGCGGGATATGCGGGTTGACCTGCCGAGGAGGTACCAGCTCCTGGTTCACCTGCTTGAGGGCGACCGCGACCGGCGAGTCGCCGTCGAACGGCACCTGGCCCGTGGCGAGTTCGTAGAGCACGACGCCGAGCGAGTACAGGTCGGTGCGGGGGTCGAGCGTGCGGCCCTGTGCCTGCTCGGGGCTCACGTAGTGCGCGGTGCCCAGCACCGACCCGGTCTGGGTCATCTGGGTGTTGCCGGCGCGCGCGATGCCGAAGTCCATGACCTTGATCGAGCCATCGGGTGTGAGCACGATGTTGTGCGGCTTGATGTCTCTGTGAATGATGTCGTACCCGTGTGCGACAGTGAGTGCTGCGGCGACCTGGGCTGCGTATTCGGCGGCCTTGGCCGGCTCGACGGGGCCTTTGTCGGTCACGAGGGCCTTGAGGTCGGTGCCGCGAACGTACTCCATGACGATGTAGTACGTGGAGTCGTCGTCTTTGCCCCAGTCGTAGATGTTCACGATGCCGGGATGCGACAGGTTGGCTGCGGCCTGGGCCTCCTGGCGGAAGCGCGCCACGAAGGCGGGATCTGAGGCATATTGCGGGTGCAGTACCTTGACGGCGACGGTTCGGCCAAGGACCTCATCGACCGCCTTGAAGACGTCGGCCATGCCGCCGGTGCCTATCTTTTCGGTGGCACGGTACCTGCGGCCGAAGACCATATCTTCCACGCGTTCGCTCCCTCGTGTGGTCGGTTCGCACTGCGACCTGTTCTCAACCTACACATTCTATCTGAAACACGCGCCCCTTAGCGCACGAGCGCGGCTTCGAGCACCGGTCGTGCGGCGGGTGCGGCGACCTGTCCGCCCACGCCCGCGTTCTCGAGTACGATCGCAAGCGCGACCGTGGGGTTTTCGGCCGGCGCGAACGCGATGAACCACGCGTGTGTCTGCACGTTCTTGCCGGCCTCGGCGGTTCCGGTCTTGCCCGC
>JBGSMX010000188.1:0-6416 GCA_041739935.1 Coriobacteriia bacterium | reverse complement strand
GGCGTAGAGATCGGCCTCGGAGTCGTCGCCGTCCCCGATGCGGTGGTCGTGCCACAGCACCCAGCCGTCACCAACCGCGCTGCGGCCGGCATACGAGCCTTCGCCATCGGAGTCGTAGGCGACAAGGCAGGTCTCCTCTTCAGAGGCCAGGTCGTAGCCCCAGACTTCCATCTGACCACTGCGGCGATCGGTCCACGTGACCCAGCCGTCGCCCGTCTCGGGGTGCCAGCGGTTCGTATTGTCGTTGACCGTGGACAGTGTCGTCGTCTCACCCGACGCGATGTCGTAGGCCATGATCGAGCGCACGTAGTTCCAGACTCCCGTGTACCAGTTGTGCTGGTAGCTGTAGACGACCACGCCCTCATCCACGTAGGGGTCGTAGATCTGCCAGTAGTCGTTCATCCCGCCACTGCCGCCGGCGGCGATGATTGTCGTCTCGCCGGATTCGATATCCTTCATGTACGCGCTCGACCAGCTCGAGTTGTCGCGCCACACGACGTAGTTCTCCCACACCGTGGGCTCGTACTGAGAGCCCGCCTCGGTCGTGACGACCGATTCCACGCCGGTCGAGAGGTCCTTCATGTAGATGTCCGTGCTGGTAACGCCCTCGTTCCTGCGATCGACCCACGCGACCACATCGCCGTCGATAAACGGGTTGCCCTGGCCATTGGTCGCGGTGCACACCAGGGACTCCAGGCCCGTCGAGATGTCGTACATGTAGATGTCGCAGTCACTGTCGTCGTAGTTGCGCTGGTCCGAGTAGACGACCCGGTCACCGGAGATGCTCGGGTTCGACTGCTCCCAGCGACCCATGTTCTCAGGCGTGGTCGGGAAGACCCTGCCCGTCTCCATGTTGTAGACCTGGATGTAGGGTTCGCCGTCATTGATGCCGAGATGGTCGTCTCGTCCGTCCTTGAAGACGACGTACGGCCACTCGATCTGTGGCTGGATCTGGCCGCCCTCGGCGACCACAAGCGGGTAGTTGCCGTCGATAGATCGAGCCGCGAATGCCGAGCCCGCAGGCATAATTCCGACTGTCAACACCGCCACCAGGACTATTGCAAGTGCACGTCTACTTCGCATTAACATCCTCCCCGATCTTCTGAGTCCCCCGACACGTGTGAGAGCGCGCTCCGTGAACTCGCTCTCTGACTCGGATTCTAGCGGGCGATGGCCGCAAAAACGCGACCGCTCGTCAGGTGTTTAGTGTGCCTCATCACACCGAGGACAAGTCGATGCACAGGGCGGACGAACGGAAGAACTCCCCGCTCGAAACTCAGCGCTTGCGGCGCTTTGTTCCGTACGCGCTCCCCTTGCGCGCGCCCTGGCGGAGGCGTTTGAGGGCCTCGTCCTCGGTCGACGACTCGATCTCGGCTCTGAGCTTCACGACCTGATCGCGCAATCGGGCCGCGGTCTCGAAATCCAGCGCCTCCGCCGCGCCGCCCATGTCTTCTTCAAGTGTCGCAATCAGGCGGAGTAGCTCGTCGCGAGGCAGACGAGACAGCTCCTTGGCCGCCTCCGCAGCGGTGGTCAGCTGCGCATCCCCCTCGCGCACGTACTGGACTATGTCCGCGATCGCCTTGCGAATCGTCGTTGGCTCGATTCCGTGCTCTTCGTTGTATGCAACCTGGATTGCACGGCGACGGTTGGTCTCGTCGATCGCGGCGCTCATGGAGGCGGTCACCTTGTCGGCGTACATGACTACACGCCCGCTCACGTTTCGCGCCGCGCGGCCGATTGTCTGAATCAGCGAACGATGGTTGCGCAAGAAGCCCTCTTTGTCGGCATCAAGGATCGCAACCAGGGACACCTCGGGCAGGTCGAGTCCCTCGCGGAGCAGATTGATGCCCACCAGACAGTCGAACTCGCCCAGACGCAGGTCCCGCAGAATCTCCACCCGCTCCATGGTGCCGATATCGCTGTGCAGATAGCGCGCCTTGATGCCTTGCTCGAAAAGGTAGTCGGTAAGATCCTCGGCCATCTTCTTGGTGAGCGTCGTGACAAGCACTCTCTCGTCGCGCTCGACGCGCTCTTTCACTTCCGCAATGAGGTCGTCGACCTGGCCGCTGACCGGTCGCACGACCACCTCCGGGTCGACGAGTCCCGTTGGCCGGATGATCTGCTCCACAACCCTTTGCGTGACCCGCAGCTCGTAGTCGCCCGGCGTGGCCGAAACGTGTACGAACTGCGGGACGCGCGCCTCGAACTCGTCGAATCGCAGCGGGCGGTTGTCCAGCGCGCTCGGCAGCCTGAATCCGTGCTCCACCAAGGTGAGCTTTCGCGACTTGTCGCCCTCGTGCATTCCGCGAATCTGGGGAACCGTGATGTGCGACTCATCTACGATGCACAGGAAGTCATCGGGGAAGTAGTCGATGAGCGTGAATGGCGGCTCGCCGGGCTTACGGCCGTCGAGGTGTCGCGAGTAGTTCTCGATACCGGAGCAGAAGCCCATCGTTTCGAGCATCTCAAGGTCATAGCTGGCGCGCATCTCCAGACGCTGCGCCTCGAGCAGCTTGCCTTCGGCCTTGAGTTCGGCGAGGCGAACCTGAAGCTCGGCTCGAATCCCCGTGAGCGCCCGTTGCAGGTTCTCAGGTGTGGTCACGTAGTGAGTCGCGGGCCACACGGGCAGCGAATCAAGCTGGGCCAGCACCTCGCCGGTGACGATGTCGACCTCTGCGATCGATTCGATTTCCTCGCCGAAGAGCGCTATTCGCACGGGATGGTCGGCGTAGGGCGGGAACACATCAACCACATCGCCACGCACTCTGAAGGTCCCTCGAGTCAGGTCGTAGTCGTTGCGGTCGTACTGAATGTCGATCAGGTCACGCACGAGGTCATCGCGATCGTAGGTCTTCGTCTGCGCAAGCATCACGGCAGTGCCGGCGTAATCCTCCGGAGAGCCGATGCCATAGATGCACGATACGCTCGCAACGACCACCACATCCCTGCGGGACAGCAACGACGCCGTTGCCGCATGCCGCAGCTTCTCTACCTCGGCGTTGATGCTCGAATCCTTCTCGATGAACGTGTCCGTGGTGGGCACGTAGGCCTCGGGCTGGTAGTAGTCGTAGTAGGAAACGAAGTACATCACGGCGTTATCGGGGAGCACTTCGCGCAACTCCGATGCAAGTTGCGCTGCGAGGGTCTTGTTCGGAGCCATGACCAGTGTAGGTTTCTGGACCTGCTCGATGAGATTGGCGACCGTGAACGTCTTGCCCGATCCCGTCACACCAAGCAGCGTCTGGTAACGCAGCCCCGAGAGGACCCCGTCGGCTAGCTCGGCAATCGCCTTGGGCTGATCACCGGCAGGCTCGAACGGAGACGCCACACGGAACGCGCGGTCACTCATCGCTGCTGCTCACTCCAATCCGGAAACGCGTCAGGGTAGAGCTCCTCGTAGCGGTCCTTGGCACGGACCACGCGCAAGACGTAGTGACGCGTCTCCGGGAACTCGATCGTCTCCCGAATATCGTCCCCGGCTGCCACCCACTCGTCCACGTTGCCGATACCTGCGTTGTACGCAGCCAGCGCAGGCTCGACCTCATGGTACCGCCCGATCAGAAACCGCAAATACGCGGCTCCGTGTTCGATATTGACAGCCGGGTCTGACAACACGCCCCCCGCGAGCGACTCGTCGACACTGCCTCCGGCGCCCAGTTCCTCGGCAGTCTCGGGAAGGAGCTGCATGAGCCCTACCGCACCCGCCTCGGAGACTATGTCGGATTGCCAGTCCGACTCGGCATCGATGACAGCCGCAAGCAGATACGGGTTGATGTCGTGGCGCAGCGCCGCCGCCTCGATATACGAGCGGTACTCGTCGGGCAGCGGGTAGTAGATGCGCTGGAAGAACGCCGGGCCGCGAAGAAACAGGAACGTGAGAACGACGAGCAGCATTACCACACCGGCAATTGCGAGCCGGTACGGTGCCAGGATGCTGCTACGTGCCACGCGGCGCCACCTAGTCCCAGTACTTGTCCAACTTGCCGAGGAATTCTTCGAGCGATCCATCGTTGACTATCACATGCTGTGCCAGGTCGGCGCGTTCCTGATCCGTGGCCTGGCTGGCGATTCTCCGGCTCACGTCGAGGGGGTCGAGCCCTAGTTCGATGCAGCGCTTGAGGCGCGCGTCGGCCGGAGCGGTCACGGAGAGTACCGAATCGGCGACGTCTGCGAAGACCGGCGCCTCTGCCAGAAGCGGGATCTCGAGCACGACAACCCGCGGCGGTCGCTCCATCAGCCTCAGACTCGTGATTCCTTCGACAACTTCTTTAAGCACGGCGGGGTGGACGATCCGGTTGAGTTCGCGAAGCTCGTCGGCGTCAGCGAATACGCGCTGGGCTAGAACGTGGCGGTCGATTCTCAGCTCTTCGTCCAGAATCGAGGCGCCATACTTCTCCACAAGCCGATCGTAGGCGGGCTCACCCGGGGCGATTGACTGGTGCGCGATGTCATCGAGGCTCAAGACGACCGCGCCGCGCTCGCCGAAGTGCTTGCACGCCACGGACTTGCCTGCCCCCATGCCCCCTGTGACAGCGATGACGAACATGCATATCCTCCCCGGATAGACGGGGCCGAGGGGCGCAAGCGCCACCCGGCCCCGGTTCTCGAACCTACGCTGATGCGCAGGACCGCATGCTACTCGGTGGTCTCGTCGGCCTCGGCCTCATCGGCGTCTACCTCTGCCTCGGGCTCCGGTTCTGCTTCGGGCTCTGCTTCGACCTCGGGCTCTGCTTCGACCTCGGGCTCGGGCTCTGCTTCGGGCGCTGCTTCGACTTCAACCTCGTCAGCCTCATCGGCCTCGGGAGCGTCGTCGTCAGCCTCGGCCTCGGGCTCCTCGGCGGGCTCGACCTCTTCGTCGCCTTCAACGGTTTCGCCTTCGACAGCCTCATCGATCTCGACCGGCTCGCCGGCTTCGGCGGCGGCCATTGCGTCGAGCTCCTCTTTGCTCGGAACCTCGATCACGGTACCCAGCGCTTCGCCAGCTGCACGCATCGAGAGCGAGATGCGGCGGCGGTCAAGGTCAACGTCCATGACCTTGATGTGAACGTCAGTGCCCACAGCAGTGACCTGCTCGGGGGTCTCGACGTGGCCGCGCGCCATCTCGGAGATGTGCACGAGACCCTCGACACCGTCCTCAAGCTGCACGAACGCGCCGAACGGCACGAGCTTGGTAACCTGGCCCTCGATGATCGAGCCAACCGGGAACTTCTTGACGAGCTCCTGCCACGGATCGGGCTGGGTCTGCTTGAGACCGAGCGAGATGCGCTCGCGGCTCAGGTCGACATCGAGCACCTTGACCTCGACCTTGTCGCCGACTTTGACGACCTCGGACGGGTGGTTGACGTGACTCCACGACAGCTCCGAGATGTGAACCAGGCCGTCGATTCCGCCCAGATCCACGAATGCACCGAAGTCCACGATGCTGGAGACGACGCCGGGAAGGATCATGCCCTTCTCAAGCTTGCCGAGGATCGCAGCACGCTCTTCCTTGCGGCCTTCCTCGAGCACCACGCGGCGCGAGAGGACGACGTTGTTGCGGTTGCGGTCCATCTCGATGACGCGCGCTTCGAGACGGTCACCCATGAACGACTGAAGGTCTTTCACGCGGCGCAGGTCGACGAGCGATGCCGGCAGGAAGCCGCGCAGCCCGATGTCCAGGATGAGTCCACCCTTGACGACCTCGATGACCTCGCCTTCGACGTTCTCGGCGTTGTTGAACTTGTCCTCGATCTTGGACCAGGCACGCTCGTACTCGGCACGCTTCTTGGAAAGGATCAAGCGACCGTCCTTGTCCTCCTTCTGGAGAACCAGAGCCTCGACCGCGTCGCCGACCGAAACGATATCGGCAGGGTTGGCATCCTTGCGGATGGACAGCTCGCGGGAGGGAATGACGCCTTCGGATTTGTAGCCGATGTCGAGCAGCACTTCGTCGCGCTCGACCTTCACGATAGTACCGCTGACCAGGTCACCCTCGTCGAAATCGGTCATCGTGTCGTCGATGAGGGCATGCATCTCCTCATCGGTGTATTCGGTCTTCTCTACGACCGAATCGTTCGGGAAATCAGTCATGCGGGTCGGCCCCTCTCATGCTCGGGGCCCCATGCCATGCACTCGTCGCCTACAGGTCCGAATCGTCGCGTATAGGTCGAATCGTCGCCTACAGAGCTTGCCATGCATCTCGGGGCCAATACTACCCATGGTGCCCGGGACTCCGTCCGCCCGTACACCGACCGCTGATTATACAGCGCAAGCTGCCCCAAGGCTAGGGAACCGACGCCGCGTCCGCGTCGGGCAGCTGTGCACCGGGCTTGAGGTACAAGTGCGCCCTGTTCACATGGCATGTCGTGCAGCCGAGTTCCTCGTGGCACGGCGTGCACGCGGGCGGGTTCGCGCCCTCGAGTGCCGCGATGTGACCC
>JBGSMX010000149.1:0-5638 GCA_041739935.1 Coriobacteriia bacterium | reverse complement strand
GCCGACCGCGCGGCGCAGCTCGACGACAAGGCCGTGGAAGCCATGCTCATGCAGCTTCGGGCAGAGGAACCGGCTCATGAAGAGTCGTTGTGGAAGTTCAGCCTTGCGTTCTCGGGCTTCTCGGCGGTGATTGGCTCGATTCTGCTGGTGTGGGGAGCTGCCGCACTGATGCGGACCGGATCTTCGGCGGCCGGAATGATAGGCGGAGCGATTCTGCTCGCGTTCGGCGGTCTGTTCGTTGGAATTGGCGCATGGCTGGCTGCTCGCAGCCTCAAAGAACGGGGAGTGCTCTAAGTGGCAGACGACATCTCAGGCAGCACGATTCTTCCTCGGGAGATACAGGAGGAGCTCAGGAGTTCGTTCCTCGAGTACTCCATGAGCGTGATCGTGGCTCGGGCGTTGCCGGACGTGCGCGACGGGCTCAAGCCTGTGCACCGCCGCATCCTCTACGCCATGAACGAATCGGGGCTCACGCCGGGGCGACCGTATAAGAAGTCCGCGTGGACCGTCGGTGAAGTCATCGGTAAGTACCATCCGCACGGCGACGTTGCGGTCTACGACACCATGGTGCGCATGGCCCAGGACTTCTCGATGCGGGTCCCGCTGGTGGATGGTCACGGCAACTTCGGCTCGGTCGACGGAGACCGGGCGGCTGCCATGCGCTACACAGAAGCACGCCTTCAGCGGATAACCGGCGAGTTGCTGCGGGACCTGGACAAAGAGACGGTCGACTTCGGGCCGAACTACGATGAGTCGCTGCAAGAGCCGCTCGTTCTGCCGAGCCGGTACCCCAACCTGCTCGTCAACGGAAGCTCGGGAATCGCGGTCGGCATGGCCACCAACATCCCCCCCCACAACCTGGGGGAGACCATCGATGCCGTGTCGATGATGATCGAGAACCCCGAATCCACCGCCGAGGACCTGATGAAGGTACTGCCCGGCCCGGACTTCCCGACCGGCGGGCTGATCATGGGCAGCGACGGCATCCGGGACGCATATGCCACGGGTCGCGGGTCGATCAAGGTCCGGGGCAAGGCGCACATCGAGCAGACGAGCACCGGCCGCACGCGGATCATCATCACCGAGATCCCCTACACCGTGAACAAATCCAAGCTCGTCACCAAGATCGCGGAACTCGTGCGGGAGAAGAAGCTTACAGAGATCAGCGACCTGCGCGACGAGTCGGACCGCAAGGGGATGCGCGTCGTTATCGAGCTCAAGACCAGCTGCATCCCGCAGGTGGTCTTGAACAAACTCTTCAAGCACACTCCGCTTGCGACAAGCTTCGGCGTGATCATGATCGCGCTGGTCGACGGCATCCCGCGCACGCTTACGCTGCCCGAGATGCTCAAGTACTACATCGATCACCAGAAGCTGGTCATCACCCGCCGTACCCAGTACGAGCTGCGCAAGGCCGAGGAGCGCGCCCACATCCTGGACGGGTACGTCATCGCCCTGGACAACATCGACGAAGTCATCAAGATCATCCGCGCAAGCGACGACGATCACGAAGCCAAGTCCCGCCTGATGGAGCGCTTCGGCCTGTCTGAGATACAGACCGATGCGATCCTCGAGATGCGGTTGCGCAGACTAACGGGACTCGAGCGTCACAAGATCGAGGAAGAGCTCACGGAACTGCGCGAGAAGATCGCGTGGTACCAGAAGGTTCTCGGCGACGTGGACTTGGTTCTGCAGATCGTCAAAGACGAGATGGGCGCGATTCGCGAGAAGTTCGCCGACAAGCGACGCACCGAGATCACCGGTACCGCGCGCGACCTCGATGTCGAGGACCTCATCGCCGAGGAAGACATGGTCGTCACGATCACTCGGGCAGGCTACGTCAAGCGACTTCCGGTCGCGACGTACCGCCAGCAGAAGCGGGGCGGCAAGGGCAAGGCCGGGGTGAACCTGAAGGAGAACGACTTCGTCGAGCATCTCTTCGTGGGCTCGACCCACGACTACGTGCTCTTCTTCTCGAACAAGGGCAAGGTCTACCGGCTGAAGGTTCACGAGCTGCCGGTGGGGTCTCGGCACGCTCGAGGCACGGCGGCCGTGAACCTGCTTCCGTTCGAGCAGGACGAGACTATCGCAGCGGTGATCAGCACGCGGGCCTTCAGCCCCGACGAATACCTTATGTTCGCCACGCGAACGGGTCTGGTGAAGAAGACCGCCCTTGATGCGTACGACCGCAGCCGGCGCGACGGGATCATCGCGATCAACCTGCGCGACGGCGACGAGCTCATCGCCGTGCGCCGCGTCAAGGAAGGCGAGCACGTCATCATGGTGTCGACCGGCGGCAAGGCGATCATGTGGGACGAGGCAGACGCCCGTCCCATGGGACGCGACACCATGGGCGTCAAAGGCATGAACGTCAAGAAAGAAGAAGCGGTGATCGATCTGGAAATGGTGCCCCAGAACAGCGAGCTGTTCGTGGTCACCGAGAAAGGCTACGGGAAGCGGACTCCGGTCTCCGACTATCCCTTGCAGAAGCGCGGTGGGATGGGCGTGAAGACCATCCAGATCACGGACAAGAAGGGTCCTCTGGCTGGAATGAAGATCGTGCACCCCTATCACGAGATGATGCTGATCTCCGAAGAGGGCGTCGTCATCCGGGTCAACGCCAACGATATCTCGCGACTGGGCCGATCGACCCAGGGTGTGAAAGTCATGAACGTGGGCGCGAGCGACAAGGTCTCCGCAATCGCGCGGGTCTCGACCAAGAAGAAGCAGAAGCGCACCATCGCCGGTCTGCCCGAGGGACAGACATCGATGCTGCCCGAGGATGAGGCGCAGCAGTGCGCCACCGGAGCCGAGGACGAGCGGGAGGCCGCTGCAGAGGAGCTTGCGGCAGAGGAGTTCGAGGACCTGGACGAAGGGGACGAGTAGCGCACTGGACGCAGCGAGAACGGACCCGACACCGGATCGCACTTTGAGACAGGCCGCGCGCATCGAACAGGTGCGTGCGGTTCTGTTCGATTTAGATGGCACCCTCATCGACACGGTGCGACTCATTCGAGAGTCAATGCACCATGCCACCCGACAGGTATTGGGAGTAAGCCCGCCGGATTCGGAACTCATGAGAAATGTGGGCATCCCTCTCCTGGCCCAGATGCGCGAGCTTTCCAGCGAGCATGCCGAGGAGCTCGTCGCGGTCTACCGTGCCTACAACGCGACAGTGCACGATGACTTGATTGCCGAGTACCCTGGCACAGATGCTGCTTTGCAGCAGCTCACCAGACGCGGATTTCCGCTCGGTATCGTGACGTCGAAGAGCAGCCCGGTCGCTATGAAAGGCCTCGAACTCTTCGGACTGACGCAGTACTTCTCCGCGATCGTGTGTTCCGATCACGTGGAGCTGCACAAGCCCGACCCGTTTCCGCTGATAGCTGCAGCCGCGGAGCTCGGGGTTGCAGTTGAGCGATGCGCGTATGTCGGGGACAGCCCGCACGACATGACGGCAGCGGTGCGTGCAGGTGCGGTATCGATCGCTGCGCTGTGGGGGGCGTTTGACGCCGCGAGCGTGCTCGAGCCAGGGCCCGAGTTCGCAATCTCTGAGATCGGACAGCTTCCCGAGCTGCTCGCCGGGGAGTTCGCGCGATTCGCGGTGGATCCGGACACCGGTTGTGTAGAGTAGAGACAGGTGCGGTGAGCACGGCGCCGAAGTGGAACAAACATACGAATGGCCCTGAGAGGCTCCCGGGAACGGACGGCGTTTCGGGATCTGCGAGGAGGAACGCGTGACTTCGAGAACCAAGGTGATACTGGCGGTTGCGGCGCTGGTCGCGGTCGGCGGGACAGCATACGCGCTCACGACCGGCGTGGGACGGCCCACCGCATCAGTCGAGGTGGCGAGCGTCGAAGAGGAAGACCTTGCGGTCACCATCACCGCCGCCGGCAGGGTACAGTCCGGTATCCGAGCGGATGTGTTTCCTTCGGCCGCGGGTACGTTGGCCGAGGTGTCGGTTGCCGACGGCGATGAGGTGCGCGCGGGAACGGTACTCGCCACAATGGACGTGGAGCCGCTCAAGGCGCAGGTGAAGCAGGCCGAGGCAGCGCTCGCGGCCGCAGAGGCCCAGCTTGCCGGAGTCAACAAGCAAGAGCCCTCGAGCGCGGAGCTCTCTGCCGCGCGTACCGGTACGGATGCCGCATGGTCCGGATACGAGGCCGCTCTCGAAGCCGCTGACGCGGCGGGGCAGGCGGGCCCGTCGAGCGCCGACCTGGCCGCGGCAGACGCCGCCACTAACGCCGCCTGGAGCGCTTACTCCGCGGCGAAATCCGCGTACGATCTGCTCAAGGCTTCCGTCGAAGCCAGCGCAGCGCCTATGCCCGATGCACTGGCCGACCTCGAGGCGGCGAAGCTCGCGAAGGATCAGGCCTACGCCGGCTATCTGCAGGCCAAGGCCGCCGAGGACAGCTTGCTCGCGTTCGACGGCTCAACGTCGGCCGCGCAGGCGGATGCAGGCGCAGAGCAGGCATATGCCGCATATCAGAGCGCCCGTGCGCAACAGGGCAGGCTCGAAGGCACGGATCTGTCCGCAGAGCGGCGAGCTGCTCAGGCGGCTGTCGATCAGGCGAGGCAGGGCCTCGTGGTCGCCGAGGATGCTCTCGCGGGCGCCGCGATGACAGCACCCATCGACGGAATCGTGCTGTTCAACGCGCTGGGAGCGCCTGTCTCGGACGGAGCCACGCCCAAGGCCGCCGTAGGGTCGGCGGTCGCTCCGGGAAGCGCGCTCTTCACCGTGGTGCAGATGGACGGTCTGAGCTTCGCTGCGGAAGTCGATGAGGTCGACGTGGACTCGATCGAACCCGGCATGACCGGAATGGTGACCCTCGATGCCTTTGCGGACCAGACTTTCGAGGCCGAGGTCACGGAGATCGAGCCCGCAGCTACCCTCACCGTGACCGGGGGCACGGTGTTCCCGGTGTACGTGAGCCTGGCAGGCATCGACGAGAACGTACTGATCGGTATGCAAGGAGACGTCGAGGTCGAAGTCAGTTCCGTTGCAGGAGCAGTCACTGCTCCCGTTGAGGCGCTCTTCGACGAAGGCGGCACGGCCTATGTGTACGTAGTCATTGATGGAGTCCTCGAGCGCACCAAGGTCGAGATCGGCACTATCACCGAGACCCGCGTCGAGATCACGTCGGGCGTGAACCCGGGCGACACAGTGGCGCTTTCCGGTCCGACCGAGTTGGTCGACGGAATGGCCGTCGAGATCGCGGACTGAGCGGTGACCCCCGAGGCGGACAACGCGTACGCGCCACACAAGTGTGCGGAGAATCGCGTCGTGCTCGAAGCACGCGATGTGAGCAAGTGCTATCACCTCGATGAGATTGAGGTCCATGCACTGCGCAACGTGGACCTGCAGATCTGCGAGGGCCAGATGCTCGCAATCATGGGACCGTCGGGGTCGGGCAAATCAACGCTCATGCACATCGTCGGGTTGTTGGACCGACCTTCGAGCGGCGTGGTGACTGTCGAGGGCGAAGACGTCTCAAACATGCCGCCCAACGAACTCTCGGCGGTACGCAATCGACGCATAGGCTTCGTCTTTCAGGCGTTCAATCTGCTCGCGCGCACGAGCGCGCAGGCCAACGTCGAGCTCCCGCTCGTGTACGCGGGCGTCTCGGGCGCCGAGCG
>JBGSMX010000246.1:0-12592 GCA_041739935.1 Coriobacteriia bacterium | reverse complement strand
CGCGGCGAGCGCCACCCTGGTCCAGCCCGCGTCCAGCGCACCGCTCGCGAGCGCGGTTCCGATGAACCCGAGCGACGCGAGGGCCTTGGAGATGCCGTAGATGCGCCTACGGTTCGCACGGTAGGACGCGAGTGCCGAGGCAACACCCAGGACGGTGATTGCGACGAACAGCGCGGGAGAATCCGGGCTCACTCGAGCGCCTGCACTATGCGATCCACGATCCGATCGAGGATGTCAGGCGTTGTCGCGAAGTTCAGGCGTGCGAATCTCTCGACATGACATCCGAAGTCGGGACCGGCCGACAGCGCGACGCGAGCGTGTTCCAGAAGGAACTCCGCGGGATCGCCCTGGACTCGCGTTCCTCGGAAATCCAACCATGCGAGGTACGTGGCCTGAGGCGCATCGAATCCGACAGCCGGCAGCTCTGCCGAGAGCCTGGCGGCAAGCCGGTCCCTGTTCGCCCACAGAATCCGCAACGTGGAATCGAGCCACTCCGCGCCTTGCGTCCAGCCGGCGAGCGTCGCCCGCGCACCGAGCGTGTTCGCGTGTCCGAGGAGGTGCGGCGGTAGGGAATCGACGGCCTGCAGAACCTCGGCGTCGCCGAAGTGTGCGACGGCGCAGTTCAACCCTCCGAGATTGAAGCTCTTGCTTGCCGCCGCGAGCGTGACAGCGCGCGCGGATGCCGGTCCGGGAAGCGCGGCAAACGGGATATGGGTGCTGTCCGGGTGCACGATGTCGCACCAGATCTCGTCACTGATCACGAGAAGGTCGCGCTCCTCGGCGATGCGTGCGACGGCCGCCAGCTCCTCGGCATCGAAGACGCGGCCGATGGGATTGTGAGGATTGCAGAGTATGACGGCGGTCGTGGACTCGTCGATCGAGGCAGCCAGACGCTCGGGATCGATGCGCCATCCGTTCGCGGCGTCGAGCGGGCAGTCTATGACGCGTCGGCCGGCACGCTCGATCATGCCGAAGAACGGTGGATACACCGGCGTGAACAGCACGACCCCGTCACCCGGCATGGTGTGCACGTGCAGTACGGCCGCCAGCGGCTGCAACACGCCGCCGAACAGGCGGACGCGGTCTGGAGAGGGAAGCCATCCGTGACGCTGCTCGGTCCAGGCGCACCATGCGTCGGGGATCTGGCGGTGCGCATCGAACCCGTAGCCGGTGTCTCCCTCGTCAACCATCTCGCGAAGCGCCTGGCGGATGGCGGGAGCCGTGGCGAAGTCCATGTCGGCCACCCAGGCGGCCAGCACGTCCTCGTCGTAGCGCGTCCATTTGATGCCGGTGAGCCCTCTGAGGCGGGCGATGTCGGATTCGATGGTCATAGGCGCGACCGCAAGTAGTCTCTGAGTCGGATTAGCTGCAGCAATCAGGCACCCCTCAATGGTCACCGTCGAAACGTGCGTGTATAGAGCGTGTACCCGCATTTGGCATGACGGTCGCCATTCGGCCGGCTCGAGACTGGCGCTGGTGGACCACTCGCCGCTAAGCCGCCGCGAGACCAGTCTTCGACTACCGGCGGGCTGTCGGCGTGTTGACACCGACCAGGTCAAAAGAACGGTCTGTCGGAGTCACCTTGCCATCGTTCGAGAAGCTGGAGAGGTAAGGCACCGTACGCAGTGTGCGACTCGTTTGAGTGCCCGTTGATGCGGCGGCGACACCGGAGAAGGTGAACTGGGCGTGAGGCCGAATTTGTCGTTGTTGATTTTCCTAGCGTTAGCGATGACAAACTGCTAAATTGTCATTGTGGAGTTTCTGAGGGGATGCGATGACAAATTCAGTTCAGGATCGTGCTCCGCGGGGTAGACCCTCCCGCACCGCGATCTATCAGCGCTTCGCGACTGCCATCGATGAGCTCGGGCGATACGGCGGTCTTCCCACCCCCGTTGAGGCCAAGCAGCTCTGGGATGACGTGTGGCATCTCGAAGCGCATCACTCCACAGCGCTCGAAGGCAATACGCTCGTGCTGCGTGAAGTCGAGCAACTCCTGGCACAGGGTCGCGCCGTAGGGTCGAAGGAGCTCAAGGACTACATGGAGGTTCTCGGCTACTCTGAGGCCGCGCGATGGGTGTACGAGCAAGGTGTCGCCCCGGGCGAGTACGGGCGTGATGGCCTGGTGAGCGTTACCGAGGTCCGTCATGTCCATGAGCTTGCGATGTCGAAGGCCTGGGAGGTCGCGTCGCACCCGGACGCGTATCCGGATGAGGCGCCGGGCGGTTATCGCCAACACGACATCCGTCCATTCGGCGGAGGCATGACACCGCCGACCCATCCACTGGTTTCGGCAGGCGTCGTTGCATGGGTCGATCAGGTGAACCAGTTCGGCGATGCGCTTGCCGACAACACCCTGAGCATCATCGATGTTCCCGAGGCGCTTGCTCGAATCCACGCCGACTTCGAGCGCCTACACCCATTCATTGACGGCAATGGACGCACCGGCCGCCTGCTGCTCAACCTCGCTCTCACACGTCTTGGCTGGCCGCCGATCGTCATCTTCAAGGAACAGCGGCGGCGCTACATCACCGCACTGGACCGAGCGGACCACGGAGATCCCGGCCCGCTTGCCGAGCTCATCGCCCGGTCGGTCGTCGACAATCTCCATCGCCTCATCCCTAACATCGCCGGCCCCGCCAAGTACGTGCCGCTCGAGGCGCTGGCTGACGACGAGTTCAGCCTCTCCGCCCTCAAGCAGGCGGCGGGACGGGGACGACTTGAGGCGATCATCGGAGCGGATGGGCGCTATCGGTCTAGTCGAGCCGCAGTGGAAGCGTACAAGGCGTCCAAGTACCGGCGAGGCGGGAGCGAATGAGTGAACCTTCCGGAGGAATCCGCTTCATGGCACGCTGCTGGACCCGGACCATAGGGCATGTGCTAGTATCCGAATAGGCTGGGAGGGCAGCCGAAGTTCTCATCGGGTGATCAGACTCAAGTGTCTCACCGGCGCCGGTACGCCAGTATGACGCGAGCCCGCTGAATGTCAGTTCGCACTTGCCTGCAATCATCTGCGGGCCCGTAGGTCGGCGCAGAGTCCTCATGCCTGACACCCATGAACCTAGGGGTAATCATGGGTCGCACTACTTTGTCGCACCGTTCGGTAAGCAGCGGCGATTTTGCCAAGCCCCCATCTCCCGAGCTATCACTCGAACGGCTGAGCTGTGACCTGTCGCCCGATTCGCTGACGCTCACGCGCCGGCAGATGCTGGCCTTTACAGGAACAGTGGCGCTTGGCTCCTCGTCGACCGTGAACCGCACTGCAGATGCCCTGTCTCCGGCGACCGTGACGGAAGGCGGTCGGGCAGCGTTCATCCGCGTGGGTCGCAGAACGCTAAGCGTCGACGCCACCCAGTTCGGTGGGAACCCCCGCGTCAGAGTCACCCGCAGTTCTCGTGCGACCACCGTCTCAGTTAGCTCGGCGACCTATCCCGGCACCGACTTGCCCGCCGACTTCTCGTTGCGCATCGATTCGCTGCAAGGCAACGCGCGCGTTCGCATCCGCACCAAACTCGGCGGCTTCGACGCGACCGTACCGCTGCTGGCATGGCTCGAGGGCCGAGCGAGCGCGTGCTGTGACATTGGCCTCGACGGCGTGAGCACCGACCTGGGCGACGACCGTTCGCTGCGTTTCGCCGGCACGGCACGAGCCGTACTCCATTCGGATCTCACCTACGATCTCGCTGGCACCAACGTCGCCACGCTCACCGGATCCGACATGTCGGTCGCTGCCAATGAGGTACATCTCTGGCTCGCTTCGAGCACCACGCCCACGAGTCTGACGAATCGTATAAGACGCCGAACGTTCATCCAGCTCAGCCGGGGCGATACCGAGTGGCAGGTGACCTCGTTGGCCGGATCCGCCGCGGGATCGGTCGCCTTCGGCAGCGCAACCTTCGATCTGGCTACCATCGAGGCGGCGCAAACGGGCACGGGCGTCCGCTACGCCGTTGTGGGATTCGAGAACTCAAGCGGCGGCGGCTCGGCAGAGTTGCGCGTCGGCTCGATGGTCGTAGACGCAGGGGCCTACTCTGCGCTCCCGCTCGACAATGTGCGGTTCGCTTCCCTGTGTAGCGACGGCAACCGCTTCTCTCTGTTTGCAGACATCGCTGACACCGCCACGTGGATCCACGAGCCGGGCTGCAGCGTACTCGTGGCCAGGCACGCGGACTATCCCCGTGTCGAGCTGGCCGGGCAAGGCGGCACCGTCACAAACGCATCTGTCAGCACGGAGCTCCTGGGCATCGCGGTCCCGCTCGAAGGGGTGGTCAGCAGCCCGATCATGTTCCCGAAGGCTCTGGCGATCGCCCGCGGAGTCGCTCCGAAGGACGTCATCCACCTGCCGACAGTCTACGTTCCGAGCGTGGTTTCTCTGGATGCCGGACCGGCGGCACCGCCTCCGGGCATCTATGACGCATCGACCGTGCAACTGACGCGTCCCGACGACATGCTGACGATGGCACTGCAGTTCTACAACCTGCGGCTGTCGAGCACCACGGCTGGCACGAAGCTGCTGCGGCGCGATCCGGACGAGGACAGCTATCTCGTGGTGGAGCTGCCGCCTCAGGCCCTACTCGAGGAGGCGTTCTACGCCGAAGCGTCGTCGAGCGTGCTGTCAGGGCTCTTTGGCCGTATCGCCACCATCGTCACGTATCCTACGGCGCCGCCGATTCGAGCTCGCCTCGCCGGACCGACCCGCCTGGCGTTCAAGATTCCCGACGACATACTGGCCGAGGGCATCCCATACACACTCGAAGGACTCCTCGACTGGATGGACTACGACAACAGCGTGGCACCCGGAGCCCGTGACGAACTCCCCGTGTCTGCCGGCGTTCCCGGGCGACCGCCCGAGGTCGGATCGCACACCCCGCTCGTCGCGCCCGAGACGATCATCGAAGCTCCCTGGGGACTGTTCCTGTCTCCCTCCGAGACCCGGGAGTACTGGGAGCACCGGACCGCACCGTTCACGGCAAACGGCGTAACCGAACTGTGGCACACGAATCTGACCGGTCGCACCGTGGCGTACACGATCGCGAGCGACTCGGCCGCCTCGAGTGGCGAGGGCGACGCGGTGGTCGCCGCTCCGCCTCCCGGCACGGTCATCCACTACGACCCGGCGGTACGTGTCGTGTGGGCGCGCGGCTACGGCGTCGAGACCAACCCCGATCTGAACTTCCGCAACAGCTTCACCACTGCCGACATCGATGACATCACAGGGCTGAGGAACCGCTGGGCCCTCGTCGACTTGACCACGAAGTACCAGCACGACCGCGTCGAGGCGCGTCGTCTCACCCTGACGCCACTCGGCGCGTGGCTCGACCTCAAGGGTGCATGGCCTGTGGTGGACTACTGGAACGACGGGGAGTTCATCGAGACCGGCGTCGAGGCCTGGGAGCATCGCGCCACCATGGGCCGCGACCAGTTCGTACGGGTGGTCAAGGCCGGTCGCATCTTCCCGTTCGGCCACGCGGCGTCGTACGTCACCATCACCGAGCGGAAGTACAAACCGGACCCCGACGGTCGCCGCACGGCCTACCTGATTCAGCGCTCCTTCATCTTCATGCGCGAGCTCGAGCGCACGTACGAGTTCGGCGACACGAGCCGCACGCGGCGCACGCCTTTCCGGAAGGTGACGTTCAAGACGCGGATCACGCCTGATCTGGTCGACCCGTTCACAACGCGGGTGCAGGCTCCGCTCACTGGCACGGAGGCGCAAAGCGCGTTTTGGCCATATGTGCTCGCCACCTCGAGCCAGTTCGTATTCGAATATGTCGCCGAGGATTGGGACGGCCGCAAGGTCAACATCAGCTCACCGCTGATCTGGATGGCCGAGGAGTATGCATCGAAGGTCCCGCTGCCGAC
Source organism: Coriobacteriia bacterium (assembly GCA_041739935.1). Lineage (GTDB taxonomy): Bacteria > Actinomycetota > Coriobacteriia > Anaerosomatales > JAGXFU01 > JBGSMX01. Next base: position 6,733 of record JBGSMX010000246.1, on the reverse strand, counting down.
AACACCCCCCGACGGCTCTCCGATCGGTCCGACTCCTCCGAGCTACATGGAACTCGCAAACGAGATATCCATCTGCCGCCGCGCGCTCAACGAGGTCGAGATCGCGATCAACGGCCAGAAGATCGCCTACTGCGAGCCACTACCGGCAGACGCGCCCAAGGATCGGCGAGTGCTCGAGACACAGACCATGCGTCTCGGCGCCGAGAACGTCGTTCTGTCGAGTACCTGGCCGACAGCACCGTACGGGACGCTTCACTTCCACCCGCAATTGCACCGGGCGCAGGTACGGCTCGAAGACGTCGAGGCCCTCATGAGCGCCGAGTCCGGCACGTGGATCACGCTGTTCCCGACCTACCTGGAAAGCGGCTTCACCGGCGACAACGCCGGTGGCTGCGTCTTCGCTGAACTTTCCGACAACGGCTCGGTCGTCACCCCCTCGTCAAGCGAACTCAAACTCGAAATCCCGCCAGACAAGGCCGGCGGCTTCGCAACGCCCAACGTCGTGGTCACGGGCCTCTCCGCGACCGAAGGAGCGTTCGGCGGCTCACCGGACAACTATGGGACAGGCGCTCTCGACGCGGTCGACTTCTTTGCGAACGCCAATCCCACGCTGTTTGGAGGCATCACGCTTCTCGATGTGCTGAGCATCTCAGATGGCGTGGGCGTGACTATGGCCCCGAGCGACGCGCCGGTCTTCAATGACCTCACCGAGGAACGCAATGGTGAGACCTGGGCCATCTACGAGTACACGTGGGTGACCAAGAAGTTCGGCTCGCTCTCGAACATCTTCCTGCCACGCACTAGCGCGCCTGTCACATCACTCACCCTGCGTACCTACCTCGAGAAGAATCTCGACCGCGTCGACGCAGAGCCGTCATCCGGCGTGAGCGGTACGCTCTCCAACTTCACGCTGTCGCTGTTCGATATCATCGCCGTCGAGTTCACAAGCTTCAGCTTCGCCGTCATCAACGGCGGTGACGTCGAGGTCGACCCCGTGATTAAGGACATTCGTTTCACGGGTGCTCTCGAGTTCATCAACCAGCTGCGCGAGATCATGAACTTCACGGGACCTGATGGCGGATTCGCGCTCAACATCGACGGCTCGGGGCTGAGCGCCATCGTCACGATCGCTCTGCCCGACGTAGCCGTCGGCATCTTCAGCCTGAAGAACATGGCGATCACCGCCGGCTTCATACTGCCGTTCACCGGGGATCCGCTTCGCTTCCCGTTCTCGTTCTGCACGCGCGAAAAGCCCTTCGAACTCGCGGTGTCAGGGTTCGGCGGCGGCGGCTACTTCCTGGTCGAGCTACAGGCCAGCGACGAGAACCAGATCGCGCTGCTCGAGCTCTCGCTGGAGTTCGGTGTTTGCGCGTCGGTCTCACTCGCGGGCATCGCGAGCGGGTCGGTCGAGATCAAGGGCGGCGTGCTGATCATTCTCCAGGGAACTGCGCAATCCTTCACGGCGTACTTCCGCATGGCCGGTAACCTCGACATCCTGGGCATCATCGTCGTCTCGGTGACGTTCAATCTCTCGCTTACCTACATGAACAAGGACGCGCACGACGGGGTCACCTCGCTGCTTGTGGGCGAGGCCACGCTCACGATCGACATCGAGATCCTGTTCTTCTCGTTCAGCGTCGAGCTCACGGTCTCCAAGGAGTTCGAGGGTGACGACCCGCGCTTCGGGGACTGGATGGAACCCGACGAATGGTCGACGTACTGCGAAGCGTTCGGTCCGGCCATGGTTGGAGTGTGATTGCGATGACTCTCAAGCAGACCACGATGTGGACCGCGCTTCCTCACGGTGTATACGACGCCCGAGACGGTCAGGTGGTCCGGCTGTCGGTGTTCATGTCTCCTCGGCTGGAAAGCTCGCCGGACGATACGACGCTGGGCATGTTTCCCGAATTCGTGACCGATGACCCCTCAGTGAACTGGGCTTCGACTGTCGCCGGTATGGATTTCAACGTGCAGTTCAGGCGCGGTGCGGAGCCCATCTACTCCGTGCCGGCGCGCGCGGTCCGCATCACGTCTGCGCCGGACCCGGCGATGTGGAGCAAGCTGTTCTCGATGGACACGCCGGTCAAGGGGTTCGAGCCTCCGGATCTGAGCGCTACGCACGTGAACTCCTACTCGGTGCTCGACTCTGCGAGCGCGCTCCGAGACCATTTCGCGGCCGTCGCAAGCAAGCCGTCGCTTCTGTATAAGATCCCGCAGCCAGAGGACCTGCTCAACCCGCCCGGACTCGAGTTCTCACCGCTTACGGCTCACCTCTCACGCGACAGACAGGCGACCACGACGGACGCACGAACGAGTGCGGCACCGCCGCCAGCACCATTTGATGACTTCCAGGCGTTCCACGCACCGTTCGTAACCGACTGGAACCGCATCACAGAAGCAGAGCGCGCCGCCCGGCTCGCCGCACAGCGCGAGACCGACTTCCACAAAGCGATCGCAGCACTGGGCAACTATCCTGCGCTCCTGCCCATGCTGGGCATCGTGGTGAATCTCGAGATCGATGTCAGCGAGACCGCGATCACCTCTCTCGGGATCGCCGACCGCGTCCGCACGTACCCGACATGGCCGCCCGAGAACGGGGTCGGAGGTCCTCTCGGCGAAGAGATCGTGCCTCGAGTTGACGCGTATCCATGGACTCGGTGCAGGTTCACCGCCAAGACCATCCTTGGCACCACGTTCTTCACCTCGTTTCGCGCGACGTCCAAGGACGACGAACAGCTCGACGGCTATCTCGTCGTTCGCGACGACACTCCCGAAGGCGAGAGCGATCCGGCGGTCCTCACCAACATCGACGTGGACCTCGCCATGAGTCGCACCTACGGCGCTATCGAAGTGCTGAGCCAGCAAATCGACCAGATCGAGGTTCGCACAGCAGCTCTTCCGATTCCCGTGGACCTGGTCGCCGCAGATGAGATGGCAGCCGGCCTGCCGGCTCTGGGCCAACCGACGATGGCGCTCTCGCTCAAGAATGCGGCTCCTCGGCTCGCGAACCTGCTGACCACAGCGGCCAGCAAGAACGCGCTTCTCGCCGCCGGCAACCACGAGCAGATCGTCAACTACGCCGAGGAACTCACCCGAGGCTACCGTGTCGACGTCTGGGACGATGTCACGAAGGTCTGGCACCCGCTATGCCAGCGCGCGGGCACGTATCAATTGGGTGACACGACAGTGGAGTGGGGCAGCAGCACCGAGCTGACCGACGAGAGCTGGGTGCAGCTCGCGCCCACCTCATCGCCAGACGCAATTCCCAACGAGCCGGGCGAACTGCGCCTGCACGAGGAGCTGTTCTCGTGGAACGGCTGGAGCCTCGTGGTTCCACGACCCGGAGCCGCGCTCGCGGCCGGAGACGACGGCGACACGACCAACACCATGCGCCGCAGCGCCTTGGGGCCCGATGGTCAGACGTACCCCCTTGGCCAGTTCGACAACCCGAATCTGCCGCTCACCACGGCGTTTCGGGTACCACCCGCCACGCTGCCGCGGCTTCGCCTGGGAACCGGCTATCGGTTCCGCGCTCGCGTGGTGGACCTTGCCGGACACAGCGAGAGCTTCGTCAAGGGCGCGCCGACGGACACGCCGGGCGGTGCCGACGACACACTCACCACGGTGACGCGCGAAATCGTGCACAAGCGCTACGAGCCCGTGAAGCCGCCGGTGCTTGTCATCACTGACGAGCTAAGCACCGGCGAGTCGCCGGGGCACCTCGTGATCCACAGCAACTTCAATACGACGCCTGCTGAGAACACCTCGCGCCACGTGTGCCCGCCCAGGACATCCTTCACGATGGCCGAAGCGCATGGAGGGTTCGACGCCAAGACAACAGGCCGGCCCATGGATGGCAGCTCGGGACGCTACGAGATGATCGCCGAGCGAGACTCGTGGGACTTCCCTCACAACGACCTGCCGGATGACGATCCCGCACACGGACAGCAGTTGCCGCTGCCTACCATACCGTCGCCGCTGCCCTACCTGCCTGACTACGCTTCGCGCGGCGCGGCGCTTTCCGGGCTGCCAGGGCAGAACACGAAGTGGGGCGCCGTGCACTACACCAGCACCCAGGTGCTGAGATCCGGCACGAGCATCCTCCTCGACAACGACGTCACCGCGACGGCCGAGTCTCTTCGCGTTCCATTCGAAACCGGTATCGAAGCCTGGCACGATCGAGTGCCGTTCAGGTTCACCGTCACCGGCATCGAGGGACTCGACACGCGACTCTCAAGCCGGGGCAAGGTCAAGGCCCCCACCTGGGACAAGAAGCGCCGTGAGCTGACGGTCGAGCTGCCAAAGGCCGAGCAAATGACGATCGAGTTGAGCTCGTTTGTGAACGCCGAGGACCTCAGAGTCATGGGCGTGTATCAGTGGGGGCTCATAAAGAGCCTGTTGGCTGCTCCAACCAATCCTGTCATCTCGGAAGTCGCTCCGGCTGGCGTCCCAGCCTCGGTGATGACCCCGAGGTTGGCCCAGCTACCATTGATCGAGGACGCGAGGTTCGAACTCGAGACGAATACGCTCATAGACGCGAGCGTCCTGGGTCGCAACTGGATCATCACTCCTTCCCAGGAGTTCACGATCGTGCACGCCGTCAACCAACCGATGATCGCGCCGAACTCGACGCGCGCGATCAAGGCACGCCGACAGCCGGGTGACACGACTGCCGTTCTGATCGACTGGGTGCAGATCCACGGCAAGAGCACGGCTCGGTTGGCGATGAACGCAAGCTGGAGCGAGAACATCGACGATCCGGACGATGGGCCACCCAAGTGGGGTCCGACTGCCGTGCAGCGCAGCGGACAGGCGTTCGATATCGGCATCCGGAAGAACGAAACGGTGGCGCTGAGCCTGGGAGAACCTGCGCCCGCCACCGTGACGCTGCCGGTCACCCCGGTGACGCAGAACTATGATCCGAACGCGCAACGCCACTCGTTCGGCGACACCAAGCACCGCCTCATCACATATCAGATGGTCGCGGCTTCGCGCTTCAAGCACTACTTCTCGCCCGAGACACTCACGACGAGAGCCGGCAACACCCGAAACCTCCACGTGCGTAGCACGGTGCGGCCCGCCAAACCCGCTGTCGATCTGGTCATCCCGGCGTTCAAGTGGGATCGCTCCGCCGCATCGAGCACGCGCGGCGGCGGCAGGGTGAGGGTCTACCTCGAGCGACCCTGGTTCACCTCGGGGGACAACGAACAACTCGCCGTCATCCTGTGGGAGCCTCGCACCGACATGGCCGGGTTCGAGCAACTGCAGCAGTACGTGACCGAGTGGGGCAACGACCCCGTGTACCGCAGCAAGGGTCACCTGCCCGTTGATTACCCCAAGCCTCAGAACTTCCCGGGCTACGACAACAAGCGCAAGTTCCTGCACCTGGCCGAGTACGGCGGCCACACTGTCACCGCGCTCGCATATGACGTCGACTACGATGAGGCGTCCGAGCGCTGGTTCGCGGACATCACCATCGATCAAGGCAATGCATACTTCCCGTTCATCAAACTGGCGCTCGCGCGCTACCAGGTCTACTCGCTCGGCGGTCTCGAACTGTCGCCCGTGGTGGCGGTGGACGCCGTGCAACTTACACCCGACCGCAACGCCTCGATCTTCTGGGGCTCGACCGGAACTTCATTCGGGGTATACGTGAACGGCCGCTCGTACGAAGCGGCCCGATCAGGCTACGGACCACGGATGACCCTCACGGTCGAGAAACGGCTGTCGGACGGCTTCGCGTGGGTGCCCGTGCTCATGTCGGGCGAGAACAGCACCGAGATGCAGCTCGAGACCTACACTCCGAACATCGTATACGTCAGCCAGACACGCACGTACTGGCGGAAGACAGTGAGCTTCGCCGGCCAGAATCCCGCACTGGAGTACCGTGCCGTTCTGCGTGAATACGAGAGGCACCTCACAGGTGGCCCGGACCAGGAACTCGGGTTGCGGCCCACGTATGTCGATCTGCTGCCGGTGGTGCCACCTGCATAGTCCCTTGACACCGGTACGGACATCGAGATCGGCCACCCATCGTCTCGCTCAGGCGAACCCTGTTCGGGAACACACTGTGTGACCACCACAGCCGGCCCCGAGGACACCTCACCGTGAGCGAACTTCTTGCAGCAACCGCACGCTCTGCGCCGTTAGGGTACAAGCTCACGAAGATCTGGCACCCCGGCTGGTACCAGGACGGCCGCAAACGGCAGGGCTACTTCGAGGGGTGGTACTTCAAGTGCGTTGAAGCCGGCGCGCAGCATGCCGTTGCCGTCATCCCCGGTATCTCGCTCACGCGCGACGGGAAAGGGTCGCACGCTTTCGTGCAGCTCATTCGCGCCGGCGGCCACACGGCGTATTGGGAGTATCCCGCCGACCAGTTCCGCTTCGCGACCGACCGATTCGAGATCGAGGTTGGCCCCAACCGGTTCTCCTCGGCAGGAGTACGGCTCGACACGGAAGGCGCGGCGGGTCGGGTCACGGGCGAGCTGCACTTCGGCGACTGGATCGCCTGGCCGGTCAGGCTGCTGTCCCCGGGCATCATGGGTTGGTACCGGTTTGTGCCGCTCATGGAGACGTACCATGGCGTGCTGGGGCTCGATCACTCGGTGGACGGTCAGCTCGAGATCGATGGCGCCGCGCTCGATTTCGGCGGTGGGCGCGGATACGTCGAGAAGGACTGGGGTCGATCGTTCCCGAGTGCCTGGGTGTGGGCACAGAGCAACCACTTCGATGC
>JBGSMX010000111.1:0-39387 GCA_041739935.1 Coriobacteriia bacterium | reverse complement strand
TGGCCGATACGATCGGGCCGCTGTTCGATCTTCACGGGCAACACGAGCACCAGGCGCTGCTACACCCGGTCGAGCACGCGGGCTATCTCGAGCGCTTCATCGGGCAGACCGCGCGCAGTGCCCGCAACGACTACGAGTTGGCGTTCTCGGCATTCACGGAGGCGAGGCGTGAGCTGCGCGAACTCGATTCTCGTCTTGCCGAGGACCGTGAGCGCTCGGACTACCTGCGCTTCGTCGTCGATGAGATCGATCGGGCTGCGCCCGCCGAAGATGAGGACCGCGAGCTTGAGGCTAGGTTGCCGGGGCTTCGTCACGGCGAGCGATTGAGCGAGGCAGCCGGGATGGCGTACGCGTCCCTGCACGAGGATTCGGGCGCTTCGGACGGGCTTGCGACCGCCGAGGCGGCGCTAGCGCGCGTGGCGGGACTCGACCCGCGTCTCGATGCACTGGCCGATCGGCTTGCACAGGCCCGTGCGGCGGTCGACGAGGTCAGTCTCGAGGTTCGCGACTACGGTGAAGCAACGGAGCACGACCCCCGGGTCCTCGATGAGGTCGAGGCGCGCCTTGCGGTGCTGTCGACGCTCAAGAAGAAGTACGGTCCCCAACTGGCGGATGTGCTGAGCACGTGCAGGGACGCTCAAGACCGGCTGGAAGCGCTGCTAAGCGGCGAGCACGGACGAGACGGCGCAGATCGTGCGTTGTCGGTCGCGCGCGAGGCACTCGAGCACGCGGGACAGACGCTCGCGGGCATCCTGCGCTCCGCCGAGGAGGCGTTCGTATCGGCCCTGGCGGTGGAGACAGAGAGTCTGGCCATGCTGGGCACCCGGTTCGGGATCGCGTTCGAGGACCTGGACTTCGAACAGTGGACTCCAGATGGTCCGCAGCGCATCGAATTCTTGTGTGCGGCCGGCCCCGACCAGCCGCTCCGTCCCCTGGCGAAGATCGCATCGGGTGGCGAGGTGTCGCGGGTGATGCTGGCTCTCAAGACCGTACTGGGCGCCGCGGATCAGGTTCCCGTGCTGGTGTTCGACGAGGTGGATGCCGGGATCGGCGGAGCAACTGCGCTCAGCGTGGGTAAGAAGCTGGCGGAGTTGGCCGAGCGTCATCAGGTGCTGGTAGTGACGCATCTGGCCCAGGTCGCGGCATGCGCTGACGCGCATCTGGTGGTAAGCAAGGAGATCGTCGACGGCGCGGTGCGCACTGACGTACGACTGGTATCCGGGTCGCAGCGCGTGGCGGAGATAGCGCGCATGCTGTCAGGTGACGATACCGAGGCGAGCCGGGCTCACGCCGAGGAACTCCTCGGCAACGTCAGTACCACGGCGTCGGGTACCGCGTGATAGAATCCGGGCCGGTCGCCGGGCCACGGCATAACGAGCAACACGTAGGGCAAGATCCATCACGTAGGGATGTGCGCGATGCGCCACGTCGGGACAGCGAAACTCGATAGACGGACGAAGGACCTGGTCAAGCGACTGGGACCCGATGATATCGCGATCATCGACCATGTTGATATCGATCGGGTGAGCGCCGAGTCACTGCTCAAGACCGGCGTGGAGGCGATCGTGAACGCCTCGCCCTCGATTTCTGGCGTATACCCGAATCTGGGCCCCCTTCTGCTGACGCGCGGTGGAGTGACTCTCATTGACGCGGCTGGACTTAAGGTATTCGAGCTGCTGCGCGAGGGTGACACGATCGAGATATCCGACGGCGATATCGTGCGGGGGGGAGAGGTCATCGCGTCCGGCGTGCGCCTCACGGTCGAGGGCGTCGAGACCGCGATGGAGCAGGCGAAGCTCGGGCTTGGTGATCAGCTCGACAAGTTCGCGCGTAACACCCTGGAGTTTCTCGATCGCGAGAAGGCCTTGCTCACCGAGGGCACCGCGGTACCGATGGTCCGCGCGCCGATCGCCGGGAGGCACGTACTGGTTGTGGTCAGGGGCTACGACTACCAGGAGGATCTCGCGGCACTCAAGCCCTACATCCGGGAGATGAAGCCGGTTCTGATCGGAGTCGACGGCGGGGCTGACGCGATCGTGGAAGCGGGCTTTTCGCCTGACGTCATCGTCGGTGACATGGATTCGGTCAGCGACAGCGTCCTTCGGAGCGGCGCGGAGATAATCGTGCACGCGTACGCTGACGGGCGCTGCCCGGGCATGGAGCGTCTTGAAGGATTGGGCGTGCCCGGAACCCCCTGGGCGATCTCTGCGACGAGCGAGGATCTGGCGTTGTTGCTCGCGTGGGAATCGGGTGCTGACTTGATTGTCGCGGTAGGTACACATGCGAACCTGGTCGAGTATCTGGACAAGGGACGAAAGGGCATGGCGTCTACGTTTCTCGTCCGGCTGAAGGTCGGGCCGAAGCTGGTGGATGCCAAGGGGGTCAACAAGCTCTATCGTAGTTCTGTCGGGCCCTCGCATCTGCTGGCCATCGCGGGGGCAGCGCTGTTGACCTTGTCCGTAGTGATCTTGATTTCGCCGATGGCACGGGACTTTCTCGCGCTGGTGCTTCTGCAGATCAGGGCGTGGCTCGGTTGGTGATCCTCGAGGAGACGCACAGCCATGTATAACCTGAGATACCATGTCGCGTCGCTCGTCGCGGCGTTCCTGTTTTTGTCGGTCGGCCTGCTGCTGGGTACCATCGTCGCGGAGCGCGGCACCCTCGACACACAGCGAGACACGCTGGTCAGCAGTCTGCGTGAGCAGTTCGAGAGCCTGTCAGCCGAGAATACGGCGCTGTCCTCGGAAAACGAGATTCAGTCCGGATACATGGAGGACACACTTCCGCTGCTCATATCCGGGCAGCTCGAGGGCGCGTACGTGGTCGTGATAAGCAATGCAGGGCGCGCCGACGGAGTCTCGTTCGTGACGGACGCGATTACCAGAGCCGGGGGCACACCCATTGTGGTGACTGCGCTGAAGTCCCAGATGGGCCTGACGGATCCGGTTGTGTCGGATGTAGCGACGGGCTATGTGGATGTCGCACCCCAGGACGAAGAGGCATTCATCGAGGCCGTGGCGCAGATCATCGCCGATGAATGGACAAGTACCGGGAGTAGTCGGCCTTTGACCCAGGCGCTGATGGAAGCGGAGGCGTTCACGACGTCTATCGATCTGCCGGCGGGTGAGTCCGCAGACGCGATCGTGACGATGGCCGCATGGGATGGCGTTCCTGACGCTGCGGCTCTTGCGGTCGCCCGCGCCATGTCATTGCGTGAGCTCCCTGCGACCGGCTTCGAGATGTCTTCTCAGCATACGGGCGTGGCGGCTGCGGCGGTCGCAGAGGGCTTGTCGGCTGTAGAGGATGCCGGGACACCGCCAGGCGACTTCTCGCTGGTGTTCGTGCTTGCCGGTCACGCGAGCGGGCACTTCGGTCCGTCTGAGGAGGCTCAGGCCCACTTTCCGGTTGTGGATCCGGCTCTGCTGAATCCCTAGACCCGGGATCGCTCGAACGCAAGTGTCACGAGCGTGCGCGCGACATCGATGAATTGTCGACCGCGGTGAGTGAAACCCGCAAGATCGCGTCCGGTTGCGGCATGTGCCATGGTCGTCTCGATCTCAACGACCCGCAGCCCGGCTCGCAGTGCCCGAATCGTCAGCGCGACCTCGACCCCGTAACCCCTGGCCAAGGGCCGGCACACGGCGAGTGCTGCCGGGCTCAGGGCGCGCTGGCCGGACAGCGGGGCGTGCGCGTCGAAGTCGCGCGATGCCCCAGCGGGCCAGCCCCTTCACCAGACCGAAGCCCGCTTTGCCTGTCGGGCGCGGGAAGCGTGCGATGGTCATGTCGGCCCGGCCTGCGACGACCGGCTCGATGAGAGCTCCGGCTTCGGCGGCAGTCTCGGCGAGGTCCGCATCGAGCAAGACGACTGTCGCATCAGCGGCATGCTCGCCGAGCCAGTCCAAACCCCGGGACAGCGCTGCTCCCTTGCCCATGTTGTGTTCGAGAATCTCGAGATGGGCGCCCGCGGCGTGCGCCAGCGCCGCGGTGTCGTCAGCGGAGCCGTCGTCAACGACGATGATTCCATCCACAAGTCCGGTACCTGTTATCGCCTCGACCGTCGAGGCGATCCTGCGGGCCTCGTTGTAGGCGGGTACGAGCGCCCAGGTGCTCACGAGCTATCACCGCTCCTGCGTCCGCCACGTCGGATCACGCGGCGCGCGAGCGCGAGACCGAGCGCGACCTCCTCGACGCGGAAGGCGGCCGCGAGCGCGTAGGTGATTGCAAGTCCGACGACGCCTCCCAGAAGCAGCTGCACCAGGAAGCCCATCCTCGACACAGCAAGATCGGGCGTCGCATTGACGATCCAGAAAGCGGCCGCGCCTCCGATGGCGGCGGCGACGGCGGTGCGCAGCAGCGTGGATACGATGCTGCGCATGTCGTAGCTACCGATCTTGCGACGCAAGATGATTGTCAACACCAGGAGGTTGACCGCGTAGAACACCATATCGGCGATGGGGATGCCCTTGAGACCCAGGCCTGCCCACGAGCCGAATCCGACCGACAACACGGCGTAGAGGGTGATCTGTCCCAGTGTGAGCACGACGTTGACGACCATGGGCGTCTTCGTGTCTTGAAGCGAGTAGAACGTCTTCAGGACGTACATGAAGGTCGCAAAGAAGAACAGGGCCGCACCCCACCAACTCAGGATCTCGGCGACCGCAGGAACGTCGCTCGCGGTGAAGGCTCCAGCCCGATAGAGGGTGATGAGCGGTTCTGAGAGGGCAATGAGCATCGCGGCCATTGGCAAGATCAGAAGTCCCGTGGCCTTGAAGCCCTTCGCGAACGTGATCTTGAATCCGGTCCAGTCCTCGCGACCGGCCTTGTCCGACAGCTCGGTGAACACCGCCGTCGCCAGCGCGACCGCGAAGATGCCATAGGGGAGTTGATAGAACATCCATGCGTAGAGCAGGGTCGCGGGTCCCTCGGAAGACACCTCGAACGCGAAGGCGTTTCGCACAGACACGGCGACCAGGTTAGTGATGACATAGATGGCCGTGGGAATCGCCAGCCGGCCCATGTGACGCAGAGCAGGGTTCTTCAGGTCGATTCTGGCTGTGTAGCGGACGCCAAGCTTGAGCAGCGCAGGGATCTGCACGAGGAACATGACGAGCACGCCAAGCGACGTTCCGACCGCAAGCCCGGTCATTGCGAGTTCGGGATCGGAATCCCGGAAGGGCACATAGAATCCGAGCAAGGTGATGATTACCACTACGTTGTTGAATACGGGACCGATGGCGGGCCACAGGAACTTGCGCTGTGAATTCAGCAGTCCGCTGATCACCGCGCCGGCGCCGTAGAAGACGATTTGTATCGCGAAGAATCTGAAGAAGAAGACGGCCAGTTCGACCTCGGGCGTACCCGTTCCCGAGCGAAACGTCTGCGTGCGCACGAACTGCTCGGCGAACACCGTTCCGATCACGGCGACCACCGACAGCACGATCGTGGTCAGGTTGAACAGTGAGCTCGCGTACTTCCATGCATCTTCCTTGCCGCGTTTGTCCCACTGTTCGAGAAACACAGGTATGAAGAGCGAGGAAATGACACCGCCGGCGACGAGTTCGTAGATCATGTTGGGAATGTTGTTGGCGACGCTGTATGCCGAGGAGAGGACGGTTACGCCAAGCGCGTACGCGATGGCCCACGTGCGAACGAATCCTGTGACACGCGACAGCGTGGTCGAGATGGACATGATGGCTGTCGATCGCGCGATCGTAGGCGTGGCGATGGCTTAAACCTCCCTGGTGCCGGCGGAAGCGGGCATCCTGCGAACCGGAGCTATTGTAGCGGACATGCGAGCACGGCAGCGTGTAAGGCAGCCAGTCGCGCCCAAGCCGTCATCGCTCCGTTACCGGCAACGGGAGTCTCGGCTCTTTCATCGGCTATACTTGCCCATGGGCCCCTCGTGCCCGACCGGCGCGCTGTCCCGCGAAGGTCCGTGTCCCCCCGAGCGAACCGTTGGCGACGATGTAAGCGGCGTGCGCGCCGTTGAGGAGCGTGGATGAAGCGCTGCGTGCGAATAGGACTGGTTGTCGCGATGCTCGCGGCGCTTCTGGCACCTGCCGCTCCACTCGCGTTCGCTGCAGATACCGGCGCGTCCGAATCCGGTCGCGTGATCATCATCCTCGCCCCGTACTTGAGCTGGAGCGATGTCACCGGAGGACGAGCGCCGAACCTCATGCGCATCGCCGAGGACGGCGCAGTCGGGGACATCAACGTACGCAACCGTAACCTGAGCGGCGGTGACGACACTCCCGCACAGGGCGCACTCACGTTCTCGGCTGGCTCGTGGGCAGCGGCCGATCCTCTTGCTCCCAGTGCGTATTCTGTTGACGAGTACTACGAGGGCGGAACGAGTGCGGAAGCCTTCGAGCGGATGACCGGGGTGCCTGCCGTCGGCTACGAGATCGCGTTCCTCGGCATGCCGCGTACCCAGCGCCTCAACGAGGCCTACACCTCGCTCGAGGTGATCGTCGGCACCATGGGTCAGGCGATCGAGGATGCCGGCGGCGCCAGTGCGGCAGTCGGCAACTCCGACTCGGGCTACGAAGTGCGAGGGCTGTGGCGCAGTCGCCCCGCCGCTCTTGTCGCGATGAACGTGGATGGCCTCGTGAGGTTCGGCGATGTTTCGACCGATCTTCTCATCAACGACGCGGCCGCCCCGTACGGCTTTCGTACGGACATCGATGCATTCGAGCGGGCTCTTCGCGATGCGGAGGCGAACATCTCGGACGCCCGAGCCCCGGGGCTCATCGTGCTCGATGCGGGTGATCTCCAGCGTGCGCAGCAGTTCGCCCCCGATGTTGCGCCTGGTGTCGCCGAGGAGCATCGCGCCAAGGCGGTAGAGACACTCGATTCAGTCGTGGGGATGGCGCTCGAGTCTCTTCCTGACGACGGTACTCTGATCGTGGCGCCTCAGATCGTCGACGATCAGCCGGAGATCGTCGCGGGGCTTGGCTCGATCATCGTGTACGGCCAAGGCTGGCACGGCTACCTGAGCTCCTCGTCCACACAACGCGAGGGGTTGGTGACGAACCTCGACATGGCCGCGACCGTGCTCGGGGTGCTGGGCATCGAGCGACCCACCCAGGTTCTCGGCAATCAGATGAAGTCGGACGGATCCGAAGCGTCGCTCAACGAGCGAGTGGCGCGACTCGAGGAGCTCAACGAGACTGCGATCGCAATCGACTCGGCGAAGCCGGTGATCCTCAACGGATACATCACCATCACTACGCTGATTCTGTTGATCGCCACCGTCGTCTTGCTGCGAGCGCATCGATGGAGGCCGGCGGCAGCCCGAGGCGTTGCGACGGGCTTCAGAACGGCACTCCTGTTCGTGCTCGCCGTTCCGCCGGCTTCGACGCTCATGTTCGTCTTCGACATTCGCCCCGAGAACGCCGCGCAGGCTGTGGGGATGTTCGCGCTTGTCGCGCTTGTCCTGTGGTTCATCGCAGTGCTTCTTGCGCGCTTCTCGAGGCTCCGGATTCCGGTTGCTGCGCTGAGCCTGCTCGCAGCTGCGACTCTGCTGGTAGATCAGTGGTTGGGCGCTCCGCTTTCGTTCAGCAGCTTCCTGGGCTACTCACCGCTGCTTGCAGCCCGCTACTACGGGCTTGGCAACGAGGGAGCAGCGCTGCTCATGGGGGCACTGCTCGTGGGACTCGCGTATCTCTTTGATGAGTTCCCGGACTCCGCCGGCACTCGATTTGGTCGCACGTGGGGTATCCTGCTTGCGGGGGCCGCGATGGTACTGACTTCGGCGGCGCCGTTCTGGGGGGCAAACGTCGGTGTGGCTGCCTGGGGTGTAGTGGGCTTCGCCGTGGCGTGGGCGCTGATGAACGGGGTGCGGTTCTCCTGGAAGCTGATGGCGCTTTCGGTGCTGGTGATCGTCATCGTGGTTGCAGCGTTCTCGCTGATCGACCTATCGGCGACCGATGGGGCGCAGACGCACTTGGGCCGAGCGTGGTCCAGTGCGGCGTCCGGCGGCTTTGGTGAGCTCTGGCTGATCGTGGTGAGGAAGGCCGAGACCAACATGCGCGTTCTCACGCGCACGAACTGGTCGTATCTGCTTGTCGCCGTACTCGCATTCCTCGGCTTCATGCGGTGGCGTCCGCAAGGCGACTTCGCAGCGACGCTCGATGAGAACCCGCACTTCTCGGCGGCGATGGCGGCGAGCCTCGTGGGCGGAGCGGTCGCGTACCTAACGGAGGACTCCGGAATCGTGATTCCCGCGCTGATCATGCTCTATGTCGGTGCCGGAATCCTGTACCTCATGCTATCTCGGCTCATCGATGTCAACGACGAGCCGGTCCGGCAGGCTCAACCGGCGGCCGAGGTGAGCACTCCGTGACGGGCCTGCTCGCACTCGGGGCAGCGATCGTTCTCGGGGTCGGGGTGCCGTGGCTCGGGATTCGAATGCTGGTGCCGACGCTGTCCGAGGGTCATAAGGTGCCCAACTACCGTGGCCAAAGCGTGTTTCTTGGCCTGGGGATTGCCTGGCTGGTTTGGGCGGGCGCGGCCATCGTGGGAGGCACGTTGATCGGCGGATACCTGCTGGCAACGCCATCAGGTGTCGACGGCGGTTCGGTGGCGCAGGTCCTGACGCTTGCCGGACCCCTGGCTCTGGTGGCGTTTGCACTCGGCATCGTTGACGACGCATATGGTTCTCCGGATGCCCGCGGGTTCCGGGGGCATCTGCGTGCTCTGACACGTGGGCGGCTTACCACCGGCGGACTGAAGCTTGTGGGGATTTCAGCGGCGTCCCTGGTTGTTGGGCTGGTGCTCGCGGGGGTCTCACCGTGGGTCGACGCGGATGCGGCACATCTCGGTCCTGCAAGGATCGCCGCGGCCGTGCTGGCGGGCGCCGCGATCGCGCTCACGTCGAACTTCGTGAATCTCGTGGACTTGCGACCGGGGCGGGCGCTCAAGGTCTATTGCGTGTTGGGAGTTGCAGGGGTCCTTTCGACCGCCCTATTGATGCCCTGGCTCGCCGATCTCGTGGCCGCTCCTCTATCGCCAAGCGCGAGAGCGATCGACGTGGGGGTGCTCCTGGCGTTCGTGCTCGGCCCGGTAGTCGCGACCTGGTCCTACGACCTGGGCGAGCGTGGGATGCTGGGAGATGCAGGCGCGAACCCGATGGGAGCGGTCGCGGGCATGCTGATCGTCGCCGGTTTGCCTTTGTGGGGGCTGGGGGCATACGCGGCTCTGATGTTTGCTCTCAACATCGCCAGCGAGCGGGTGTCCTTCTCGCGGGTGATCGAAAACAGCCGGGGGTTGAGTCGGCTCGACGGCATCGGCCGGGCGCGGGCAGCAAGATCCTCGGTGAGTAGTGCGGATTAGAGACGAGATGCGGCTCCGCTGTGTCAGAGCCGAGGGTATAGTGGATGTGTGGCAGACAACCAATCGGGAGGCTGAAGGGCTCATATGGCAAAGCATATCTTCGTGACCGGAGGTGTGGTCAGCTCGCTGGGGAAGGGCATCACGGCAGCGTCGCTCGGCCGTCTGCTCAAGGCCCGCGGACTCAAGGTGACCATCCAGAAACTCGACCCCTATCTGAATGTCGACCCCGGCACGATGAGCCCCTTCCAGCACGGAGAGGTGTTCGTAACGGACGACGGAGGAGAAACGGATCTGGACCTCGGTCACTACGAGAGGTTCATCGATGAGTCCCTGTCGCGTGACTGCAACGTTACTGCCGGGTCGGTGTACTCGACGATTGTCACCAGAGAGCGGCGCGGTGACTTCCTCGGTGGAACGGTGCAGGTCATCCCGCATGTCACCAACGAGATCAAGTCGCGAATCGAGCGGCTCGCCGAGCAGACTCAACCCGACGTGATCATAACCGAGGTAGGCGGAACGGTCGGCGACATCGAGTCATTGCCGTTTCTCGAAGCGATACGCCAGCTTCGCAAAGACAAGGGTCGGGAGAACGTTTGCTACATCCACGTCACCCTCGTGCCCTACATCGCCGCGAGCGCCGAGCTCAAGACCAAGCCCACCCAGCATTCGGTCAAGGAGCTGCGCTCGCTGGGTATCCAGCCGGACTTCATCGTGTGTCGGTCGGATCGTCCGATCGATGCAGGGATCCGTCGCAAGATCGCGCTGTTCTGCGATGTGGATCCGGGTGCCGTCATCTCGGCGCAGGATGCCCGCAGCATCTATGAGGTTCCCATGACATTGCGGGAGCAGGGTCTCGACGAGATGGTGATTGATCGCCTCTCGCTCGAATGCGGGCAGCCCGACATGGAGGAGTGGAAGGGATTCGTCGCGCATTCGGCGGCACTTTCGAAGGAAGTGGATATCGCTCTGGTTGGCAAGTACGTACAGCTCCCCGACGCATACCTGTCGGTGAACGAGGCCCTCGACCATGCCGGCATCTTCCACGATCACAAGGTCAACATCCACTGGGTCGACGCGGAGTCCCTTACACCCGAAGAGGTGGATCAGATTCTCTCGGAGATGGATGGCATCCTCGTGCCCGGCGGCTTTGGAATCAGAGGAATCGAGGGCAAGATCCGCGCCGCTCGCTATGCGCGCGAGAACCTCGTGCCGTACTTCGGGATCTGTCTGGGTCTGCAGGTGGCCGTGTGTGAGTTCGCGCGGCACGTTGCGGGATTCGCCGGCGCGAACTCGGCGGAGTTCGACCCGGTCACCGAGCACCCCGTCATCGACTTGATGCGAGATCAGCACGACGTTGCGGATATGGGCGGCACCATGCGCCTGGGCGCTTATCCGTGTAAGGTCGTTCCGGATACAAAGGGCTTCGCCGCTTACGGCGAGGAGATCATCTACGAAAGACACCGACACCGCTACGAGGTCAATAACGCGTACCGGCAGCAACTGATTGATGCCGGAATGGTGGTGAGCGGCGTCTCGCCTGATGGGAAGCTCGTCGAGATGGTCGAGTTGCCCGAGCACCCCTGGTTCGTGGGGAATCAGGGCCACCCCGAGTTCAAGAGCCGCCCGACGCGTCCTGCACCATTGTTCCGGGACTTCATCGGTGCGGCCGTCGAACGCCGCGCCGCCCGCGAGGGCTAGCCCGTGGTCGGAGATCGCCTCATCGACACGTTCGTTGAGCTGGTCAGAATCGACAGCCCGTCGGGTGCCGAGGCGGCAGTAGCGGATTACTGTGCCCGAAGGCTCGAGGGCCTGGGATTCAGTGTGAGCTTCGACGACACCCGGCAGCAAACGGGTTCTGACACCGGAAACCTGTTCGCGCAGCTGCCCGGCGACGAGCCGGCGACGCTGGTGTTGAGCGCTCATATGGACTGCGTGCAGCCGTGCGAAGGGGTCGAGCCGCTCGTCGGCTCAGACGAGATCTCTTCGGCAGGGGAGACGGTCTTGGGTGCCGATGACAAGGCGGGTATCGCGGCGATACTCGAGACCGCCACCCGGCTCGTCGAATCCGGCCGGCCCCGGCCAACGCTGCGCGTCGTTCTGACCGTTGCGGAGGAGATCGGCCTTCAGGGCGCGAAGGCGCTCGATGCTCAAGCAGTGAACGGCGATCTGTGCCTGGTGCTCGACGCTGACGGCCCCGTGGGTGGCATCGTGATCGGTGCACCCACCCACTACACGTTCGTGGCCACATTCTGGGGGCGCGCTTCGCATGCGGGAGTAGCGCCCCGTGAGGGACGGTCGGCCATAGTGATGGCGTCGCGCGCGATCGCCGCCATGAAGCTGGGTCAAGTTGACGAGATCACCACTGCGAACATCGGCAGCATCGAGGGTGGAACTGCCACGAATGTGATTGCTGCCAGGGTCTTCGTGACAGGGGAATGTCGCTCGCTGGATTCAACCAGAGTCGAGGAAGTCCGCGCCGCGATGGACACTGCCATGAGCCAAGCGGCGCAGGCAGGGGAGGGAAGCGTCGACATCCGTTGGACCCGCGAGTACGTCGGCTTCGCATCTGCCGAGGATTCGTCTGCCGTCGGCGTCGTACGCGATGCGTGCGCGCGAATCGGTATCGAGGCGAGCACGTTCACGACCGGCGGGGGTAGCGACGGCAACATATTCGCTGCGGCGGGGATTCCGACTCTGGTGCTGGCGTGCGGAATGCGTTCGGTTCACAGTACCGAGGAGCGCATTGCCATCTCGGATCTCCGTGCACTTGCCGACCTCGTCGAATCCACCGCCGTCGCGATGGCCGAGGCCCGGCCGTGAGGCTCGTCTGGGGCATGGTCACCGCTGTTCTGGAACAGGCGGACGACGTTCAGCGTGTCGAGGTTGCTCTCGATGACGGCAGTCTCGGTTCGGCGATCGTGTACCCGCGGGTGAGCGGAGCTTGCGCCGTGTCAGACCGCGTGCTTCTCAACACGACGGCGGTGGGGCTGGCCCTGGGTACCGGCGGAGTGCATTTCGTGGTCGCTAACACGCGGATTGCACAGGGAGTGGTGCTCGATGAGCCCTCAGGAGGGCACATCATGAAGATGCGCTACTCTCCGGCGCAGATCGACGTGCTCTCGGTCGAGGAACAGGACAGCCCGCATCACGATGTGATGGCTTCCGCCGACTCACTCGCGGGGATGCCCGTTGCGTGCTGCGGCCTTCATAGCCAGGTACCTCTCGTGGCGGCCGCCATCAAGCAGATCTCTCCGGACTCGCGTGTCGCCTACCTCATGACTGATGATGCGGCGATTCCCATCGCGCTCTCCGAAGCAGTCCGGGCATCGCTCCAGGCGGGGTTGATCGACACGACGATAACCTGCGGCCAGTCGTTTGGTGGTGAGTACGAGGCGATCACGCTTCACTCCGGCCTCCTCGCCGCGCAACATGTCGTGCGGGCGGACATAGCGATCGTGGCGATCGGGCCGGGTGTCGTGGGTACCGCGACGCCTTTCGGGCACGGCGGCATCGCCCAGGGCGAGGCCCTCAATGCCGTGCTGGCGCTCGGAGGGACGCCGATCGCCGTGCTGCGCGCGTCGAGCGCCGATCAGCGAAGCAGACACAAGGGCGTCAGTCACCACACCCTAACGGCGTTGACCCGCGTGGTTCTGGGTCGGGTCGTAGTCGCGCTGCCGTCACTGCCTGACGAGTTCGCCGAGGATGTCGAATCGGCGCTAGACGACGCGGGAGTGTGGAACGTACACAGACGGGTGGTTATGGAGACGGGACGAGGTCCGCAGCCTCCTATGCGCGGCGTCGAGGTACGGACCATGGGCAGGGGAATTGCCGAGGATCCTCTGTTCTTTGCATGTGCGTTTGCAGCCGGCGAAGCGTGCGTTCGTGCGCTACACGGCGAGCTTGCCGATGAGAATAGTCTGCCAGGCCAGGGAGGGATCCGCTCATGAAGGTTGGAGTGCCCAAGGAGATCAAGAACAACGAATTTCGGGTCGCTATGACTCCGGCCGGGTGTCGCGAGTTCGTGGCGCGCGGGCACTCGGTGACCATCGAGCGCGCCGCCGGGATCGGGTCGTCGTTCGAGGACTCGGAATACGAGGCCGCGGGTGGTCGGTTAGTCGCGACCGCCGAGGAGGTCTTTGATGATGCCGAGCTCATCGTCAAGGTCAAGGAGCCGCAGCCGGTCGAGATCGCGCGACTGCGGCCCGACCACACGCTCTTCACGTACTTGCATCTCGCGCCGGATCCCGCGCAGACGCGTGGGCTGCTCGAGACAGGAGCTGCGTGCATCGCCTACGAGACCGTGGAGCTCGACAACGGAGCGCTGCCGCTTCTGGCGCCCATGTCGGAAGTGGCAGGGCGCATGGCCGCACAGGTCGGAGCGGAGTACCTCCTCAAGCCGATGGGTGGCAGAGGCATGCTCATGGGAGGGGTACCCGGCGTGCTGCCGGCTAATGCGGTCGTTCTCGGTGCCGGCGTCGTGGGCATGAACGCGGCCTACATCGCCGTGGGTATGGGCGCTCGCGTCACGTTGCTCGACATCGACCTGAGTCGCCTGTCCTACATCGATGAGCTGTGGGGGAACCGGATCGGTACGCTCTACTCAATGCGTCACAACATCGAGCAGGCCGTCTTCGAGGCGGACCTTGTCATCGGGGCGGTACTCCTGCCCGGTGCTCGAGCGCCGTGGCTCGTTACGGCGGACATGCTGCCCCAGATGAAGAAGGGCGCCGTGATCGTCGATGTGTCCGTCGACCAGGGTGGATGCATCGAGACCACTCATCCAACCACTCACAGTGACCCCACGTATGTCGTAGACGGCGTCTTGCACTACGGCGTCGCCAACATGCCCGGCGCTGTGCCCAACACCTCGACGTTGGCGCTGACAAACGCCACGCTCCGCTACGGTCTGTCGATTGCCGACAAAGGATGGCGCCAGGCGGTCGCTGATGACCCGGCGCTGGCGAAGGGAGTCAACGTCCTCGACGGGCACATCACATACGAGCCGGTTGCTGCTGCTCACGGCATGGACTACACGCCGCTCTCCGATCTGGTGGGATAGGAAGCCGCCGAGCTTGGGCCGGACGCGGCGCGTGAGATGACGATGCAGGCGCACAGGGAGGAGTTCCTCGCGCATCTTGCGGTGGAGCGGGGCTCCTCGGCGAACACACTGGATGCCTACCGCCGGGACCTGGGGATGTATCTCAAGGCTTTGGACGAGCGCGGTGTGACGCGCCTCGAGGCGGTGACCCGCGAAGACGTGAGTGCGTTCATCGGTCGACTTCGGGATGCCGGATACGCTCCGGGGACCGTGGAGCGCAGGGTCGCCGCGGTGAAGAGCTTCCATCGATTCCTCGTGCGCGAAGGCGTTACGGCAGTTGACCCGACCGCGCGATTGCCGCTGCCCAAGGTACCCGTGCGACTCCCTCAGGCGCTGACGATCCAGCAGGCCGAGGAGTTGCTTGCGCAGGTGTTCCCGCCCGGGCCCGCCGGCCTTCGTGACCGGGCGCTCCTCGAGATCCTCTACGGATGCGGGATACGGGTCAGCGAACTCGTCGGACTCGATGTGACGGACGTGGATTTGACAACGGGATTCATTCGCGTGTTCGGGAAGGGGAGCAAGGAACGCGATGTGCCCGTGGCCGGAGCCGCGGTTCGGGCGTTACAGGAGTACCTGGTCCATGGAAGGCCCTACCTGCGCCTCAAAGCGTCCACCCGCCCGAGAGACCCGTCCGCGGTCTTTCTCAGCGTGCGAGGTTCCCGATTGACGCGCCAGGCGGTCCATCGAATCGTGCGCCGCTACGGGTCGGCAGTGGGCTTGGACCTGCACCCCCACACCCTGCGGCACTCGTTTGCCACACACATGCTCGAGGGCGGCGCGGACCTGCGCGTTTTGCAGGAGGTGCTGGGCCACGCCGATATCTCGACGACTCAGATCTACACGCATGTCGACAAACGTCACCTGCGTGAAGAGTACCTCTCGACGCATCCTCGGGCGCGGTTGCGCTGAATAGTGTGCGGCAAGTTGCCATCTCGGGGTGATTAACTGTGAAAGAATGGGAAAATCCCGTGGTAGACGTATTGAAGCGGGAGTAGTGTTGGATACGAGCCTATAGGTATTGGATACGGAGGAGGAGATGCGAGTGGACGCTAGGTTGCGTAAGTTCCTGGCTCTGTTCGTCGCATTCGCGTTGGTTGCCGCGTTTGCCGTCGGATGCAGTTCGACAGACACTGCCGAAGACACGGGAGGCGACGGGACCGAGGCCCCGACGACCGACGTTACGGCCGCGATGGTGACTGACGTAGGCGGCCTGGGTGACAAGTCATTCAACGACCTTGCCAATGAGGGTCTACAGATGGCCAACCAGGATCTTGGCGTTGAAGTCACAGTCCTGTCGTCTACCGAGATTGCCGACTACGAGCCCAACATCGACCAGCTGGCTGGCGCGGGCTACGACGTCATCTTCACCGTCGGCTTCCTGATGACCGACACTACCAGCATCAAGGCTCCTGAGTATCCGGACGTTGTGTTCGGTGGCATCGATCAGTTCTTCGAGGAGCCGGCTGAGAACCAGGCCGGTCTGCAGTTCAAGGAGAACGAGGCGGCATATCTGGCCGGTGTGGTGGCGGGGCTTGCAACACTCGACGGAGAGCTCGATGACCGTATCGACCCGGCCACCAACAAGATCGGGTTCATCGGCGGCATGGATATCCCGCCGGTTGAGAAGTTCGAGGTCGGCTTCATCGCCGGCGCCCGGTCCGTCAACCCCGACGTCGAGGTCATCAGCCTCTATGCGGGCGCGTTCGACGATCAGGCGAAGGGCAAGGAGCTGGCACTGACCGCGATCGAGCAGGGTGCGGACATCATCTTCGCCGCTGCTGGTCAGACCGGTCTGGGTGCGATCACGGCGTGCGCCGAGCAAGATGCGCTGTTCATCGGCGTTGACGCTGACCAGTATGAGACGAGCGAAGAGGCCAAGCCGCTCATTCTTACCTCGGCGATCAAGCGGGTCGACCAGGCGGTATTCCAGGTCATCCAGCAGGTTGTAGATGGTACGTTCGAGGGTGCTGCAAACGTCGAATTCGGACTTGCCGAGGACGGCGTGGGCCTGGCTCCCTTCCACGAGTTCGAAGATAAGATATCCCAGGACATCAAGGACGCTGTCGAGGCGGCACGCGCCGAGGTTCTGGACGGCACCGTTACCGTGCCGGCGACTCGCGACGAGCTCTAGCTCGGGCGGGGTCAACCAAGTGAGCTGAAGGAGGGGCGACCGGCGCCAAACGACCGGTCGCCCCTTTCTCGCTCCAGGACCACTTCTCAAGGGAGTGAGGATGGGAACGCCGCTGCTCGAACTGCGCGACGTCACGAAGCGTTTTCCCGGCGTGATCGCCAACGACCACGTGTCCATGACACTCGACAAGGGCGAGATAGTCGCGCTCCTGGGTGAGAACGGGGCGGGGAAGTCGACGCTCATGAACGTGGTCTATGGACTGCTGTCTTCGGACGGAGGTGAGGTTCTGATCGATGGCGCTCTCGTCAACGTCAGATCCCCCCGTCAGGCGATCGACCTCGGCATAGGGATGGTCCACCAGCACTTCATGTTGGTGGAGCCTCTGACGGTCACGGAGAACATCGTCCTCGGGAACGAGCCTGCGAAGTTCGGCGTGATCGACATGCGCAAGGCGCGTGCCGATGTCAAGGAGATCTCGGAGCGGTACGGACTTGCCGTAGACCCCGATGCACGTATCGTCGATCTTTCAGTCGGCACGCAGCAGCGGGTCGAGATACTCAAGGCACTGTATCGCGGCGCCCGCATCCTGATTCTCGATGAGCCAACCGCTGTGCTCACACCCCAGGAGGTGCGCGAGCTCTTCGGCGTGATACGGCAGTTGGTCGCCGAAGGCCTGGCGGTTGTGCTGATCACCCACAAGCTCGAGGAAGTGATGGCGAGTTCTGACCGCGTGATTGTCATGCGAGACGGTCGGGTTGTCGGCGAGACGAGGCCCTCACAGACCGACACCGCGGGTCTGGCGAAAATGATGGTTGGACGCGAGGTCGTGTTCCGGGTGGAGAAGAAGCCCACGAAGTGCGGCGATACGATCCTGGAGGTAGAGGACCTCCACGTCATCGACGATCGTCGCCTCGAGGCTGTTAAGGGTGTCTCCTTCAAGGTATGCGGCGGAGAGATCGTCGCGATCGCCGGTGTGAGCGGGAACGGCCAGAGGGAGATAGTCGAGGCGCTGACCGGTCTGCGCCACGTCGAATCAGGGAGCATCCGGCTTAAGGATATCGACATCACGCACGCGTCGGCACGCCAGTCGATTGAATCCGGCGTCTCGCACGTTCCGGAGGATCGGCTCAAGCGCGGCCTGGTGCTCGAATTCGACCTTGCCGAGAATATGATTCTAGGCGATCACAACAAGCCCCCGTTCACAAAGCGCGGGATCATGGACAAGGCCGCTATCGCGCGCGTGACCGAGGAGCGGATTGAGGAGTACGACGTCCGTACTCCCTCCAGAATGGTCGAGGCGCGAACGCTGTCGGGTGGCAATCAACAGAAGCTCGTACTCGCGCGCGAGGTCGGCCGTAACCCGGAGTTGCTGGTCGCCGCTCAGCCGACTCGTGGTCTCGATGTCGGGGCAATCGAGTTCGTGCACAGTCGGATTCTCGCCGAGCGGGACTCAGGTAAGGCCGTGCTGCTGATAAGCCTCGAGCTCGAGGAAATCCAGTCGCTGGCAGACAGAATATTGGTCGTTTTCGAGGGGCGGTTCGTGAAGGAGTTCGCTGCCGGCGAGGCCACCGATGAGGATCTGGGCTTTTTCATGACCGGTGGCGGCGGGTCGAAGCTTGATATGGAAGTCACAGTTGGTGGGGAGGAGAGCGATGTCGCAGGTAGCTGAGACAGCCTCGAACGGGCGCGTCCGACGGATCGTCGAGCAGCTTGCCGTACCGTTCGTGTCGGTGCTCATTGCCATGGCGATCGGCTCGCTCATAATCCTGGCGGTAGGTTACGACCCGATAGAGGCGTTCAAATCCTTGTTCGAGGGTGCCTTTGGAAATCCACGGCGGGTGGGAGACACGATGCTTCGTGCGACCCCGCTGATCTTCACCGGACTAGCGGTTGCGTACGGCTTCCGGGCGGGGCTCTTCAACATCGGTGCCGAGGGGCAGTTGTTCATGGGTGGGCTATCAGCCGCGTGGTTGGGGCTTGCTCTCGCCGGTCTGCCACAACCGTTCAACATCGTTGTCATGCTGATTGCCGGCGCCGTGATAGGCGCTGCATGGGCGTTCATCCCGGCGCTGCTCAAGGCACGGGTGGGAGCCCACGAGGTCATTACGACGATGATGTTCACCTACATCGCGCGCTATCTGGTGTCGTACCTGGTCACGGGCCCGCTCAAGGCAGAAGGTCAGATTCCGCAGACGAACATGCTGCCGCCGGAGTCGATGATCCCCCGGCTCACCCAGACGTTCGGCGTTGACTTCGGGCGCGCTCATTGGGGATTCGCCATCGGCGTCCTCTTCTGCGTGCTCGTCTGGTGGATTCTCAAGTACACCACGCTCGGGTACGAGGCCCGCGCGGTCGGTTACAACCAGTTCGCCGCGCAGACCGGCGGAATATCGGTCTCGGCGACGATCGTCAAGTCGCTGTGTATCTCCGGTGCGCTCGCAGGCATGGCGGGCGTGGTCGAAGTGATCGGCGTGCACGGTCGCCTCTTCGACCAGTTCTCATCGGGTTTTGGATTCACCGGAATCGCGGTCGCGCTATTGGCTAAGAACAACCCTCTCGGCATCATCGCTACTGCGATCCTGTTCGGAGCGCTCTCCGCAGGTGCCGGGACGATGCAGCTTCAGGCGGGTGTTCCGCAGAAGGTCATCTTCATCATCCAGGCGCTCGTGATCTTCCTGGTTGCGGCAGAGCAGCTCGCGAAATGGGTTCTCGCACCCTTCAAGAAGAGGGAGGTCGAGAATGCTTAGCGACATCATCACCCCGGACCTGTTCGCCTCGGCGATTCGCATGGCAACGCCGCTCGCGTTGGCGGCGATCGGGGGGACTATCTGCGAGCGATCAGGCGTGGTCAACATCGCACTCGAAGGCATGATGCTCACCGGCGCCTTCTTCGGTGTGGTGGGCGCGTTGGCGACGGGCAGCCCGTGGTTCGGCATGCTGTGCGCTGTTCTGGCTGGCGTCGTGCTCTCGCTCGTCCACGCCTTCGCCTCGATTACCCTGCGCACTGACCAGGTTGTGTCCGGTACTGCGATAAACATCCTTGCTCTGGGAATCACGGGCTTCCTCATGGAGGTCATCTACGGGCACCCTGGCACGACCGACTCCGCGCCTCGACTGATGCCCGTGTTCAACATCACGGGTCCCACGCAAGGTGCACTGGGCACGATCTGGACGTGGATCGACGGGGTCTTCCTCTCATACACGCCGATCGTGTACATGGCCATCCTGATTGCTGTCGTCGGGCAATGGGCCATGTTCAACACGCGATGGGGCCTGCGTCTGCGAGCACTCGGTGAGCATCCTCGTGCCGCTGATACCGTGGGCATCAGTGTGATCCGAGGGCGTTACTCGGCGGTCCTCATGAGCGGGGCGCTTGGCGGCCTTGCCGGAGCGAACCTGTCGCTGGAGCAGGTTGGCTCGTTCACCGAGAACATGACGAATGGCCGAGGATTCATCGCCCTGGCTGCGAATATCTTCGGGCGTTGGACACCGGCCGGATCCTACCTGGCGTCATTGTTGTTCGGTTTCGCGGACGCGCTTCAGATCAAACTGCAGTTGTTCCGCGACGTGATCAAGATCCCGTCGCAGTTCTTCCTGATGCTCCCGTATGTGCTCACGGTCATCGTGCTTGCTGGCGTTGTGGGTCGCGCAGTTGGACCTGCGGCGGTCGGCAAACCATACGAGAAGGGCTAGTTCGCTCGTGGCCGAACCGTTGAGTCTCGTGCGCGCTTCGCTGTGGGCGGCAACATGGGCGATCGGAGTTGCCATCGGTGTGGCTCTGGGCGGGTGGCTTACCGTTGTGGGCTCGGCTGCCGCTCCCGGCGTCGCGGCACTCGATCTCACCGAGGATCTGGTGGTGCTACCGCTCGCCGCTGCCGGAGTCACGTTCGTTATCCACCTGACCGGTCAGGCTATCGCCCACGTCATCCGTGGTCGGGGCAGCCGATCGTCGAGTGATGGTCACGACGGCGATCAGCGCGCCCAGGAGTCCGAAAACGATCAGGTCAGTTGGTAGATCGGGAGTGAAATCCATCCCACGGCCGACCGAGCGGACAATGTAGGCGGCGGCCGGAAGGCCGACCGCCGCCCACAATGGCAGTGTGAATCTGGGGTGCAGCACGTCTACTCGGGTTCCTGCGGGGTGCGTGAGCTACGGCGCCTGCGGACGATCACCCAGATCACGAGTCCCGTCACGAGTGCAAGAATCCATATGGGCGATGTGGCGATGATGAATGCGATGGCGAATCTGATCACGCCGGCGGCACCACGGATACCGGACGTGACGGCCTCGACGAATCCCCAGCTCTCGCCCTGCGGGCTGACAACGGGTTGCGGTCCAATGAGTTCGATCGTGACCGTCGACATCGCCGCCTGGCGTTCCAGATAGGTAATTTGTGCTTCGAGTGAGTCGATCTCGGAGCGGACGCGGGTCAGTTCCTGCTCGATCGCGAGCAGCTCTTCGACGTTCACCGCCTGCTCGAAGAACGCCCTGAGCTGCTGCTCCTGCGCGGTCAGGTTGTCGAGCTGCGCCTGAAGGTCGATGTGCTGCTGGGTGACGTCGCTTTCGCTCTCGGACACACGCACAATCTCCCCGAGATCCTTCACGCTGTCGACGAACTGGGTGTATGCATCAGCGGGGACGCGTGCCGTGATCCAACCGGAGAGCGCGGCGCCGTCGGAGAGGGTGCCCTGCGCGTCATAGCGATAGACGGGCACGTCAACATCGGTGCTGACCTGTACGTCCGTGATCATCCCACCGGCCTCGGCAGCCTGGGCACGAACGTCATCCACCGCTTGCTCCACGTCATCGACATTGAGACGCAGTCCTGCAGTCAGTACGACAAGGCGATCTGCCTGCGGAACAGCTGCAGCGTCCTGGCCAGTGGCGTACGGTTCGCCGGCCGCACTGTCGGCGGCAGCGCGCTCCTCGGCGACCTGTGGAGGCATTGGCTCCACCAGTGAGGAGTCTGTGCTCGATTCAGTGGTACCCGAGTTCGGCTCTGACGTCGAGCCGAGTACGCTGCACCCGGTGGTGCCCATCACGAGTGCGAGCGCGAGTCCGAGCGCGAACGCCCCCGCGGCTCTCGTGCGGTGCTTCGGCTTCATCGTGTGCCTCCTTGAGGTGAGGTGTGGGGCCGGTGCACAAGCACAGACGCCCTCCAGCTGGTGAGCGGGAGGGCGTCTGTGGTGTTGGCAGCTGAAGAGGGGACCGAAGGCTACTCCTTGCACTTCTCCTCGAGCTTCTTCATCTGCGTGGCAGCGTAGGCGCCAAGCGCCACGCCGATCGCGACCACGACGAAGAACGCCAATACGAGCGTGTTGAAAAGCGGGCTCGCAATGTTCGGAGTCATCGGTGTACTTCACCTCCGTATCGCCCGGTACGTACCAATCGATTCTACTCGGTCGCAGTACCGCCGGGCAACAGGCGGGTCGTGCGGGCCGCGCAGAGTGCTTCTGTCCGTATTCTTCACCTGTCAAGGTCCGTATTCCTGCCTGCTCAACTCTATTGACGCGCGAATCGCCGGTCGAGTTCGCGCGCTGCGGCGCCCATTCTCGGGACTTGGGCCCATCTCGATGCCGGCTTGCGCTGATGCGGCAGGTGCCCTGAGGAGCCCTTCGGTGTGTCATTTGTGGGATGAACTCCCATGCTGGTGTTGCAAAGTGGGATGAAGTGTCATAGAGTTTTCATTGCAGGACACCAGGGGTCGGCACGACAGAGGGCGGGGAGGGCAGACAAGCAGATGTTTCTCGGCGATTACCAACACACGTTGGACGCCAAAGGCCGCGTGTCTTTGCCCGCCAAGTTCCGGGCCGAGATGACCGGCAAGCTCGTGGTCGTCAATGGCCTCGATGCCTGTCTGTATGTCTACCCGGCTGATGAGTATGCACGCTTCACCGCCGATCTTGTCGCCAAGAACGAGTTCGAGCCCCGGGTCCGTAGGATGCAGCGGTTTTTCACGGCCGGCGCTGTCGAGGTAGAGCTGGACTCGGCCGGCAGGATCTCCCTGCCTCCCAAGTTGCAGAAGTACGCGGGTTTGAAGAAGGACGTCTCCATCACAGGCAGTGGCAACCGGATTGAAATCTGGGATGCACAGGCCTGGGATTCGTATGGCGAGGCCGGAGAGAGCATCGAGGACCTCGCGAAGGAGCTGGCCGACGCGGGCCTGCTCTAGGACTTGACAATGGAATACCGGCATATCCCAGTTTTGCTGGCCGAGGTCACGCAGCACTTATCGTTGCACCCCGGTTCGACAATCGTCGACTGTACCTTAGGCGGGGCAGGACACGCGAAGCGGATAGCAGATTCGATCGCGCCCACCGGTGTCTTGGTGGGCATCGACCAAGATGAGACAGCACTTTCCGCAGCAGCAGACACACTACGCCTCGGCCAGCAAATCACCACCGCATCCGGTACGCGGGTGGTTCTCCTGAAGGGCAACTTCGGGGAGCTCGACGCACTGCTCCCGCAAGCGGGCATTGCGTACGCGGACGGATTCCTGTTCGATCTCGGCGTGTCATCGCCGCAGCTCGACCTCCCTGACAGGGGGTTCACGTACCACGATGACGCCCGACTCGATATGCGGATGGACGCTCAAGGGCCTGTCACAGCAGCAGACATCATCAATACCTATGAGGAATCGCAGCTGGCCCGCGTCCTTCGCGAGTACGGAGAGGAACGGTGGGCCTCGCGCATCGCAGCATTCATCGTAGCCGCGCGGGGTCGCCATCCGATCGAGACCGCCGATGAGCTGGTCGAGATCGTGAAGGCGGCCGTGCCCGCGGCTGCGCGTCGCTCAGGGGGACATCCCGCAAGGCGGACCTTCCATGCCCTGCGCATGGAAGTCAATCACGAACTGGATGCACTTGAGCGAGGACTTCGCGCAGCAATCCGGTGGCTCTCACCGGGTGGTCGTCTGGCAGTGATCAGTTACCACTCGCTGGAGGATCGGCTGGTCAAACGGACCATGGGCGAACTTGCGGCGGGCTGCGTCTGCCCGCCTGACCTGCCCGTTTGCACCTGTGACGGGACGCCGGTACTCCGAATCATCACCAAGAGGCCGATAGTTCCCACGGCCGAGGAGATCGAGCGCAATCCGCGTTCGCGCAGCGCGAAGCTGCGGGTAGCGGAACGCCTGGAGGACTGAAGCCGCGAGGCGAGGTCAAAGGAGGTGCAGTGACATGGGTATGCCGGCGATCAGGATGTCGCACGATACGCGGCATGCTCGTCCGCACCTGCGAGTTGTCCG
Source organism: Coriobacteriia bacterium (assembly GCA_041739935.1). Lineage (GTDB taxonomy): Bacteria > Actinomycetota > Coriobacteriia > Anaerosomatales > JAGXFU01 > JBGSMX01. Next base: position 15,578 of record JBGSMX010000111.1, on the reverse strand, counting down.
TGCGTCCTCTCGAGATGTCCGTCGGCGTCGCCCGAGCGCGCTTTGTGGGAAGCAGATCTTCGCGCTGACATGTGTACTGCTGACTGGTCTTGCGCTGTTCGGCCTGGGGCGCGTCATGCTGGCCGCCCGCGCGACTGAAGCTTCGATCAGGTCGAGCGAGCTGCGCGAACGGATCAAAGAAGAGCAGCTGGTTGGCGACCTGCTCGAAATCAACATGAGTTCATTGACGGTGCCCTCGCGTATTGAGAGTATCGCAGGCAATTCGATGCAGATGTCGCAGGCCGTGAGCGTCGAGTACATGGAACTCCCGCCGGAGTGCCGTGACGACTTCTCGGCAAGCTCCGATAGCGTTGCGCTTGTGGACGAGGCACCGAATACCGCAGACACAGGATCAGACGGCCCCACCGGTGTGCTTGCATCGGTGCTGGAGATGGCCGCAGGCGAGGCACAGGTGCTATTGGTGGGTGATGTCGGCCTCGCGTCTTCGGAGTAGATCGTGAAGAGGGCTGCACGTGGAGGTGCTGTGACAAGACCGCGCAAACGGGGACCGGGCTCTGGACGATACCGTTTCATGCTGGTCACACTCACACTCCTCCTTCTTGTGGTTGCCGGGCGCCTGGTCTACATCCAGGGGATCGCAGCCTCCGCCTACGCGGCCCAGGCCCAGGAGCAGCGGACGCGCGACATCACGATCGCTCCGCGCAGGGGCTCGATCTACGATCGCGAGGGTGAACCGCTCGCCGTGAGCATCGAGGCTCGCACGGTGTATGCGACTCCGTACGCAATCGATGATCCAGCCGGCACCGCGCAGGCGCTCGCCGGCGTTCTGGGTGGCGAAGTGGCCGAGTACGAGGCAAAGCTGAACAAAGACACGGGATTCGTCTACATTGCCCGGAAGGTTGACATGGATCGAGCCGCGGCGCTCGAACAACTCGATCTCACCGGAATCGGCTTCATCGAGGACTCCCGCCGGTCGTACCCCTCAGGTGAGCTTGCGTGTCAGACGCTGGGTTTCGTGGGTGTTGACGACGAGGGACTCGCCGGTCTTGAGCTGTACTACGACGATCTGCTTGCGGGCGAACCGGGCACGCTGCTCGCTGAGCGCGATCCGTTCGGCCGTGTGATCCCCGGCGGTGTGATGCACGAGGTGGATGCCATCGACGGCGCGAACCTCGTGCTCACTATCGACAAGGACATACAGTACGAAGCTCAGGTCTTGCTCACCGAGGCCGTCGAGACTTGGGGAGCGAAGAGCGGGATAGCGCTGGTCATGGATCCAAGGGACGGTGCGATCTACGCTTCGGCCTCGGTCCCGGGTTTCAATCCGAATGACTTCGGCTCGTACGACCAAACGGCCTATCGCAATCGTGCGATCACCGACACATACGAGCCGGGTTCGACGATGAAATCGTTCACCGCGGCTGCGGTGGTAGACAGGGGGCTTTACACACCCGAGAGCATGTTCGAGCTGCCGCCGTCGCTCGAGGTGGGCGGCAGACGGATAGGTGAGGCCCACGCGCGGGGGACGGTGAACTGGAGCCTCACGCAGATCGTGACCAACTCCTCGAATGTCGGGGCGGTCAAGCTGGGCATTGCATTGGGCCCGGACGGACTCTACGAGTACTTCGACAGATTCGGATTCACCGAGAAGACGGGCGTCGACTTCCCCGGCGAGGGTCAGGGTTGGCTTCCGCCGACCGACGAGTGGTCCTCGTCCAGTATCGGGACAATTCCGTTTGGGCAGGGGGTTTCGATGACCCCCGTGCAACTTGCGAGAGCGCTGAGTGCTGTGGCGAACGGCGGGAATCTGGTCACCCCTCACTTTCTCATGACGCTACCGGAAGACGATTCGGCCGAACTCGTATGGCCGACCGAAGAGGCGATTTCTCCGCAGGCCGCAGAGACGACGCGCGAGATTCTGCGAGCGGTCGTCACGGAAGGAACGGGAGCGAACGCCGCCGTCCCCGGATACTCGGTCGCCGGAAAGACGGGAACGGCACAGAAGGCGAGAACTGACGGTTATGCCGGCTACGCTGCAGGCAAGTATGTTGCGTCTTTCTCGGGCTTCCTCCCCGTAGAGGATCCGCAGGTGCTCATCATCGTTGCCCTGGACGAACCGTCAAACTCCATCTACGGCGGGACCGCTGCGGCGCCGACGTTCAGCAGACTGGCTCAGTTCACGGTTTCGCACCTCAAGATTCCGCCGTCAACAGTGTCGCTTTCTCCCTCTGGTGACCAGTCGGAAACGGCACCGCCTGCCCCGTAAGGAGCCCGCAAGGTGCATGGTAGAATCACACGTCCGGTCTCGGGTGGGGAGCTGTGGAGCTAATCGACATACAAGGACTGCTGGGTGGCTCCGAGCTGCCGCTTGCGGGTGCGCGGACACCCGTCGCAGGATTGGCATATCGATCGGATGAAGTTTCTACCGGCGACGTCTTCTTCTGCGTGCGGGGCTTCGTGCACGACGGGCACGACTATGCCGCCGATGCCGTTCGCCGTGGTGCGGTTGCCCTGGTAGTTGAGCGTGAGCTTTCCGGCGTGGGTGTCCCTCAGCTGGTAGTGGATGATGCTCGAGTCGCCCTCGCACAGGCGGCCAGTGCGTTCTGGGGCAATCCGAGCGCCGGGCTTCGCATCATCGGCATCACCGGGACCAATGGCAAGACCACGACCTCCTATCTGTGCGACTCCATCCTGCGCGCTGCAGGCATGAAGACCGGGCTCATCGGCACGGTAGAGACTCGTATTGCCGAGACGGGATACACGTCGGGGCGTACCACACCGGAATCCCTTGACCTTCAGCGACTTTTCGCGCGCATGCATGACGCAGGTGTCCAGGCGGTATCCATGGAGGTCTCGAGTCATGCGATCGATCTGCATCGGGTTGATGCAGTCGCGTTCACCGTGGCGGCCTTCACGAACTTGACCCAGGATCATCTCGATTACCATCACACACTGGAGGAGTACTTCTCGGTCAAAAAGCGCCTCTTCACCGATCTGGATGTGGGCGCGCGGGTTATCAACACGGACGATGAGCTTGGTGCCGATATGGCGCGTGAGCTTGGGACTGCGATCCGGGTCGGCACGGGTGCAACCTGCGATGTCCAGGCGGGTCAAGTGGGCGTGAATTCAGCGGGGAGTGAGTTCACGCTGCGTATCGGGAAAGAGACCGCTCGGGTGCGGCTCCCGCTTGCGGGGGCCTACAACGTGAGCAACGCGCTCGTCGCTGCAGGCTGCGCATTCGCGCTGGGAATCGATATCGACCAGATCGTGCGCGGGCTCGAACAGGCACCTCAGATTCCCGGCCGGCTTGAACGCGTGGATGAGGGTCAAGGCTTCTCTGTCTTCGTCGACTACGCCCACACTCCCGATAGCCTAGAGAAGGCGCTCTCGGCAGTACGAGAGATCACTCCCGGCCGCGTCATTGTCGTCTTCGGCGCGGGCGGTGACCGAGATCCGGACAAGCGATCGGTGATGGGATCGGCGGCCGGACGCTCTGCCGATCACGTCGTGGTAACGAGCGACAATCCGCGCTCGGAGGACCCGGTAGGCATCATCCTGCAGATTGAGGACGGCGTGCGTCATGGCGGCGCCAGCTACGAGATCGAGGTGGACCGGCGGGCTGCCATCGTCCGTGCGCTCGACCAGGCGACCGACGGAGACACCGTTCTCATCGCAGGGAAGGGGCACGAGGACTACCAGATCTTCTCGGATCGCACTGTGCACTTTGACGATCGCGAGGTCGCGCGAGAGGAGCTTAAGGCGCGATGCTGACGCTCCCTGTCGAGACACTCTGCGAGGTCGTACGTGGCGAGCTGATCTCTGGCCCGGCATCGGCCATGGTCAACGGACTTGCCACCGACTCGCGCCGTGTCGAACCCGGTGTCGCATTCGTGGCATTTCCCGGCGAGACTGTCGACGGGCATGAGTACCTGATCGACGCCGTATCGATGGGGGCCCGGGCTCTTATTGTGACCCTGGGCGCAGCTGACATTGCGGCTGCCATTGAACAGGCGAGGGAGCGTGACGTTGCTGTCGTTCGCGTGGGCGATGCGCTCGAGGCTGTGCAGGCGCTCGCATCCTACCATCGTGGCCGATTGTTCTGCCCCGTCGTGGGTGTTACCGGCTCGACGGGCAAGACCACAACCAAGGACTTCATCACGTCGGTGCTCTCAGTGCACTCGCGGGTTGTTGCCACCGAGGGGAACCAGAACAACGAACTCGGGGTCCCGCTCACGATCTTGCGGGCCGGCGCTGATACCGACGTGCTGGTGGTCGAGATGGCGATGCGCGGGGAGGGTCAGATAGCCCGCCTGTGTGAGATAGCCCGACCTACCGTCGGCATTATCACCAACGTGGGGACGAGCCACCTTGAGCTGCTTGGCACGCAGGAAGCGATCGCTCAGGCGAAAGGCGAGCTGGTGCGTGCAATTCCCGCGGACGGTGCCGTGTTGCTGAATTGCGACGATGCTTTCTCGGCCGTACTCGCCCCCTTGGCTGATGCCGAAGTGATTCACTACGGGCTCGGCGAAGGGTGCGAAGTGCACGCTGCTGAGATCACGGTCGATGAGGACAGCTGTGCGGCGTTCAAGCTCGAGGCGGGCGGCCAGGTCAGTGACGTGCAGTTGTCGATCCCCGGTAGGCACAACGTCTACAACGCATTGGCTGCTGCCGCGGTCGGGCTTCACCTCGACGTCGGAATGCCCGATGTCCTGGAGGGACTCTCCTCGGCGAGGTCGGGCGAAATGCGCATGCAGTCGTTCCAGACGGCGTCGGGGATCTTCGTGATCAACGACGCATACAATGCCAATCCGACGTCGATGCGTGCGGCGATCGAGACGCTGTCCGAGATCGCCACGACAGGAAAGCGCGTAGCTGTGCTTGGAGATATGGCGGAGCTCGGGTCGCTCACCGAACTCGCTCACTTCAGAATCGGAGAGGAAGTAGCGCGATTGCCTATCGACCTGCTCGTTACGGTGGGCCAGCGTGCCCGTCGTATCTCCGATGGCGCGCGCGCCGAAGGCATGGATGACGGCCTGATTCGGCCTTGTGAGAGCTCTGAGGAGGCGACCGAGGTACTCGATGACGCACTTGCTACCGGAGATGTCGTCCTTGTGAAGGCGTCACGGGTGATGGGCCTGGAGAGTATCGTCGAAGGAATCGTGAACCCACGTGTTTAGGCTGGCACAGTATCCGACATACCAGGTGTTTCTCGCAGTCGTCGTTGCGTTGGTAGTCGCAGCGGCGCTCTTCCCGCTGTGGATCCGTCTGCTTCGAGTACGCAACATCGGCCAGCAGGTACGCGCGGACGGACCCCAGGGTCATCTGGTCAAGCAGGGTACGCCCACGATGGGCGGCGTTCTGATACTGCTCATCGTTGCAGCTACCTATGTCGCGATGGGCAACTACGGCCGTAGGAGCCTGCTTGCGCTCGCGGTGATGCTTCTGTGTGGGCTTCTCGGCTTCGTCGATGACTGGGCGAAGGTGGCGCACGAGCGTTCGCTTGGGCTGACACCTCGCGCCAAGCTGCTGTGGCAGGCCGCGATCGCGGTTGGCTTCTGCATCCTGGCGGTCAACTGGGCGGGAATCACCACAGATGTGCGTTTGCCGCTGACGTCGCTGTCAATCAACCTCGGGGCCTGGGCGAGCACCATCGAATTCGCGGGGTTCGTGTGGCAGATTCCGTGGCTCTACCTGATCCTCGTCTTCATCATGATCGCCGGCGAGTCGAATGCCGTGAACCTGACCGACGGGTTGGATGGACTTGCTGCGGGTACGGTCACCATCGTCATGTTCGCCTATGCCGGCATCGCGTTTCGCCAGAATCGACTTGAGGTCGCGCTTCTCGCAGCGGCGATAGCCGGCGCCTGTATTGGTTTCCTTTGGTACAACAGCTTCCCTGCGGACATTTTCATGGGAGACACGGGCTCCCTCGGACTCGGCGCAGCGGTTGCCGCATTCGCCGTGGTCACCAAGACAGAGTTGCTGCTGATCCTCATCGGCGGCATCTACCTGATCGAGATCATGTCAGTCGTTATCCAGGTCGCGTCGTTCAAGTTACTCGGCAAACGTGTCTTTCGAATGGCGCCGATACACCATCACTTCGAGATGATGGGGTGGTCGGAGACAAAGGTGATGATCCGCTTCTGGATCGTGACGGGGATCCTCGCGGGGGCGGGCTTCGCGCTCTACTTCGTTCAGTCGGTGATGGGATGACCATGCAGCCGCTCAAGGGCGACTACGCGATTCTGGGCCTGGGCGTCACTGGCAGCGCGGTCGCCCGCTTCCTGCTCGAGCGGGTTGCACGGGGCGATGCGGTGAGCATCACGCTCTATGACGAGCGCGATACCGAGGTGCAGCGTACGACTGCCGAGGAATTGCGAGCCCGGGGTGTGCGGGTCGAGCTCGGCGCGCGTGAGCTGGACGCTGATTTCGACGTCTGCGTCGCGAGTCCGGGAATCCCCCCACACAGCGCGCTGGTCCGAAGCGCACATGAGCGGGCATCTGTGCTGCTTGCCGAGGTCGAGCTCGCGTACCTCCGCTCCGTGTCACCCTGGCTTGCCGTGACCGGAACTAACGGGAAGACAACCGTCACCAGCATGTGCGCCCATCTGTTGCGCTACGCCGGCGTTCCGACCGAGTGTGTGGGCAACATCGGCGAGCCTGCGATATCGATTGCCGAGGAGGCCGGCATCTCGTCCGTGATCGTGGCCGAAGTCTCGTCGTTTCAGCTTGCGTTGACCCGGGACTTCCACCCGCGTGTCGCTGTCTTGCTCAACATCACGCCAGATCATATCGATTGGCACGGCTCCCTCGAGGCGTATGCCGCAGACAAGGCGCGGGTTTTCGCGAACATGGGACCGGGCGACACGGCGATCATCGACATGGACGACCCGGGATCGGCAGCATATGCGGCAGCCGTTGCCGCCGGCGGCTGTGTCGTGGTCCCCGTCTCACGCCTCGGGGTCCCCGATGGAGGGGCGGGTCTCGAGGACGGGTGGCTGATCCTCGACGAGCATGGCGTACGAAACCGGCTGGTTCACACCGACGATCTGCGAATCCGCGGTGCTCACAACGTGGCGAATGCACTCGCGGCTGCGGCCGCGGTTCACGCTCTGGGCGTGCCGGCTGCCTCGATTGCCGAGTCGATCGTCGCCTTCGAGCCGATTGCGCATCGGCTTGAGCCGGTGGGTGTGATTGACGGTGTCGAGTACGTGAATGACTCGAAGGCGACGAACCCCGGCGCGACGCGGATGGCGCTCACCGCGTTTCCCGATCGGCCGGTTGTGCTGTTGCTGGGTGGGCGCAACAAGGGTAACGATTTCTCGGAGATTGCCGATTCCGTCTCCGGTTGCAGGGCGATCATCGCCTTTGGCGAGGCTGCCGGGCAAATCGCAAAGGCCCTGGATGCCGTCGACGTTCCGGTTACCCGCCTGGTGGGGATGCTTGACGCGTGGAAGCTGGCAGCCAGGCTGGCCGAGCCCGGGGATGTGGTCTTGCTGTCACCGGCGTGCGCGAGCTTCGACGAGTTCAGCGGCTATGCCGAGCGTGGCCGGGTCTTCGCGAATGCGGTTCGCGAACTCGAGGAGGCGAAGCGGTGAGCACGGGTCGCTACGCAGGAGGTCCTCTTCCGCGCTACCTTCTATTGGGCGCGACGCTCGTCTTGCTGTTTGGCGGGCTCGTCATGGTCTACTCGGCGGCCTTCGTGTCCGACTTCGTCAATTTCGAAGACAGCACCCATCACCTGAAGCGTCAGGCGCTGTGGGTGATTGTGGGACTCGTCCTGCTCGCCGTCGTCATGAGGATCGACTACCGCAAGCTCAAGTCACTAAGTTGGTGGGTCTACGGCGTGTCCGTTGTCGGGTTGATCGCGGTGTTCCCCTTCGGTGTCGAGAAGTGGGGTGCAAAGCGCTGGATCGACTTCGGATTCTCCACGATCCAACCGTCGGAGTATGCGAAGCTCGGCTGTGTCATGTTAACGGCCTACCTACTGACGCAGCTCGAAGAGCGTCGGATCAGTGAGAAGGACTTCTGGGGCAAACTTGTGGTGGCGCTCAGCGTGGTGACGCTGCTCGTGATGGCTCAGCCGGACATGGGAACCACCATGTCGATACTGATCGCGGTCTATCTCGTCTTGCTCCTGGGCGGAGTATCGGTGCGTGTCATCACCGGGATCGCTGTCTCGGGCGTGGGAGCTGCGCTGTTGGCGATCAAGCTTGCGCCGTACCGCGCGGCCCGGCTGCTGGCATTCCTCGATCCGTGGGCCGACCCCCAGGGGGGTGGCTACCAGACCATTCAGGCGCTCCTCGCTTTCGGCTCCGGGGGGATCGACGGAATCGGACTGGGTATGTCCCGGCAGAAGTTCTTCTACCTTCCTGCCGCTCATACCGACTTCATCTTCGCTATCATCGGAGAAGAGCTTGGGCTCGTCGGTACCCTGGCGGTGGTTGCTGCATTCATCGTGTTCGCTTACGCGGGAATTCGGATAGCCCTTGGCGCCAAAGATAGCTTCGGGAAGCTTCTTGCGGGCGGTTTGACGGCCATGATCATTGTGCAGGCACTCATGAACATGGCTGCGGTCACCAACATGATGCCGGTGACCGGCATACCGATGCCGCTCGTGAGTTTCGGTGGATCGTCGATGACGTTCACGATGCTGTGCATCGGACTGATTCTGTCAGTGTCAACATTCGGATCGCGTGGAGTTCGCGCGGTACGCGACCCTCACAAGAAGGAGAACGCAGGTGAGAGTGGTCCTGAGCGGCGGAGGGACGGCCGGCCACATCTATCCAGCGTTGGCGGTGGCCGATCTGCTTCGCGCCGGCGGGCATGACGAGATCAGTTTCGTCGGCACGCCTGAAGGAGTCGAAGCTCGCCTTGTCCCGGAGGCGGGCCTTCCGTTCTATGGGGTTCCCGCGCGAGGCTTCGATCGCGCGCATCCGCTCTCGCTCTTGCTCGCAGTCGCGGTTTTTCTGGGAAGCGTGGTACGGTCGATTGGCCTTATGAGGCGGCTTCGTCCTGATGTAGTCGTAGGTTTTGGAGGGTACGTTTCTCTGCCGGTAGGTTTCGCTGCCGTACTGATGCGACGCCCGCTTGTCTTGCACGAGCAAAACTCGGTTCCGGGACTCGCGAACAGAGTCCTCTCAAGATGGGCAACTGCGGTCGCTATCACGTATGCAGGGTCCAAGTCGCACCTTCGCCATCCCGACCGCGCAATCCACACTGGCAATCCGGTCAGGAGTCAGGTACTTGCGGCGAAGCGCGAGACTGGCCGAGCTGTACTGGGTGTTTCGGCCGATGCGACGTTGCTCCTTGTCTTTGGCGGTAGCAGGGGGGCCCGTCACATCAACAGCGCCGTGGCAGCTGCGCGTTTCACGCTCCTCGCGCTGCCGGGGGTGGTCGTCGTGCATGTGGCCGGGCGTGAGGAGTATGCCGACGTGAAGGCGTTAACAGCCGATCTCGATGCGGATGCGCCTCGATACAAGGTGGTCGACTACATCGATGACATGGGTTCTGCGCTGGCGGCAGCCGACCTTGTCATCGCCCGTGCCGGAGCGACGTCCATCGCCGAACTCACCGCTCTTGGCAAGCCCTCGGTGCTCGTCCCATACCCCTACGCGACAGAGGATCATCAGACCTTGAATGCTGTCGCACTGAGTGACGGCGGCGGCGCACTTCTCGTGAAAGACGAGGCGCTTGATACCCCGGAGTTCGTCAATGCGGTGACGGCGCTGCTGGTTGACACGCATCGACGTGCTACTATGGCGGCCGCCTCACAGGCGCTTGGTCGTCCGGACGCGGGTGATCGGGTTGTAGGAGTCCTGCTCGAAGCGGTCGAAACGTCCCGAACATGAACGACAAGGGAGCACCAATGAGCTCTAGCGCATATGCCCATTTCGTTGGCGTCGGTGGCGCTGGCATGAGCGCTATTGCCCGGGTGCTGAACGACAAAGGGATACGCGTCACAGGTTCGGATCTCAAGGAATCGCGCTACACGCGGGCGCTCAGAGAACAGGGAGTGAGCGTTGCTGTGGGGCATTCTGCTCAGAATCTGGGGGATCCGCAGATCGTTGTTGTGTCGTCGGCGATTCCGGACAGCAATCCCGAGGTCTTGGAGGCTCGTCGGAGGGATATCCCGGTCTGGCCGCGGGCGAAGATGCTTGCGCACCTTGCGGCTGGGTTGAGCACGCTTGCGGTCGCGGGAACACATGGCAAGACGACGACAAGCGCAATGCTGGCGACCATGCTGGAGGGGATGGGGCTTTCTCCCACCTATCTCGTAGGCGGTGAGGTTTCGGGTTCGGGCACGAACGCTGCCCGCGGAAGCGGCGACTTCTATGTAGTCGAGGCAGATGAATCGGATGGTTCGTTTATGTTCCTCGACCCGTACCTGGCGATCGTGACCAATGTCGAGGCGGACCATCTGGATCATTACGGTTCTCTCGCGCGTGTCGAACAGACATTCCTTGAGTTCATGCACAAGGTACCCGCAGAAGGGGTGCTCATCGTGTGCGCTGACGACGTCCACCTGGTACAGCAGGCGCGGCTCTGTGACACACGTGTCGTCACGTACGGTCGCTCGAGTGAAGCAAGCGTCAGGTACTCGGCGCTGAGAACCGAAGGACATTCGCAGACGTTCGAGGTGACGTTCCCCTCGGTCGAGCAACCTGTGCCTGTCACGATCCACGTTCCAGGCGAGCACATGGTTCAGAATGCGGTTGGAGTGCTTGCTGCTGCCTGGGCTCTGAACCTGGCGGTTGACTCTGCTGCGGATGCCTTGGGGCAGTACTCCGGCGTGAGGCGCCGATTCGATGCGATCGGCACCGTTAACGGAGTCGATGTTGTCGACGACTACGCCCACCATCCCACCGAGGTCAGGGCAACGCTGGGTGCGGCCCGGACCTGCGGCTATGACCGTGTATGGGTTGTCTTCCAGCCGCATCGGTTCAGCCGGACGCAGTCATTTGCGCGTGAGTTCGGCGCTGCGTTCGAGCAGGCGGATGGCGTGGTCTTGTTGGACGTGTACAGTGCCGGAGAGATTCCGGTCCCGGGAGTCACGGGCAAGACGGTTCTGGACGCTCTACTCTTGCACGAGCCGCGCTCGAAGGTGGCCTATCTGCCGCACCGGGCTGATGTTTCCGCGTACCTCGGCGAGCTCTTGCGGCCGGGGGATATCGTGCTGACCATGGGTGCGGGCGACGTTACCACCGTAGGGCCCGAGATCATCAGGGCACTCGAATCGCGCACGGGAAGGGAACCGGTGTGTCGATAGCCCGCGTCGCCGAGCACCTGGACGGTCGGCTCTCAGGAAGCGTACGAGCTAATGAGTCGATGGCTCGTCATACGACTTTTCGTGTCGGTGGGCCGGCCGCCTTGTTAGTAGAAGCGGATACGATCGGGGATCTCAAACTGGTCCTGGACGCATGCGAGGAAGCGCATGTCGCGCATACCGTGATAGGGAAGGGCAGCAATCTGCTTGTCGCCGATGACGGGTACGACGGAGTCGTCATCGTGTTGGGCCGTGACTTCAAACGTCATGTGGTGGACGGCACGCGAATCGAGACGGGTGCTGCGGTGATTCTCGCGCACGTCGTGCGTGATGCGTATTCCCTTGGGCTCTCCGGTCTCGAATTCGCAGTCGGCATCCCCGGTACGGTGGGCGGCGCAGTGGCCATGAACGCGGGATCGCGCGACAACTGGATGGGCGCGATTGTTGAGTCGGTCACCGTATACAGTAGGGAGCGCGGACTTGTCGGATTGCGCAATTCCGACGTCGGATGGGCCTATCGCTCGACGAACATCGCCGGGTTCGGCACTGTGGTGGAGTGCGTACTCCGTCTCGAATTGGGGGACAAGGCCAGGATACGACGTACTATGGATGCGAGCCTGCGGACCCGTAAGAAGAGCCAGCCGCTGGCGGTTCCCTCGGCTGGGAGCGTCTTCCGAAACCCCGAGGGTTCCTCGGCGGGACAGCTTATCGAGGAAGCCGGACTCAAGGGGCTGTCCGTCGGCGGCGCACAGATATCGGACGTTCACGCGAACTTCATTGTGAACACGGGCGCTGCCCGTGCAAGCGATGTCGTTACACTCATACAGGCGGCGAGGGTCGCAGTGAAGGACAAGCATGGCATCGAACTCAAGCCGGAAATCAGGTTCCTCGGCCGGTTCGACTCGGCGTAAGAAGGTCGTGATCTCGGCGCAGGATACTTCCCGCGTGCGAAACACGAAGTCTCGACCTGAAGGAGAGTCTACACGCCAGGTCAAGCCTACACGCAGCGGAAAGACCGCGGGGGCTGGTCAGCGCGCCGCCAATTCCAAACGTGATGAACGCGAAAGGCGATTGCGGATTCAGAAGCGGAAGCTGTATCTGCGCGCGGCGCTGATCGTGCTGTGCGTTGCCGGTGTCGTTGGAGGCGTCGTCTCAATATATCGATCGGATGTGTTCCTCGTTGAGCAGATCGAAGTCTCGGGGGGCTCGCATCTGACACAAGACGAGATTCGGGCAATCGCGGCCATGCCCGAGGGTGCCACACTGCTGCGGTTTCCCGGACAGGGAATGAAGGAGAGGCTCGAGGCGGACGCATGGATCGCAGGCGCAACTGTCGCACGTGACTTTCCCGACACTGTCACCATCAGAGTGACCGAGAGGGTGCCGATCGCTCTGGTCGACCGCGGAGATGCATCGTTCTGGCTTGCGGATGCCGACGGCTACATGATCGCCCAGAGCGCTCCGGCAACCGACACCGCGATGGTTGTCATCCGGGATGTCGTGGGGTTGGATCCTCAGCCGGGTAAGAAGACGATGTCCGAGCCGCTGCTGAACGCCCTCGCGGTGTGGCAGGGGCTCAGCGAAGAATTGCAGGCGAGAGTGCGTGCGATCAGTGCGGCATCGATCGACAAGACGGCACTGATTACGTCTGACGATATCGAGATATTCGTTGGCGATGCCGAAGACATAAAGACTAAGGATGCCGTGGCGCGACGTATACTTGAAGAAGAGGCCGGAAACGTCGTCTACATCAACGTTCGCACGGTCGATCGACCCACATGGCGAGGCGTCGAGGGAGAGTAACACAGTGGCGAAGGCAAACCTGCAAGTTGGCCCCCGGGCTGTTCGTCGGACACTGAGGTGGTTCCTGCCCGTCATTTTCGTGTGGGCACTGGCGTGTGCGTCGCCGGCGTTCGCGGTCCAGGTAGTAAGTCCGAAGACTGACTACCTGAGCGCAGCGCAACTGAATGTGAGCGTGAGTAGCACTGATGCGACAGGAACCCTCGTCGTATCTGTCGACGGTGTCGCCGTTGATACGCGTCCGGTCGAACCCGGCGACGCATTCTCCCTGGAATCGGTGCGCCTGAGCGAAGGTGCTCATGAGGCAAGAGCCGTGCTGCGCAGCCGCGACGGCGTGAGCGTGTCGCAGCCTGTGTCCTTCTCGGTTTGGGGGAGGGCAGCTGCTCCGGTACTCGTCACGCCGAGCCAGTATGCATCGCGATTGACCAACGCCACGGTGCGGGTGGGCAGCTCCACGAACTTGATCTACCTGTACGTGAACGGCATCCCGGTGTACGCGCGTGCGGTCCGGCCCAACACGCTCGTCAGCATGGGGCAGATTGAACTGCGGCAAGGAGCAAACACCATTACGGTGGTTGCCAAGAACCCGGTCTCCAGCACACCGGTGAACTTCACCGTGACACGCGTGGACTACCCTTGGCCTACCTGCATCATCATCGACAAGTCCGACTTCAAGCTCTATTGGGTCCGCAACGGCATTCTGGTCAAGGCGTACCCGATCGCCATCGGCAAGCCCAATACTCAGACGCCCGTGGCCACGTGGCGCATTGACGCGAAGTACCACACGGATCCTGCAGGGGTGTACGGGCCGCGCAAGATGCGTCTGTTCAGGCAGACATCATCTGGATTCGCCTACACGGCGTACGGAATCCATGGCACGAACCAGGAATGGGTCATAGGGACGATGGCTTCGCACGGGTGCATTCGCATGTACAACAGAGACGTGTTGGAGCTGTTCCCTCAGGTGCCGCTGGGAACCATGGTGCAGACCAGACAGTAGATGGCTTTCTCTGCCGGGTGTTCGCAGCCAGGTCGCTCTTGCAGAATTGTTGCAAACTCCTTGCGTCTCGTATAAGGTTTATGCAAAGATTGACCTTTGCCCATGCACCCTAACCGTAAACTTGAGGTTTACTCCAGGCGGATCGCAGGTCGATCGCGGGATCGTTCGGGGAGGATAACATGCTCGAGACGGGCGCGAACTATCTGGCCGTAATCAAAGTCGTAGGCATCGGTGGCGGTGGTACGAATGCCGTTAATCGAATGGTCGAGGCTGGCGTCAAGGGCGTTGAGTTCATCGCCGTCAATACTGACGCTCAGGCACTCCTCATGTCGGACGCCGACTACAAGGTCCACGTTGGAGTGAATCTGACGAAGGGACTTGGCGCCGGAGCTGATCCGGACGTAGGCCTGCAGGCCGCCGAGGAGAACCGCAACGAGATCAAGGAGGCGCTCCAGGGCGCCGACATGGTCTTCATCACTGCTGGCGAAGGTGGCGGAACCGGTACGGGCGCCGCGCCGGTCATCGCTCAGATCGCGAAAGAAGAGATTGGCGCGCTGACAGTGGGTGTGGTCACCCGTCCGTTCTCGTTCGAGGGGCGCAAACGCGCGCTTCAGGCCGAGGACGGGATCAAGCGCCTGAGGGAGCATGTCGATACGCTCATCGTTATCCCAAACGATCGCCTGCTTCAGGTTGCCGAGAAGAAGACGTCGATTCTCGATGCGTTCCGCATAGCCGATGACATTCTTCGGCAGGGCACACAAGGAATCACCGATCTGATCACGGTGCCCGGCCTGATCAACCTCGACTTCGCCGATGTACGCACGATCATGGAAGACGCAGGTTCTGCGCTCATGGGTATCGGCGTCGCTGCGGGAGACAACCGGGCTCACGACGCGGCCAAAGCAGCGATTTCGAGCCCGCTACTCGAGTCGAGCATCGAGGGCGCCCAGGGCGTGTTGCTTTCGATCGCGGGAGGCTCGGATCTTGGTCTGTTCGAGGTGAACGAGGCGGCCGAGGTTGTTGCCGCAGCTGCGCACGCCGATGCGAATATCATCTTCGGCGCCGTGATCGACGACTCGATGATGGATCAGATCAGGGTCACAGTGATTGCCACCGGCTTCGACGGTCGTCGTCGCCAGGAGGCTATGGAGTTCGGTGGGGAATCGGACGAACGTTCATCGATTCCGACATTCGAGCCCCTCGAAGAGGAAGAACTCGATATTCCTGCGTTTCTGAAGAAGCGCACCTTCTAGCTCCAAGAAGTGAGGCGTCCGAATCCGCTTCGGTGGATCCGCGCTCGTGGCCCGGGTGTGACGGCGGTACGGCCCCGTCGCACCCGGGCCCTATTGCGTGTGCTCGACATGCCTGAGGTCGCGGCGCAGCAGTTTCCGGTCGTGAGATAGCAAGAGCCCGGCACATGGGTGCCGGGCTCTTGGCAACGAATGTTGCTCTTACTCCGAATCGCCGGGTGCATCCGGGGCCGCAGGGGGCGCCGGTGGTGCGGGTGGCGCC
>JBGSMX010000100.1:0-4982 GCA_041739935.1 Coriobacteriia bacterium | reverse complement strand
GGCCTTCTCGTGATTGCCCGTAGGGCGTGTGTGCTAGTTCAGAACGCCGGCCACCTCTGCGCGCACCGTGGTGCTGAGCGCGCCGGTCCCGCCCAGGTAGGTCACGGTGGTAATGTCGGCTTTCTGTGCATCCAGGCATGTCTCCGTGTCGACATGCAGCGCGGCTGCACGCGTGAGCAGCATGACCGAACCGGCCCTGCCCTGCATCACGCCGCCGGCCAGCGCGTCGGGGAAGTTCTCACCCGTGGCGATGGCCAGACCGTCCCACGACAGCCCGGCGACGTCGCAGCCGTAGCTCGCGACTACCACCGCGGTGTCGAAGCGGTTGGCTCCGGCCAGGCGCGTCACGTTCGCATCGCCGTACTTCGCGACGAGCGCAGTCTCAGTCGCCGAGGACACGACTCCCGAACCACCGAGCACGAGCACGTCGGTCACTCCGCACGACTGCATGGCAGCTACCGTCGAAGCCGAAAGCCCGTTGGGGCCGGCCAGGAACAGCGGCCAGCCTTTGGCGGCCGACAGCGGAGCCGCAGCCAGCGCATCGGGGAAGTTCGCGCCCGTACCAACGAACGCGGTCCCGTCAAAGCCACCGTTCGCATTCAGCTCGTCGACCGTCGCCTGAGCGATCATCTCGGCGGTCTGATAGCGGTTCGAACCGCCTATCCGAACGACATTCGCATCGCCGAGGAGTGCGACCAGCGCCGCCTCCACGCCCGGACCCACGGCACCGGTGCCGCCGAGTATGAAGACCTCGGTCGCGTTCAGCCGTTCGATCTCGGCCAGAACGCTCGCCGGCAACGTGTCGGCGCTCGTAAGCAGAATCGGACCGCCCTTCGCAGCGGCCAGGGCGCCACCGCCCAACGCGTCGGGCCAGTTGGCGCCGGTGGCGATCACTACACACGGCGCGCCAGCGGGAAAGGCCTGCTGAGACGCCTGAACCGCGGTCTCGTAGCGGTTTGAGCCGGCGACCGACACGAACGTCGTGGTCTTGGGCTCGGGAGGAGCGGTGATCGAGAAGCCCACCGCATGATGTGCCTCGATGTTGCCCTGCACGTCCACGGACCAGAACTCGAGCGAATGCGAGCCAATGGTCGCGACGTTGACCGTAGTGCCGACAGTCTGAGGACCGCCATTGAGCCGGTAGTACGTGCTCGCGACGCCGGTTCCGCCAACGTTATCGGTCGCCGTCAGCTGGATGGCGGCCGAACCCACGTATGTTGCCTGTGCGTTGGAAGACGTCGTGGGTGCCGTCGCGTCAACGACCGGGGCCGCAGGGCTCACCGTCGTGCTTCCGATCCCGTCGTTCGTTCCCGGGCCGGCTACCGCATAGACGGTGTAGGTCTTGCCCACCGCAACGGTAAACTGGCCCGATGCCGCGTTGATCGTGGTGAGCTTGGCGCTCCCGTCGAAAACCGCCACTGAATCGGCGTTCGGTGAGCTGAACGAGTAGGTCGCGTTCGTTGCGTTCGCCGAGACGAGCGATGTCGTGACGGGCACATTGACCCCGCTGTGACAGCCCGTGCACGACGTGGTGCGGCTTGGCGTCGCGTGTGCCGTCGCGGTCGCGGCGAAGACCCCGGCCACCACCGCCACAAGGACTCCTGCCAGGTGCATGTTTCGCATATGCGAGTACCTCCGATGTAAGTTGCGAACCATTCAGGGTACCCAGGGTGCACGTTTCGTGCCTTCGGAGCGCTTATGAGAACACCCTCACGGCGCTCTTAGAGAGGCCCCCACGAGCCCCGCTGCCCGGGCGTTCACGTAAGAGGATTCTCACGAAGGAAAACGGCCCGGAGGCCCGCGCGCCCCGGCAATCGGGGCATATACTGGCCGCTAGGGGCACTTCCGTCGGACACCCTGGGGGGATGTCACAATGCGACACTCGCGCACTCTGGACGCGTTTTTCGCTGCAACGATTCTGCTCGCAGGCCTTACCGTTACCTCACCAGCGCTCGCAACGAGTGTAGATGCCTACGAAACCGACAACACCGCAGCCGCTGCCAAGACGGCGACGCTCGGGTCGATCCAGCAACGCAGCATCTATCCGGCAGGCGATGTGGACTGGATCGAGTTCACGGCCATCGCAGGCACCACGTACAGGCTCGAGACAGCCCGGGCGACACTCACGCCGGACGCGAACACCAGTCTCGAGCTCTATGCGGCAGATGCTACGACGCTACTTGCCAGTGACTACGAGAACACCGGCAGGGGCAACTTCTCGCGCATAGTGTGGACCGCGCCATCAAGCGGCACGTACTACCTGCGCGTGACCGGATGGACCGCATCGCTCTCGGGCAACTACGCACTCAAGATCCTGGACACGACCGGCTTGCGATACATCCGCGGGACGGTCACCGACGAGGACGGAGGGGCACCGCTCGCGGGAATCTGGGTGGGTGCCTCCTCGGAAAGTGGAGATCTCGTTGGCAGGACGCGCACCGAAGCGAACGGCACCTACGCTGTGCCGCTCTTCTATGACGACTCGTACATCGTCCAGTTCGACGACACCAGCGACGTGTACATCGGCGAGTATTACGACGATGCCGCGGGCTTCGGGGACAGGACGCTCGTGGCCGTCGGCGCCTCGGGTGTCACGGGAATCGACGCCGGTCTGGCCCTGGGTGCCGAGATCACCGGCACGGTCACTGACGAGAAGACCGATGCCCCCGTAGCCGGCATATCCGTCTATCTGCACATTGCCGACGGCACCGGGTCTGTCATATGGATCAAAGAGGCCACGACGGCTGCGGACGGATCCTATCGGTTCGGCGGACTGCTCCCCGATGACTACGCGGTGGCTTTCCACGATGCCGCGGAACACTACGTCGCCGAGTACTACGACGGCACGCGGTGGACATGGCCATTCCAGTACGACTCGACGACCTTCGACGATGCCGTCTGGTTAGGCCCCGCAGCCGGCGAGGCCATCACCGGTATCGACGCATCGATGCTCCCGCGTCCGGCGGTGAGCGGGCGGATCGTCGATGAGAGCGGCGATCCGATCGAAGATGTCCAGGTCACGGTCGTCGCAGGTACGGCTCCGCAGTTCATCGGCGAGACCCTGAGTGCGGCCGATGGCACCTGGACGGTGTACGCAAACGAACCTGGAGATTACCGAATCGAGTTCGCGCCCGGCCTGGACTTCGTCAGGGAGTACTACGACGATGTCCGCTTCTCGGAAGGTTCCTCGGCGACCTTGGTGGGCTTGGGCGACTACGGAACCACGACTTCCGGCATCGATGCGACGCTCACGGCGGCCGGCAAGATCACCGGAACGTTCACGAGCGGCGGTGACCCCGTCCCGTTCGCGCGAGTCTATGTGTACGAGAAGATCGGGGATGAGTTCCGCTACTTCGCGGCCCCCAGCGACCACGATTCAGCCGGCAACTACACCGTCGGCGGGCTCCCCTCGGGTGATTTCTACCTTGAGTTTTCCGGCGACTACACGCAGGTCGAGTGCAGCGGCAACGCGCCCTCGCTGCGGTTCTCGACGCCGGTAAGCGTCACGGCTCCTCTCACGACAAGCGGCGTAAACGCCGACCTGGTGATCGATCCGTACCGTGCCGCCGGTGCCGATAGGTACGCCACCGGCGTCGCCGCGTCCAAAGCGACCTTCGGCGTCGGCCAGTGCGACACGGTCGTGCTCGCTTCGGGTGCCGACTTCGCCGACGCGGTCTCTGCCTCAGGGCTCGCGGGATCTGTGAAAGGGCCCGTGCTGATCGTGAAGCCCGACTCCGCCCCGCAGGTAGTGCTCGACGAGATCGAGCGACTCGGAGCGACGAACGCGTACGTCGTGGGCGGCACGGCCGCCATTCAAGACGCAGTGCTCGACGCCGTCGACGCTCTATCGGGCATGGCTGCGCCCACCCGCATTTCCGGTGCTACCCGCTACGAGACCTCCGCGAACGTGGCGCAGGAGATCGCCGACATCGAGGGAGCTGATTTCTCGCGAGCCGCGTTCGTTGCTCGCGGTGACCTGTTCCCGGATGCGCTCGCAGCGGGGCCGTTCGCCTACAGCCGTCGCATGCCCGTTTTGCTCGTCAAGCCGGATTCGCTGCCCGCAGCTATCGCCTCGACGATCGAGTCGCTGGACATCACATCGACCGTCATCTGCGGAGATGCCACCGCGGTCTCGGCCGACGTGGAAGACACGATTCAGGATCTCAACGCCGCACAGACGACCACGCTTCGCCGAGGAGGTTCTACGCGATTCAGCACGGCCACGTCGATCGCCACCTACGGCATCGAGCAGGGGTGGTGCCGTCCCTCTCGGCCAAGCTTCGGCTACGCAACCGGCTACAACTTCCCCGACGCGCTGACCGGAGCATCGACCCTGGGCGCGCGGGAGGGCTGCCTGCTGCTCGTGAAGCCCACCGCACTGCCCGATGCGACAGCGACGTTCCTCGATGCCTACAAGAACTACGAGCCCAGAACCATCATATTGGGCGGCACGAGTGTCGTGTCTCCCGAAGTGATTCAGGCCATCGAAGCCGCGATCATCCCCTATATTTCCTAGCTCGACTCAAGCGGGTCGAGTAGCACCTTCATCACGCCGTGACGCGCGGCGGCCTCGAAGGCCTCGAGCGCGTGGTCGAGCGGGTAACGGGAGGAGATGAGTGGGGTGGGGTCGACCTCGCCGCGCTCCAGCATGGCTAGTGCGGGCGCGAACGGACCGCACCGCGAGCCGATCACGGTCAGCTCGTCTACCACGAACGGTGCGAGGTCGAGCGTTACCGGCTGGTGATAGGTCGATTTCAGCACAAGGGTGCCTCTGGGCCGAAGCGCCCTGCGCGCGATGTCCAGTCCGGAGGGTGAGCCGGTTGCCTCGACGGCAATATCCCATTCGCGCTCCCCGACCAGCTCCTCGGCGACCGTCTCGATACCGGCAAGGGCAAGCAGCTCGCGCTGTTGATCGTAGCGCGCCACGACGGCGAGTTGCGCCCCGGTAGACGCCAGCACCCGCGCGACGAGCTGCCCGAGCC
>JBGSMX010000269.1:0-3223 GCA_041739935.1 Coriobacteriia bacterium | reverse complement strand
ACATCCGCATCGCGGGCCAGCTGTGCGGCACCGAAGGCTACCTTGAGGCGATCGCAACGGGGCGGCTCGCTGCGCTCAACACCGTAGCCGCGCTCCGCGGGCTTGCGCCGGTGATACTGCCCGCCGAAAGCGCTCTGGGTGCGCTGATCGCCTACGCGACCGACCCGGCGACGCTGGGCTACCAGCCCATGCACGTCAACTGGGGTATCGTGCCTCCGCTCGAGGCCCGGGTTCGTGGCAAGCGCGAGCGATATGCCGCGTACGCGGAGCGCGCCTGGCAGGCGACCCAGGCCGTCACCAGCGCACACCCACTCACAGCGGGGGTGGCCGAGATTGCCTGACGCGAACGAGTATCTCGACGCCTACCTGGCGTATCTGGCAAGCGATCGCGGGCTCTCCCCGCACACGGTGCGCGCGTACTCCTCGGACCTGGGCCACTTTCTGGACTGGGCGAAGCGCGCTCATGTCGATGTCCTTGCCACCTCGCACCGAGAGCTCAGACGCTACCTGGCCGAGCTCGATGCTGCCCGCTACGCACGCAGGACGATCGCACGCAGACTCGCTGCAGTCCGGTCCTTCTATCGGTACCTCAACGAGCGCGACATCGTGACCAGCGATCCAGCCGCCGTGCTTGCTACCCCGCGGCTGGAGCGCCGCCTTCCGCGCCTCGTGCCGCCGCAAAGCCTGAGCGCGCTCCTCGATGCACCGGATCCACAGACCCCCGAAGGCCTTCGCGACCGCGCCTTGCTCGAGCTGCTCTATGCAACCGGAGCGCGGGTGAGCGAGCTGTGCGGCCTCGATCTTGGAGATCTCGATCTCGAGCGGGGTCAGATCACGGTCATGGGGAAGGGGAGTAAGCAGCGAATACTGCCTCTCTATCCCTATGCGATCACCCGCTTGCAGGACTACCTCGAATCCGGTCGCCCATCGCTCGCGCGCAGACCCGGCGTGGACGCCGTCTTCGTATCTATTCGCGGCAACAGACTTAGCGCCGATGCTGCTCGCACGCGCTTCAAGGTTCATCTCGAGAGCGCCGGAGCCGCGTTGTCCCTGTCGCCTCACGCAATGCGCCACACGTTCGCCACCCATCTGCTCGATTCCGGCGCAGACTTGCGAGCCGTCCAGGAGCTGCTGGGTCACGTTGCGCTGTCTACCACCCAGATTTATACTCACGTCGGCAGAAAGCGGTTGCAAGACGTACACCGCAATGCGCATCCGCGCGCCTAGCGCCACGACAGCATCGTAAGGGGCAATCGAATGAGGACTGACCCAAAGACGGACCTTTCCGCACTTTGGGCCGCATACAAAGACCACGGAGATCCCGACTCCCGCGAGCGCCTGATCCTTAACTTCTCGCCGCTGGTCAAGTACGTTGCCGGACGATTGTCATCGAGCCTCCCGCAGACGGTGGATACTGCCGATCTGATCAGTTACGGCATCTTCGGCCTCATCGACGCGATCGAGAAGTACGATCCCGGGCGCGGAATCAAGTTCGAGACGTACGCGATCGCGCGCATCAAGGGCGCCATCATCGACGAACTCCGGGCCATGGATTGGGTTCCCCGCTCCGTGCGCGCCCGCGCACGTGAGGTCGAAAACGCGTACATCGTCTTGGAGACACGGCTGCGGCGCGTGCCCGAAGACGCCGAGGTCGCCGACCAGATGGGCATCACGACCAAGGAACTCTCCGACATCTTGTCGAAGCTTTCATACACCTCGGTAGTCTCTTTCGAAGAGCTGTGGGTCGGAGGAGACCGCGAGGAGCACGGCAACGCGATGGCTGTGATAGAGGACGAGACAGCCGAGGACCCGGTAGCGATGTTCGAAAGCGAGGAGATCAAAGACATCCTCGCTACGGCGATCGAGCGCCTGCCCGAGCGGGAGCGTATCGTCATTGCGCTCTACTACTACGAGGGGCTGACCCTCAAAGAGATCGGCCAGGTACTCGGCGTCACCGAGTCGCGCGTGAGTCAACTGCACACGAAGTCCGTCCTGCGTCTGCGAGCACGTTTGCACGCAGCTCAGGGTTACGTCGGGACGTGAAACAAGGGGGAGCAGACCGCATATGTCTACCATTCTCGTGGTCGAAGACACGGAACTGCTGCGTAGGATCTACAGCGACAAGCTGGGCCAGGAAGGCTACACAGTGGTCCAGGCTGCTGACGGGGCAGAAGCGCTCCAGGCACTGCACTCAAACGACATCGATCTGGTCCTTCTCGACCTGATCATGCCTCGCATGAGCGGGCTCGAGGCGCTCGAGGCGATGAAGGCCGACCCGAGAACCTCGGCGATACCGGTGCTGATTCTGAGCAACCTGGGCCAGGAACAGGATGTGGAGCGGGGGCTTTCGCTGGGAGCCATCGACTACCTCATCAAGAACGAGGCGAAGCCCGCTGACGTCGCCGAGAAGATCCGCGTGACCCTCGAATACATGAGCGGTCGCCAGGCGCATATCGCGTCGTACCGCCTGGGGATCCGCGATCATGCCGGTGACGCCGACAAGTTCGTGAACGATGCAGGCCTGAGCAGGCGTTTCTGGTGCCCCGCGTGCGAAGTCGAACTGCTCGTCGAACTGGTTCCCAAGGCCGATGTGGCCGGTTGGTACGACGCGCACATGGTCTGCCCGGGGTGCGACAAGGAGTTCTAGCGCCCGACCGCTGGATCCAGTTTGACGAGTCTTCGCGGCGCAATCGCCGCACCTTCCGCGCGTTCTTCACCACACGCGACCCGTGTGGTATGCTACGCGGGCTCTAAAACACGCACGCCCGCCGATCCCGGTGCAAGGTGCTCTGGTCCCAAGAGGCCAGGGTCGCACAACAAGGGAGATGACGCGGGCGGAGGCATAACCGAAAACAGGAGGTAGCACTATGTCCGTAGTCTCGATGAAGAATCTTCTCGAGGCCGGTGTCCACTTCGGACACCAGACCCGCCGTTGGAACCCGAAGATGGCTCCGTACATCTTCACGGAGCGCAACGGGATCTACATTCTCGACTTGCAGCGCACGCTGCGCGAGATCGAGCAGGCCTACACCTTCACGCGCGACCTGACTGCCCGTGGCAAGCAGATCATGTTTGTCGGCACGAAGAAGCAGGCGCAGGAGGCCATCCAGTCCGAGGCCGAGCGTTCCGGCATGCCGTACGTCAATCAGCGTTGGCTCGGTGGAATGCTCACCAACTTCGTCACCATGCGTCAGCGGGTCGCTCGTCTCGACGAGCTTGAGGC
>JBGSMX010000263.1:0-3530 GCA_041739935.1 Coriobacteriia bacterium | reverse complement strand
CAGTTCGAGGCGACGTTCGTCTCGCTCGCGCACACCGATGACGAGATCGACGCGTTCACGGCGGCGGCTGCCGAGGCGCTCGCCGCGCTGTAGGGGCGTGTCTGCCGCGGCGGGGGAGTCAAATTGGCGGGCAAAGCATTGCAGTAATATGCGTAAACTGTCATATTAGTGCAATGAAGTTCACGGAACTGCTGTCAATCGTGGGCGACGAGCCGGTCTTCAGCTCGGCGCTGCTGCGTGTGGGCGACGTGGATCCGGTCGACGTGGCGAGCCAGCTTTCGCGCTGGGTCGCCTCCGGGCGGCTCGTGGCGTTGCGACGCGGCGTCTACGCGCTTGCCGATGCGTACCGCAAGCGTGATCCGCATCCTTTCGAGACGGCGAACCGGCTCGTCGAGCCGTCGTACGTCAGCCTGGAATCGGCGCTCGCATTCCACGGCCTGATCCCCGAGGCTGTGTTCGAGACCACCAACGTCACTACGGCGCGTTCAGGGATTTTTCACACGCAGTTTGGACGGTTCTCGTATCGTCACATCGCACCAGGCATGATGTGGGGGTACGAATCGGTGAAGGTGGGCGCGGCCCCGCGCGCCGTGGCGCTGATCGCCAGGCCCGAGAAGGCACTGCTCGACCTTGCCTACCTCCGGCCCCGCGCGGACTCCGAGGCGTTTGTGCGTGAGCTGCGGCTGGAGCGAACGGCCACACTCGATCTGGCCACGCTTTCGGCCTTCGCCCAACGTACCGGTAAGCCTAAGCTCGAGCGGGCTGCGCGCATGATTATTCGATTGTCCGAGGAGGATTCGGGGGTCAGGGAAACGTGAGAGATCGGGCGCTCGAGATCGTCGCGTCACGACCGGCCGCTGCCGACGGGACTAATCTACTGCGCGAGTACGTGCAGTCTCGCATCCTCGGCCAAATGCAGGAGGCCGGTGCGTTCGTCCCGCTGGCATTCATGGGCGGCACGTCGCTGCGATTCCTGTTTAGGATCCCGCGGTTTTCTGAGGACCTGGACTTCACGGTTGTGCATGGCGATGGGTTCGACCTGCGTCGTCTTGCCGGGCGGCTAGAGACGGCCTTGACGCGGGAGGGCTATCGGCTGACGGTCAAGGTCGATGACGAGGGGACTGTTGGCAAGGCGTGGATCGGCTTCGCGGGTCTGACGGCCGACGCCGGGCTGTCACCGCACCATGATCAGGTGCTTTGGGTGAAGCTGGAGGTGGACAACGATCCTCCGGCCGGCGCGCGGCTCAAGGTCAGCACGATCAACATCTTCGGACTGCTCCGATTGCAGCATCACGACCTGCCGTCGTTGTTCGCTGGGAAGCTTGCGGCAGTGTTCGCGCGCGGCTACGTCAAGGGTCGCGACGTCTACGATCTGATGTGGTTCCTCTCGCGCTCGCCGTCGGTCGAGCCCAATGCGACCCTGCTGCACGCGGCGCTGGAGCAGACGGCGCCTCAGATCTCCGATGCAGCCGCAGCCGACTGGAGGAGCGCTGCACGGCAGCGACTCGGCACGCTTGATTGGACTGAAGTGCGCCGCGACGTGGCTCCGTTCGTAGAGCAGTCCAGGGATGTCGAGCTGCTGGACGCGGCGACCTTCGACGAGCTACTTTCGGGTACAGGAAACACGTAGCATTCGTTTGAGGGAGGCAGTCCCATGTCGCACGTGCCCAACCGTTCGTCGCGCAGCGTACTTGGTGTGTTGCTCGCATTGGTTCTTATCGTGCCGTGGGTCGCTCCGTTATCGGCGACAGGCCTGCCGGCATACAACACCACGCGGGCGAGCCTCGCCTACGACGGCGGGGAAGCGAACGATGGTTGTTCGCAGCCCTCGATCTCGGATGACGGCCGCTACCTGGCCTTCTACTCCGGCGCTGACAATCTGGTTGCCAACGACACCAACGACCAGGTCGACATCTTCGTCCGCGACCGGGTCGCAGGAACGACTGAATTGGCGAGCGTCTCGAGCGACGAGGTGCAGACCGACGACTTCTCGAGTGCCGTGACGATATCCGGGAACGGTCGCTACGTGGCGTTCTTCTCGGAGGCCACCAACCTGGTGTCCGATGACACGAATGGCGAGCGCGACATCTTCGTGCGTGACCTGCAGGCGGGTACGACGGAACGAGTGAGCGTATCGAGCGACGAGGCGCAAGGCAACGGCATGAGCACGTTCGCCTCGATATCCGACGACGGTCGCTACGTGGCGTTCTCCTCCGATGCGAACAACCTGGTCACGGGCGACACGAACAACCAGCGCGATGTCTTCGTCCGGGACAGGACGGACACCACCACGATGCGGGCGAGTCTTGGGCCGCTTGACGTGCAGGCGAATTCGGCCTGCGAGTGGCCGGTCATCTCGGGCAATGGGATCTACGTGGTCTTCGAGTCCCTGGCCACTAACCTGGTGGACAACGACACGAACGGGCAGGTGGATGTCTTTCGGCGGGTACTCGGCTCGGGGATTACCGAGCGCATGAGCATCGACTCGGATGAGGCGCAGACGATCGGAGGCGCCTCGGAATCTCCGTCGATCTCGAGCGACGGGCGTTTCGTCACGTTCAGCTCGAGTGCGGCGAACCTGGTCACCGGGGACACGAACGGCTTCTGGGACGTCTTCCTGCGCGACACGACTACCGGCACCACGGAGCGCGTGACCCTCAACTCCGCCGAGGAGCAGGTGACCGAGGCGCCCTACAGCCCGAGTAGCCTCGTTGCCGACGTGAGTGACGATGGTCGATTCGTCGTATTCCGCTCGAATGCGACCAACCTGGTAACCGGAGACACGAATGGGATCGAGGACGCGTTCGTGCGCGATCGCGTCAACGGCGAAACGCTCCGGGCCAGCATCAGCTCATTCGGGCTGCAGGCTGCCGGCTTCAGCGGGAGTTTCGACGCGGTGATCTCCGGCAACGGCAGGTATGTGGCGTTCTACTCACAGGTCAGCAACCTGGTCTCCGACGATACCAACGGCCAGTCGGATATCTTCGTGCACGACCTGGAGGGGGATCCGCTGCCTCCGCTAATCTCGGTGGCAGGTGACAACCGATTCGAGACCGCGGTGCAGGCATCACAGGAGGCCTACCCGTTCGGGCTGCATCCCGAAGGCCCGCGCATGGCAGTCATTGCTACCGGCCGCAACTGGCCCGACGCCCTTGGCGGAGTGTCGCTTGCAGGCGTGCTGGATTGCCCGGTGCTGCTTGTGGACACCGGCAGCATTCCGGACGCGGTGTGGGACGAACTCGACCGGCTGGGCGTCGGCGGTGTCTATATCCTGGGCGGCGAAGCCGCGATCAACGCGGACGTCGAAAATGAGTTCCTCGACTGGTACGGAGACAAGAGTGTGTTCCGTCTTGCCGGTACCGATCGGTACAAGACCGCCGATGTGGTCGCCGCAAAGGTCATCGAGCTCCAGGGTGCCGAGTATGACGGAGCGGCGTTTGTGGCCACCGGCCTGAACTTCCCCGACGCGCTCGCCGCGGCTCCGCTCGCGGCCGCCAACGGCTGGCCGCTGTTCCTGACCAAGGCGACCG
>JBGSMX010000255.1:0-3653 GCA_041739935.1 Coriobacteriia bacterium | reverse complement strand
CGACGTCGTCGTCGGGTTCGAGTGGCGGGAGGCACAGTCGGCTGTCGGCCTCGGGGGTCACGCTCTCAGCCTCCCGCGACGGGCGGGAAGATCGCGAGCCGGTCGCCTTCGCTCAGCGAAGCGGACTCCTCGGCGTGCTTGTTGTTGACGAAGACGACGCGGGGTTGGTCGGGAAGCCCGAGCATCTCGATCACGGCGGCGATGGACGTGCCCTGGGGCAGTTCGAAGGCACGGGCGTGTCGGCCCCCGAGCCCGTCGGGCTGGAAGCTGGATAGCGACGCGAACAGGGCCACATCGACGTGCACGGACTGCTCTCCTTGTGCGGGCGGACGCTTCTTGAGGAGCATACCCCGCGCCCGGTCAGGTTGCGACGCGGGCGCGGGGCGGTTCAGCTCATGTGCGGTTCGAAACTACAGGCCCATTCCCGCGGCGGTCTCGGGAACGAAGTCGTAGACCGTGTCCAGCTCGGCGTCCGACACCTGGAACACGATGTCGTGCGGAGGCAGGGGCTCATCCATGAAGAATGCGGGGAGCCGGTCGTCGGCAGCGGTCATACCTGCACGCTCGTTGAACAGCCGCTCGTAGACGAGGACTTCCTTGCCCAGCTGCATGAGGGCGTCGGTGTCCCACTTGTCGCCGGTGTGGGCTTCGGCCATCTCGTAGATCGCGGCGAATGCCTCGGGGATGTCGAGCACCGGGAATGCTACGAAAATGCACAGACCGAGCGCGTCGAGCATCGCGGTCGCAATCTGCAGGTTTCGGGACAGCTCGACCTGGCCTTCCGGCTTCAAAGGATCGACGTCGCCGCCGACCTTGAGGATGTTGGTCGCCACGGCATAACCCGCCGTGTGGTCGGCGCCCATCGTCGAGGTCGCATACGTCACGCCGATGCCCATGACCGAGCGCGGGTCGTAGGCCGGCAGCGCCTGGTGCTTGACGACCGGGATGTGAGCGACGTTGAATGCCTTGCCCACGGCTTCGGCCCCATCGCCCATGACGCGCCCGGGCTCGCCGCCCTCGAATATGCTCTTGAGCGCCTTGAGCGCGCCCGCGCCATCGCCGAACTCCAGCGCGCCGGAGTCCATATAGACCGCCATGGTGGCGCCCATCTCGATGGTGTCCAGCCCGAAGTCGCCACAGGTGCGGTCGAGCTCGGCGATGGCGTCGAGATCGTCGATCTCGCAGTCCGCGCCGAACGACCAGACCGTCTCGTACTCCGGTCCCTTGGTCTTGTAGTGGCCGTCCTTGTCGACCCAGTACCTCGAGCACTGGATGACGCAGCCCGTGTGACAGCCGTGCTGCACGTTGCCGCCGCGCTCGAGCGTGATCTCACGCTGGCGCTCGCCGCTGGTCGCCTCGGCGCCCGCGAACGAGCCCTGATGGAAGTTGCGGGTCGGCAGGCCGCCGGCCTCGGACAGGATGTTTGTCAACACGTTCGTGCCGTACGTGGGGAGTCCCTGGCCGGAGACCGGGTGCTCCTTGAGCGCCGCGCTGAAGCGCTGCATCGCGGCGTTGAACGCCTCCTTGTCGGCGTGCTCGACGTAGCTCAGGCCCTTATCGGAAATCACGACGGCCTTGAGCCCCTTGCTGCCCATCACGGCGCCCATACCTCCACGGCCCGCGAATCGGTTTGGGTAGCCCTTCATGTCGGAGATTGCGATCCCGGCGGCCTTGAGTCCGGCCTCGCCGGCGGGTCCGTTAGTGATGGTCGCGTAACGGTCGTCCTCGGGGCGGATCGCCTTGATGGCGTCGGCCACCGCGTAGTTGCCGGCACCGGCCCACTCGTCGACGCGGGAAAGCGACGCAGAGCCGTCTGCCTCGACCGTGAGCATATAGAGTGCATTGGGATCAGCGGGCTTGCCGGTCACGATGATGGCGGCGATTCCCAGACGCCCAAGGGCATGCGCGGCCTGCCCACCCGAGTTCGACTCCTTGATGCCACCGGTCAGCGGGCTCTTCGCCCCTACAGAAAGGCGTCCGCCGTTGGGTGTGGTAGTCCCGCCCAGAAGCCCCGGAGAGAAAACGAGCACGTTGTCCGCGCTCAGTGCGTCGGCTGCCGGAGGGACTTCGTTGAACACGATTGCCGAGGTGAGCGCTCGTCCACCGTAGCGGCTCCAGCCGCCGGGTACCGGCTCTCGCGTTATGGACAGGTCGGACATGTTGACGCGTAGCATATCGCGCATGTGCTACCCCCTCGCAGCTCAAGTGCGTCCGTGCCGGGGGGACGCACACTTGTATAGGCCGACGGATTCGCCGGCTATATACAGCTACTACCCATGCGAAGCGAGGTCAACACGCCGAGGAGAAAGTCGCATCTCCGGGCTCCACCTAGCGCTGCCTGCGCCGGCGGGCGGTCTGTGGGTCGAGCAACAAAGGCACGTCTCCGGTCCGGATTGCGCCGCGGTAGAGGTCCTCGGCAAAGCGTTCGAAACCGGGGACGGTGACGCGACCATCGACGCGGGAGGCGATGCGGTCGAGCAGCTCCTCGTCGGTGAGCTCCGCGTCGCTGGCCAGCATGACGATGTTGCGGGTCTGGTCGCGCGCGTCCTCGGCTATGCCCACCGGGAAGCTCCAGATGTGCGGCCACACGTTGCTCGCCGTGCGGTGCAAGCTGCGGAAATGCTTGCTGTGCGGGCCGTATACGGAGCCGATCACGTTGTAGGCGATCGCACCGCCGGGGGCGAGCAGGTCGCGGCACTGGCGCATGAACTCCTCGGTTGTGAGTGGGCGCGGGATGCGGTCGTCGTCGAATGCGTCGACCACGATGATGTCGTATGTCGCGGTGCACGCGTCCACGTACGTACGACCGTCGCCAACGATGACGCGAATGCGTTCGTCTTCGGGCAGCTCGAACAGCGCGTGAGCCACCTCGACGACCTCGGGGTCGAGCTCGACGGCGTCGATGTGCACCGGCGCGTAGTCGCGCCACATGCGTTTGACGAGCGAACCGCCGCCCAGGCCTATCGCGAGCACACGCCGGGGTTCGGGGATGACCGCGATGGGGAGGTGCAGGTAGCCCACGTACTCGATGTCGGTTTCGAACGGGTCATCGAGCCGCATCGATGACTGCTGGTTGCGCTCGAACTTGAGCAGGCGCACACCGCGGTCGTCGGTCACGCTCAGGCGGTGGAATGACGAGTCGAAATCGGGCATGGGGTCCTTCAAGGTCGGGGCCTGCAGGCAGGTGGCATGAGCGTAGCATCCCGGACCTGCGGCTGCGTTTGGCGGCGCTATACTGGCCGTCATGACACACACAGCCTTCCTCGCAGGCGCCGCCCTGGGCGCTTCGCTCATCATCGCGATCGGTGCGCAGAATGCGTTCGTGCTGCGCCAGGGGCTGCTGCGCCGTTTCGCGATACCGGTCGCGGCCGTGTGCGTTGCGATCGACTGGACGCTCATCGTGGCCGGAGCCATCGGGTTCGGCGCGCTGGTGGAACAGGTCCCGGCCGTGACGTCGATCGCCGCCTGGCTGGGCGCCGCATTCCTCGGCGTGTACGGAGCGTTTGCATTCCGCTCTGCTCTGCGTCCCGGTTCGCTCCATGCCGAGGAGCCGTCCGGCGGTCGGGGACCTAGCCATGGCTCTGGAGCTGCGGCCGAACTGCGAATATTGCGACAAGAACCTGCCGCCGGACGCGGCGGACGCGCGGATCTGC
>JBGSMX010000237.1:0-4294 GCA_041739935.1 Coriobacteriia bacterium | reverse complement strand
GCTCCTGAGCCGCTCGACGCAGACGAACCTCGGCGGGTAGCCGAGGCCGCCAGGCGCATGAAGCCCTCGCATGTCGTCGTGACCGCGGTCACCCGAGACGATGTGGTCGACGGAGGCGCGGCTCACTTCGTGGCGGTGATCGAGTCACTGCGAGACGCCGTCCCGGAGGCGACCATCGAGGTGCTCACAAGTGACTTCGCCGGTCGGCTCGAGAGCGTCGACGCGGTGGTAGCAGCGCGTCCGGACGTCTTCAATCACAACCTTGAGACGGTGCCGCGCCTCTACGCCGAGGTACGACCCGGAGCTGACTACGCTCGCTCGTTGGCGGTTCTCGCGCGGGCGCGGCACCAGGCAGCGGACATGCCAACGAAGTCCGGTCTCATGCTCGGGCTTGGCGAGACGGGCGACGAGGTCGTCGCGGTCATGGTCGACCTGCGTGCGGTCGGGTGCGAGCTGCTCACGTTGGGTCAGTACCTGCGTCCGAGTTCTAAGCACCTGCCCGTGGTCGAATTCGTCGAGCCGGAAGTCTTCGCACAGCTCGAGCGCGAAGCGACCCGCCTGGGATTCGCGAGCGTTGCGAGCGCGCCGTTCGTTCGTTCGAGCTATCACGCTCGCGAGATGCTCGCTTAAGCGGACTCCTTGGCAGGGTGCGGCATCTGCACCGTGCTACGCAGGCGTTTCGGCCGCAGGCCGCTCGACGATCGCGCCGATCCGGTTCTTGCCCGCGAGCTTGGCGGCATACAGACCGCGGTCGGCATCGGCAAGCAGCGAGTCGATGTCGACACCCGAACCCTGCAGCATGACGGCACCCCCAGCGCTGATCGACAGCGGGATCGGCCCTCCGTCCCAATCGGACAGGGCGGTGTCGCGCACGGCCTGCAGGAGGCGGTTGGCCAGCATGGTCAGCTCGGTCGCATCGGTCTCCGGTGCCACGACGGCGAACTCGTCGCCCCCGTAGCGTGCGACCATGTCAGACCCGCGAACGGTGCGGGCGAGCGCTTCGGCGACGGTCTTGAGCGCGATGTCGCCCACCGCGTGACCGTGATCGTCGTTGATCGACTTGAAGTCGTCGACATCGATAAGCAGCAATCCGAGCGGACGCTCGTAGCGCCCTGCCCACGATCGCCACTGGTTGAGCTGCGCCATCAGGCCGCGCCGGTTGAACAGTGCCGTCAGCGGATCTCGCGTCGCGAATGCTGCAAGTGCGAGGTTGTCTCGCCACGCTCTACGCAACACGCGGGCAAGAAAGCGCGCAAGATCGCTGCGCGTGTAGTACGTCTCGATCGCCCCGACTACGCGTTCGAGGTGCCGCGCGTAGGCCTCGCGGTGCTGCCTCGCACCTCCGGGTTCGGTCAGGTCGAGCAGTTCGCCGAATATCGGGTCGAGCATGAAGAACTCGAGGCGGGCGGCAATGTCGAGTCTGGTGTCATCAGAGACGCCAACGAATGTCGCGGGAGAGGTCTGCTGCATCTCGTTGAGAATCTGCCGCATGTGATTCTCGAGCCCGTCGGTATCGTTGACAACATCGGGCACCAGCCCCTGGTCCCACGCGGCGATCAGGTCGCGCCACCAGTCGACGTGATGCTTCTCCTCGATGCCCATGCGCCGGAATATCTCCGACAGATCGGGGTTGGAGCAGTCCTCGGACATAGCCTCGTAGGTCTTGTATGCGAGCTCGTCCATTGCGACGCAGAGCTCGAGAATAGTGCGCATCGCGTCTCCTCCCGGCGCGCCTGACCCGGCGCCGATGCCGTTGGACCCTGATTTGAATATACCCCTGCGTGAGATGCATCATCGAGCTCAGTGTGGCGGCTCACTCGTTCACGCTTGCGTCGCCCGCCACGCGAGGGGAATATAGCCCGCATGAGCTACGAGCCGCGGACATATCGGCACACGGTCGAACCGGCAGGACTGGTGTGCTTCCAGGTGACCATCAAAGAGACCGATCTGCTCGTGTGCGCCGCCCGCGACCTCACCGATAAGGCCGAGGACCTGGTGGTGCGCGCACGGTGGGAGATCGAGGAGTTCATCCGTGCCGTTCCCTACTTCGCCGAGACGCTCACGCCCATGGACGTGCGCGAAGACGCGTCGCCACTGATACAGGCCATGGCATCGGCCGGCCAGATCGCGCGAGTCGGGCCGAT
This sequence comes from Coriobacteriia bacterium, assembly GCA_041739935.1. Taxonomy (GTDB): domain Bacteria; phylum Actinomycetota; class Coriobacteriia; order Anaerosomatales; family JAGXFU01; genus JBGSMX01. Next base: position 2,150 of record JBGSMX010000237.1, on the reverse strand, counting down.
GGCGGCGGTCGCCGGTGCGATCGCGGAGTTCGTCGCGCGGGGACTTGCCGAGGAAAGCCCCGAGGTGATCGTCGAGAACGGAGGCGATGTGTACCTGATGGGCTCGCAGGAGCGCACGCTTTCGCTGTGGGCGGGCGAAGACGGTGTTCGCGGGGTCGGCCTGCGGGTCGGCGCGGAACTGATGCCGGTCTCGGTATGCACATCGTCGGGCCGTATAGGACACTCGCTGTCATTTGGCCAGGCCGATGCGGTGTCTGTCGTCGCGCACGACGGCGCACTGGCCGATGCGGTCGCCACCGCGCTTGCCAACCGCGTGCGGGCGCCGGAAGACATCGAGCGTGCGATCGATGCCGCGCAGGGAATCCCCGGCGTTCTTGGAGTCGTAGCGACCATTGATGGCGCGATCGGCGCTTGGGGCGAGGTCAAGCTGGTCGCGCTGGAAGGGTAGCGCGTCTTTCGGCGGGAGAGCCCGCGCCGCGATAGAATCAGCATCAGACAACGATCGCCACCATGCGAGGGGTTTGAGATGGACAGCATCGACGAACTAGACATGCACGAAGCGCAGATGCGCCTCACCTTGTACAACGAGTACCGCGACGCAGTGCGGCTCTTCACGTGGTACGTGGAGACCGAGCTGCGTGCCTATCTGTGTAACGACGTGTCGGTGGTGCCGCACGCCGGCGAGAGCGGCGTGTACTTCGAAGTCGCCATGGCAGACGTCTGGATCTACGAGGCCGAGAGAATCAGCCGCTTCGTACCGGAAGCGCGCGTGTGGGCCGTGAGCGACGTGCACGTGCAGTGCCTCAAGGCCGAGGAGTAGCCACTGTGGCCGGATGGCAGTATCGCCGGCAGGCAGGGTAGCCGCGTGGTGACTCCCGAGAACCGCGATTCGGCGGCTGCTCGCGCGCAGGTCCTGCGTCGCGAGATCGAGCATCACGAGCACCTCTACTACGTGCTCGACGCGCCTCAGATCAGCGATGCGGCGTTCGACTCGCTGGTGCGCGACCTGGCGCAGATCGAGGCCGCGTGGCCCGAACTCGTGACGCCCGATTCACCCACCCAGCGCGTGGGGGGCCGCGCGAGCCAGCAGTTCGAGCCCGTCACGCATGAGCAGCGCATGTACTCGCTCGACAACGCCATGGACCTGGACGAGCTCGACGCGTGGCTCGTCCGCGTGGCCGATGCGGTCGGAGACCGCGCCTGCGGCTTTGTGGCCGAACTCAAGATCGACGGGAGCAGCATCTCGCTCACGTACCGCGCCGGATCGCTCACCGTCGCCGCAACCCGCGGTGACGGACGCACCGGCGAGAACATCACGGCCAACATCAGGACCGTGCGAGACGTCCCCCTCAGGCTGCGCGAGCACGCGGGTGTCGCCGATGTCGAGGTACGGGGAGAGATATACCTGCCCAAGGCGGCGTTCGAACGCCTGAACGCAGAGCAGATCGGGGCTGGAGCCCCGCTATTTGCCAACCCGCGCAACGCGGCTGCCGGTAGCGTGAGGCAGAAGGATCCTACCGTCACCGCATCGCGGGACCTCGCCACGTTCGTGTACCAGATCGTGGACGCACGAGCGCTCGGCCTCGCCAGGCAAAGCGAAGCGCTCGAGTGGCTGCGGCAGGCGGGATTCCACGTGAACCCCGATGTCCGGCCCTGTAGTGGCGCCGAGGAGGTCCGCGCGTTTTGTCGACGGGCGCTCGATCGCCGCGACGAGCTGCCCTACGAGATCGACGGAGTCGTGGTCAAGGTCGATGAGTTCGCCATGCAAGACGAGCTCGGTTTCACGAGCAAGGCCCCGCGCTGGGCCATCGCCTACAAGTTCCCCGCCGAGGAGAAGACGACCATTCTGCGCGAGATCCGGGTGCAGGTCGGTCGAACGGGCACCCTCACGCCGCTTGCGGTCTTCGACCCTGTGGTAGTCGCAGGCTCGACGATTGCGCGCGCGACGCTGCACAACATAGACGAGATCGCGCGCAAGGACGTGCGCGTCGGGGACACGATCGTCGTCCGCAAGGCCGGAGACGTGATTCCCGAGGTCCTGGGTTCGGTCGAGGGGCTTCGCGACGACTCGCAGCCACCTTTCGAGATGCCATCCACGTGTCCGAGTTGCGGAGGGCCTGTCGTGCGGCTCGAAGGCGAGGCCGCGACCC
>JBGSMX010000234.1:0-2249 GCA_041739935.1 Coriobacteriia bacterium | reverse complement strand
CAACCGTTACGAGACGGCCGCGCTCATCGCCGACTACGGCGTGAGTGAGCTTGGCATGGGCTACGACACGATCGGCATCTCGACGGGCACCAAGTTCCCGGATGCCCTCTCCGCCGGTGCGGTTCTTGGCGAGGACGGCTTTGTGATGCTGCTCACGCCCGGTACCTCCCTGCACTCCGCGACGCAAGCAGCGCTTGAGGACAACGCAGACGACATCTCCCAGGTCCGCTTCATCGGCGGTCTGGCAGCGCTCACCTCGACGGTGCGCACGCAGATTCTGGATTGCGTGCACTAAGGAGCTACCAGCTGGAGTTGACGCACGTACAGGGGCCCCGCTTCCGAGCGGGGCCCCGTTGCGATGTATACGGCGGAACGTATTGTGAGCTAGGGGATGTACTGCTCCTCGATCAAGACGACGACGTCATCCTCGATTTCTATCCAGTACGGAACCTGTTGCACAATCTCCATCCCGGGGCTCATCCCCACGAAAAAGTCCTGCCACTGGCCCAGCGGCACGGTGTAGCCCTCGGGATCTGTGCCGTCGGCTGAGGTTCTCAGGGTGACGTCGATCCCCGATCGAACCGGGAATTCCCGGAGCAGCGGGTTCACGTTGGTGATGAAGAAGTCGTTGGGGGGAGGGGACTCCTGCCCGGCAGCTGCTGCCGCAGCCGCGGCCTCGTCACCGGTCAGCATATCCGCATAGTCAACCGTGATCATGGTGGTCCCGGTCTCGTTGACCACCTCTCGGATGTAGCAGAAGTGGCGCCCATCCTCCGTCGATGAAGGCTCGGGGTCTTCGGGCTCGGCATCGGTGTTCGCGATCGCATCGGATGACGCGGCTGCAGCCGCGGCGGCCTGCAGCGAATCGAGGCTCGATGCCAAACCCTCGACCTCAGCCTCGAGTTCCTGTACCTGCTTCTCGGCCGTCTCGGCGCGCGCCATCTCGTCTGCTGCCTGCCCGTTCATGATCGCCCATACTGCGGCTCCGCTTATAAGTGCTGCAGCGAGACCGATACCGATGTATCCCAGCATCGTCTTGGTTTTCTCGTTCATGCGGTTCGCCTCCCTCTATGAACTCGTGCGTCGAGGATATACCCGATGCGCATTTCCGCACATACCCCGACGTTGCTGTATCGGCGCACGCAGCGTATGCTCGTCATATGAACAGACACTCATATGATAGTCGCGAATCCGGTGTGTGTGAGGTTACTGCGTCGCATCCCGAGGCGGTGGCACAGGCACGTGCAACCCTGCCCGGGCCTGAGGTGTCGGCATCGATGGCCTCGATCTTCGGCGCGCTGGCTGACCCGACCAGGCTTCGAATCTTGCTGGCGCTGCGGTCGAACGAATTGTGTGTATGCGATCTGGTCGAACTCACGGGTGTCACCCAGTCAGCGGTGAGTCATCAGTTGAAGGTGCTGCGGGACTTGCAGCTCGTCACGTTTCGGCGCGAAGGGAAACTAGTGCGGTACCGCCTGGCGGACGATCACGTTGCATCGCTCGTGGACGTCGCTGCCGAACACGCGGTTGAGATAGGCGGTGAGACCGGTGCCTGAGCGTATGGACACCATGCGGGTTCCGGTCAAGCTGCCTTCGGGTGAGCATTGCTCGGCATGCAGTCTGTCGTTCGAGCGTGGTGTCGACGCGCTCCCCGGCGTCGCGTCTGTCGATGTCGATCCGGGGACATCGGAGCTCTTCGTCACCTTCGATCCGGCAACCGTTTCCCGCGAGCTCATCGTCGCCGAAATCGAGCGTGTGGGCCACGAGGTCGGTGCGGCTATCTCACACGCGTCATGGCGGATCAGTGGCCTTGATTGCCCGGACTGCGCGCGGACCGTTGATGTGTCGATCGCCAGTCTCGAAGGCGTTCTCTCGGCGAACCTGAATTTCGCCAGTGGCGTGCTGTTCGTCGAGTACGACAGGGCCCTCGATCCCCGCGACGCGATCGAGGACCTCGTCGGGCGCATGGGCTACGGCTACACGCGTGTGGGCGATTCGTCCGGTCTGCCGGTCGCGGAGTTCGCTGTGACCGGACTCGATTGTCCCGATTGCGCGCGGGCGCTGACCGAGCGTGTTCGCGGGCTCGATGGCGTACAGAGTGCCGAGGTCGATTTCGCATCGGCGCGGCTGCGCGTAGGCTTCGATGACCGGGTGGCATCGGCGGAACAGATCACGGCTGCTGTGGAAAACGCCGGATACGGTATCGCCGAGAGGCCCGCACCCGGCGTCGGTGCGACTCCCCGCGACCC
>JBGSMX010000216.1:0-6730 GCA_041739935.1 Coriobacteriia bacterium | reverse complement strand
AGCCGTCGCCGTCGCCGTCCTTGGGCCGCGCGAGCACTTCCCAGTCGATGGTGAGCGTGGACGCCGGGTTGCCCGCATCGATGCACGGCGAACCGGCGCTCAGGCGCAGCGCCCAGTTCGTGGAGCTCGTGAACAAGGGGTCCTCGCCGATGATGTTCCCGGTCCCGGCCTGCGTGGAGTCGAGAGCAGAGTAGGTGACGGTGACATCACAGAAAGCACCGGGATTAGTGATGTCGTCGGTGCCGTTGCTGCGGAAGATGGACGAGTCGACGGTCGTGGGCTGGTTCGTATCGGGGTCGTAGATGTCGATCGCGCCCTCGCTGGCGTTGTCGTTCGCGTGGTTGCCGTAGAAGCTGCAGCCGTTGACGATCCCGGCAGCGTTGTAGAGCCGCATCCCGCCTCCCCGGTCGCTCGAGACGTTGTTCTCAAACCGGCAGTTGCGCACGTTGGTCTGATAGAGGTTCTGGTAGGCGTAGATTCCGCCACCCTGGCCCGCCGTGTTGCCGTCGAAGAGCGTCTCGAAGATGTCCAGCAGACCCGTTGTCTGCGTGCCGAAGATCGCCCCTCCGTGGCCGTTCGGGGCGTCGTTGTCCTCGAAACGGCAGCGCTGAATCCGGGCTTCCCCCTCATGGATGTACACGGCTCCGCCGCCCCCCAGCGGGGCAGCGCCCGAAGCTCCGTTGCCGGTGAACGTGCAGCGGTAGATGTAGGGGTCTGCGTTTTCCGCGTAGATCGCCCCGCCACGGTCGGCCGCCTCGTTGCCGCTGAACGTGTTGTTGGCGATGAACGGTGCGCACCGGGGACCCGAGTTCAGGTACATGTAGATGGCGCCGCCGTAGAGGCTCGCGCCGTTGTCGATGAAGTCGTTACGGTGGATGACCGGCTCGCCGTCCGTGATCAGGATGGCGCCCCCGGTGGAGCCGCCCCCCCCGCGGATCTCGAAGCCCTCGAGCAGTGTCTCGCTACTGCAGTTCAGCATGTTGAAAACCGGCCCGGCCGGTCCCCCATCACCGGTCACGACCGTGCGTCCGAGTCCGGCGCCGATGAGCTTCAGGCCACTGGGAATCACGATTGTGTCCGGAGGGTAGTACGCGCCGGGCGCGACCCGCACGGTGTCGCCTGCGATCGCGTGGTTCACGCCGTACTCGATCGTCTCGTAGGGGTTCGCGATGGTCCCCTCGCCGGTGGCGTCGCTGCCGGTGTCGGCATTGACGCGAATGGTCCTGGGTGTCGGTGGTGCGGCCAGTGTCGTTCCGGGTGCAAGCGGCACGACCGTGCAGGCCAGCAGGGTACACAGCCCGATTCGGGCAACGGTGGCGAGTGTGCGACGATGCATGGTCGAACCCCCTGTTCCGAAGGAGTGACAACCGGAGATCGCGTCCCCCGACGCGCCGGTTCACCTTCCATCTCAGATGATAGGCGCTCGACCTTCCGTTGTCCCGTGAGGTCGACACAGGCCCGTCGGCCTTGCGCGAAGGTGTTTTCTCGGCGAAGGTGTCCGCTGTGAACCCTACGGGTTCAGGATGTCGAAGACCTGCGCCTCGGTCTCAGAGCTGACGGCCGCGGGGCCACCGAACATGTACCACTGGGTGATGGCCGACTTGTGCGCCGTGATGTAGGCGCTGCTCGCCGCAGGCACGCTGTCGCGCTTGAGCGGGATGATCGGGTAGGGGCCCATGGCCGCAAGCGGCGCTGCCGACAGCGCGTCGGGGAATGCCTGCCCGGTCGCGGTGTACAACACTAAGTCGATCCCGCCTGAAGAGAGCCCGTGCTCGGCGATGATGGCCGCCGTCTCGTAGCGATCGGCGCCTCCCAGACGAGTCGCGCCGGGCAGCTGCGACATGACATCGTCGCCAATGACACCGGTGCCACCAAGCACGTAGGAGGTGGTGAGCGCGAGGCCTGAGATGGCCGCCTGGGTGGAGGCAGGGATCTCGTCGCGCTTCACGAGCAGGATCGGCCGGCCAAACGAGCCCCCGAACGGCCCCGCCGCAAGCGCGTCCGGGAAGTTCGCGCCCGTCGCGATGTACGCCGTGTCCACGTCGAGCATGTCGTAATTCTCAATGAACTCGGCAATCAACTGCGCCGTCTCATAGCGGTTGTCCCCGGCGATCCGGGTGATGTTGCCGGGGTTGATCCCGGCAGCCACGAGGTCGTCTTCGACGGCCGGGTCTACCACGGAGGGTCCCCCTAGAATGTAGGCACTCGTCGCACCCATGGTCGTGATCGCCGAAGCGCACGGTGCCGGCAAGTCGTATTTGCGTGTCAGGAGGAGTGGTGCGTTGAGCTTCGTGGCGAGCGGGCCGCCTGCCAGGGCGTCGGGCCAGTTCTCTCCGGTCGTGACCACGACCGCGGTCGCGACTCAATAGGCCTGGGTCGCGGTCTTGGCACTGGTCTCGTAGCGGTCGGCTCCCTCGATGCGGACAGCTCCGACCGCAGCGAAACATGGTGAAGCAGTGGTCACCAGCAAGCCGATGACGAGCAGCGGCACGAGAATCCCGCGCTTGGAATGGACTCGCATCACGTAACACCCCCCGATGGCGGAAGACGCCTTGCGCCGCCTCCTACACCGTATCCCCAGATGCTTCGACTATACCCGCGCGCTACGGTCCTTTCACGCTCGTGGCGGGGTACTCGAAACGCTCGCCTGGCTCTCTCGCGTGGGTGGCAGTGAGCTTCACCTATGCGAGCATCGTCTACACTGTCGGGCATGGACAAACGCCGTCTTGCCATCATCTTCGCCGTCGTCTTCGTCAACGTGCTTGGATTCGGCCTCATTTTGCCCCTGCTGCCCTACTACGCGACGCGCTTCGGCGCTTCGCCGTTGATGATCGGCCTGCTCACGGCGTCGTATCCTGCGGCGCAGATCATCGGCAGCCCGATTCTGGGCAGAATGTCCGACCGCTTCGGTAGGCGCCCGATCCTCATGGTCTCAATCGCCGGGACCGCCGTGAGCTTCCTGATCTTGGGGTCGGCCGCAGCGCTGTGGATGCTGTTCGCCGGGCGCGTGCTCGATGGGTTGACGGGAGCCAACTTCACCGTCGCCCAGAGCTACATCACAGATGTCACCGCGGAGAGGAACCGCGCGCGCGGACTCGGACTCACCGGCGCCGCGTTCGGCCTCGGCTTCATCATCGGCCCTGCGCTGGGAGGACTGCTCTCTCAATGGGGCTACAGCGTGCCTGCGTACGTTGCGGCGGGAGTCGCCACCCTAAACATCGTGCTCGTAGCGCTCTTCCTTCCGGAGTCGCTTACCGAGGAGCGGAAAGCCGAGCTTGCCGCGCAGCCACGCGGCGGTGTTACTGCCAAGAGGCTGCTCGAGGCACTACGCAGACCGCTCTTTGGAGATGCCATCCAACTGAGGTTCTTCTTCGGAGTCGCCTTCGCGACGTTCCAGGCGATGTTTTCGCTGTGGGCTCTCAAGCACCTGGGCCTGGGCCCGCAGGCCATCGGCTTGCTGCTGGCCTATGTCGGCATTCTCTCGGTCATCGTCCAGCTCGCGCTCATCGCGCCGCTGACAAAACGGTTCTCCGAGGGGCTGCTCCTGGTCGTGACGCTGGGCGTCGCCGGTGTGTCCTTCTTTGCGTGGGGAGTGTCGCCGAACGTCCCCGTGCTGCTCGTGGTGCTGACTCCGCTGTGCTTCGCGCTCTCCATCCAGAACACCGTGAGCCAGAGCGTGCTTTCTAAGACGGTGGGCCCCACGGAAGTGGGCGGTGCGTTCGGGCTCTCGTCGGCGGTTCAGAACGTCGGGTCGATCGCTGCGCCGATCATCGGCGGGGCCATCATCGGTGGCCTTGGCACGTGGGCTCCCGGGCTCTTGGCGGGGATCTTGTGCCTGGGGCTGGTTCCATTCGCCTGGAACAAGTTCGCGAAACCGGGAACGGCGTTCTCGGTCCCGCCGCAGGCAGCGGAGCCCGAATCGATTGGTGCGTGACCCATGACCCACACAACGCCACATCGTGCCTCCCCGGATCCTTCCCGCCACGTGCTCGTGAGTGCGGCCACCGGCTACATCGGCTCGCACGTGTTGCATCCGCTTGTGGAAGCGGGCTACCGGGTACGAGCCTCGGCGCGATCGCCCCGGCGCATCGACGCGCCACCGGATGTCGAGATCGTGCAGGCCGATGCCCTTGACGCCGAGGCCGTGCGCGAATCGCTCGAAGGCATCGACACCGCGTTTTACCTGGTCCACATGCTGGGTGGTGGCGCGGGCTACGCCGAGCGTGATACGGCGTCGGCGCGTATCTTCGCGAAGGCCGCTCGCGACGCGGGTGTGCGGCGGATCGTCTTTCTCGGCGGGCTGGGTCAGGATACCGGCGGGCTTTCCGAGCACCTGGCAAGCAGGCACGAAGTGGGTCGCGTGCTGGCGGGCGAAGGCATTCCGGTGATCGAGTTTCGCGCCTCGATCGTGCTGGGCAGCGGCTCCACCTCGTTCGAGATGATCCGCAACCTGGTCGAGAAGCTACCCCTCATGACCACGCCACGGTGGGTGCGTAGCGCGGCGCAGCCCGTCGCGATCGAGGACGTGACGGGCTACCTGACCTCGGCCGTCGAACTCGAGCTTGCGCCCGGCACCGCGCACGTCGTCTACGAGATAGGCGGGCCCGAACAGGTCACCTACGGTGAGCTGCTGCAGCTCTATGCCAGCGCACGCGGTCTCAAGCGTCTCGTGATCCCGGTACCGTTCCTCTCGCCCCGGCTCTCCGGCTGGTGGCTCTACCTGTTCACCCCGCGCGAAGCGACGGTGGGCCGGCAGCTGGCCGAGTCGCTGCGATTCCCCACGACGGTCTCCAACGACGACGCCGCCCGCGACTTCCCGCACATCGTGCCGATCGGCGCGACCCAGGCCATGGCCAAGGCACTTGCCGATGAGGACGCCGCGTTCGCCCGGATCTGCTGGGCCGATGAGTTCGGCGATGACACGGAGCCCAGGACGATGGCGCGCGAGGGCCGCTATCTCGACTCGCGTGTGATCGTGGCGCACTGCCCTCCTGAGGCCGCGTTCGATCCGGTCGCGTGCATTGGCGGCGAGCATGGCTGGTACGCGTTCGACACGCTATGGGACGTGCGCGGCTTCATGGACCAGCTGGTCGGTGGACCGGGGCGCAGACGTGGACGTCGCGACCAGTACGCACTGATCGAGGGCGATCATCTCGAGTGGTGGCGCGTGGAGAAGGTCGATGCGCCACGGCTTCTTCGATTGCGCGCAGAGATGAAGCTGCCGGGCGAAGGATGGCTCCAATACGAGCTGCGGCCCCTGGGCGAGAACACGCTGGTGCGCCAGACGGCCACCTTCGACCCGAAGGGTGTTTTGGGCAGGGCGTACTGGTATGCGGTGTTGCCGTTCCACCATTTCGTGTTCAACGGCACGCTTAAGGGTATTGACCGAGAGTGTCGCGCGCTCGTGGAAGGCCCCAACACCTGCGAGCTTCCCGGGGCCTACGCTCGCGAGGTGGAGCGGCGGAGAGCTTCGAGCGTGTGAGCCAGGACGACAGAGAACAGAACATGACGGCGGCACCCTGTCGAGCCGCAAGACCGTAAGGAGAGGAACTCGGAATGACAGACATCGAGCCCAGATTCAAGCGACTTCGTCTCTACAACATCGTGATGGGCTTTTTCCATCTGGCGCAGGGAGCGGCGATCGTCGCGCTCTCTAACCCGTACGCGGTTCCCGTGACCGCGTCGTGGATGAATACCCGCCCGGGACCCGGCGTCTTCAGCGAGGCGCAGTTCTACTTCGATTTCGAGCTGGGTTACGCCGTGGCGCTCTTCTTGTTCTTCTCGGCGGCGGCGCATTTCGTGATCGCCGGGCCTGCGTTCGCGAGCTATGTGGATGGCCTGAAGAAGAACCGCAACTACTACCGTTGGATCGAGTACTCCTTCAGCTCGTCGCTCATGGTTGTGCTCATAGCCGCCCTTGTCGGGATCACGGACGTCGCTGCCTTGACCGCGATCTTTGGCGTGAACGCGATGATGATCCTGTTCGGCCTGCTCATGGAGAAGTACGAGGAGCCGGGCAACCCGAACTGGCTGAGCTTCATCTTTGGCTGTATCGCCGGTGCCGTGCCGTGGATTGCGATCGGCGCGTACCTGTGGGGTCCCGGCGCGAGCGATATGACGCCCACGTTCGTCTACTGGATCTTCGCGTCCATGTTCGTCTTCTTCAACAGCTTCGCCGTGAACATGGTGCTGCAGTACAAGCAGGTCGGGAAGTGGAAGGACTACATCTTTGGCGAGTCCGCGTACGTGCTGCTGAGTCTTGTCGCCAAGTCGCTGCTTGCGTGGCTGGTCTTCGCCAACGTGCTTATCCCGAGCTAGTCGATTCCGACATCCGGTTCTTACGTAGATGGGACCCCGCCTCTCGCGGGGTTCCATCTACGTGGTCGGCGTTTCGCGTTTGCGCTCCTCGGCTATCTCAGCACCCGTGCGCGCGGCAGCTCCGACTTGTCTACAGCGCTCGCGGATGGTATGAAGATACGGTATGAACGATACTCACCCGGGAGATCCTTGTGCCCAAGAAGAAGGTCGCAGTCGCGCTGTCAGATTGGCTGCTCGACGAACTCGATGAAGCCGCGGCGGCAGCGGGGGCGAGCCGCAGCGCGCTGGTCGAAGAGGCAGTTGCGGACTACGTAGCCGGGCGGCGCATCCGCGAGGGCAACGCAGCCTTCCGAAGCGCCGCGACTGTCGCGCTCGAGGATATGGAGCGCTTCGCGGGTGAGTTCGACGCCGA
>JBGSMX010000206.1:0-4087 GCA_041739935.1 Coriobacteriia bacterium | reverse complement strand
TCCCGGCCGGCATATGGGCGTCGGCGTGCCGGCGGCCAAGCCCAAGAACTTCCGTGGCTCGCTCAAGCGGCTCGCCGGCTACCTGCGACCGCAGGCCACGATCATCGCAGTCGTGCTCGTGCTCGCGTCCGCGAGCGTGGCGTTCAGCATCGTCGGACCTAAACTGCTCGGCAACGCGACCCAGCTCGTGTTCGAGGGCGTGGTCAGCAAGCAGATGCCCCAGGGCGTGACCCAGGACCAGGCGGTCGCCGGGTTGCGCGCCCAGGGGGAGGACGAGCTCGCGGACATGCTCGAGAACATGGATGTGACCCCCGGGCAGGGCGTGGACTTCGACGAGGTGCGGAGCATCCTGTCCCTGACTGCTCTCGTGTACTCGATCAGCGCGTTGTTCGCCTGGTTGCAGGGGTACCTCATGGCCGGCGTGGCGCAGAAGGCCGTCTACCAGCTGCGCCGCCAGTCCGACGAGAAGCTCGCGCGCCTCCCGCTGAGCTACTTCGACGGGCATCCGCGGGGCGACATCCTGTCTCGCGTGACCAACGACATCGACAACATCGCCCAGACGTTGCAGCAGAGCCTCACGCAGATCATCACGTCGGTGCTCACCATTGTCGGCGTGCTCGGCATGATGTTCTGGATCAGCCCCCTGCTCGCAGTCGTCTCCTTGCTCGCACTGCCGGCCTCGGTCTTCGGCGCCATGATGATCGCCAAGCGCTCCCAGAAGCAGTTCGCCGCGCAGTGGAAGCACACCGGCGACCTGAACGGGCACGTCGAGGAGATGTTCTCGGGACACGCCATCGTGAAGGTCTTCGGGCGTCAGGAACACGCCATCGCGATCTTCGACGAGCAGAACGAGCAGCTCTACGAAGCGAGCTTCAAGGCCCAGTTCATCTCGGGCATCATCATGCCCACGATGACGTTCATCAACAACCTCAACTACGTCGCGATCTGCGTTATCGGCGGCCTGCAGGTTGCCCAGGGCCAGATGTCACTTGGTGACGTGCAGGCGTTCATCCAGTACTCGCGCCAGTTCACCCAGCCGATCACCCAGGCTGCGAGCATCGTGAACGTGATGCAATCCACGGTCGCCTCGGCGGAGCGTGTCTTCGAACTGCTCGACGAAGCCGAGGAGATCCCCGAGACCGCCAGCCCTGTCTCGATCGCGCAGGTGGAAGGCCACATCGAGCTCTCGAACGTGTCGTTCAGGTACGAGGCGGATACTCCGCTCATCGAGGACCTGAACCTCGATGCGAAGCCCGGCAGCACGATCGCTATCGTCGGGCCCACGGGCGCCGGCAAGACAACGCTCGTGAACCTGCTCATGCGCTTCTACGAGATCGACAACGGTAGCATCACCATCGACGGCGTCGACATTCGCGACATGGCCCGCGATGAGCTGCGTCGCACGTTCGGCATGGTGCTGCAGGACACGTGGCTGTTCAAGGGCACCATCCGCGAGAACATCGGCTACGGCCGCGAGGATGCTACGACCGAACAGCTCGACGAGGCCGCCCGCGCCGCGCACGTGGACCACTTCGTCCGGACGCTGCCTGACGGCTACGACACCATGCTCGACGATGAGGCCTCGAACATCTCGGCAGGTGAGCGTCAGCTGCTGACGATCGCCCGCGCGTTCCTCGCCGACCCCGAAGTCCTGATCCTGGACGAGGCCACGAGTTCGGTCGACACGCGCACCGAGGTGCTCATCCAGGCCGCCATGGCCAAACTCATGAAGGGCCGCACCAGCTTCGTCATAGCGCACCGTCTCTCGACGATCCGCAATGCCGACACCATCATCGTCATGAACCACGGGCGTATCGTCGAGCAAGGGTCGCACGACGAACTGATGGCCGCCGGCGGTTTCTACTGCGATCTGTATAACAGCCAGTTCGTCCAGGCGTTCGATGAGGCGTCCTAGGGTACGAATAGGTGCGCTACCATGTGATGCTCTCGAACGACTCCACTGACACGCACAGGAGCAGGACTTGAAGCAAGCCACACCACCCGAAGATACGCTCGGCCGCTCCGCGCCCATGCCGCACGACACGGCGACCGCGGAAGCTGACGCGCAGGTACCTCCCCGTAGGTTCCTTCGTGGCATGACCACGTTCCAGTCGTTCCAGTACCGCGACTACTCGTACTTCTTCTTCGGAGCGGTGCTCTCGAACATCGGGACGTGGATGCAGACGGTCGCGATTGGGTGGCTGGTCTACGAACTGACGAAGTCGTCGACGGCACTTGGCACGGTCAACTTCCTGAGCGGGATCCCGGTGACGTTGCTCATCATCTTCACGGGGACCCTTGCGGACCGGTTCGACCGGCGCAAGCTGCTCATCTGGTCGCAGGTGATCTTGATGGCACAGGCGCTCGCGCTCGGAATCCTCACCCAGCTCGATATGATCGCGCTGCCCTCGATTTACGGGCTCACGTTGGCTGCCGGGGTCGTCTCGGCATTCATGTTCCCGGCGTGGCAGGCCATGATCCCGGACCTGGTGCCGCGCGAGTCGCTGCTCAACGCGATCGCGCTATCCTCGGCGCAGTTCAATGCAGCGCGGCTTGTGGGACCGATGCTCGGCGCGGCCGTGTTCGCGATCTTCGGTGTGACCGAGGTGTTCTACGCTAACGCGATCAGCTTCCTGTTCGTCATCTGGGCGCTGTGGATCATCAGGCCCAGGCAGGCGGTGCACGAGCAGGTCAAGGAGCCGGGCCGAAGCATGTTCACCGAGGGACTGCGCTACGCTGTCGCGCATCGCCGTGTGTACATGCATCTCCTTACCGCGGCGATGATCACGGTGTTCGGGATGCCCATGCTCACGTTGCTGCCCGTGATCGCGGCCGAGATCCTGGGCCTGGGCAGCACCGGATACTCGACGCTCATGGGTATCAACGGTGCCGGCGCGCTGATCGGCGCGCTCGTGGTGGCTTCCCTGCCCAGGACGGTCCGCCGGGACAACATCGTGCGCTGGGGCACCATGGGAGTTGCGGTGGCGGTCATCGCGATCTCGCTGTCACACACGCTGTGGCTCACTGCGGTGCTGCTGCTGCTCAACGGCGCTGCGTTCCTCTCGGCAGTCTCGAGCATCAACACGAACCTGCAGATCGCTGCACCCCCCGCGATCCGCGGCCGTGTCATGTCGCTGTTCGTGCTCTCGTTCATGGGGCTCATGCCTGTCGGCGCACTGGTGTTCGGCGCACTGGGAGACGTGATCGGCGTTCCGCAGGCGATCTTCGGCGGCGGTGTCGTTCTGATCGTGTTTGCTACGCTCATGCTCGTGCGACCGGCGTTGCTGTGCGAGCGCAGTGGAGAGTGCGCCGAAGTCCAGACGATGTAGCGCGCGAGCCCTCACGTGCGGTGCGGGTGAGCGCTACACTTCTGGCTGATGAGGGGGTGGGGGACGTGGCAGTTTCCGATTCGGCTGTGGACCGAGAGGCGCTTGGCGCGCGAATCCTCGGCCATCTGAGCGAGCTCACGAGGTATCCCGACCGGCACGTTGGCGGACCGGGGAATCGCGAAGCGACGGCGAAGTTTGCGGCTGCCACCGGTGCCCTGGGATGGTCGGTGTCGCGTACCCGGTTCGACTGCATCGAGTGGGAGCATGGGGATGCACGCCTCGAGGCCGCAGGAACCCTTTTCGAGGCGAACGTGGGGCCGTACTCCCCGGCGTGCGAGGTAACTGCGCCGCTCGTCGTGGTGTCCACGGTCGAGCAACTCGAGTCCGAATCGGTTCGCGGCGCGGTCGTGCTCGTCACCGGCGAGCTGGCCTCCGGGCAGGTCATGCCCAAGAATTTCACCTTCTACAATCCGGATAGCCACAAGCGGATCGTTCGCGCGCTCGAGACCTACGGGCCGGCGGTCGTCGTGGCGGCGACGGGCAGGGACCCTGCGATGGTCGGGAGTCAGTACCCGTTCCCTCTGTTCGAGGACGGCGACCTCGAGGTTTCCACTGCGTACATGAAAGACGTCGACGGCGAGCGGCTTGCCGTGCACGCGGGCTATGACGTGTCGGTGAGCATCGACTCGCGGCGGCTCCCCACGCACGCTGAGCACGTCGTGGCGACACTGCCGGGCGATGCGCCCGGTCGCGTTGTG
>JBGSMX010000187.1:0-5531 GCA_041739935.1 Coriobacteriia bacterium | reverse complement strand
TCGCAGCGGCGGCTCCTCGGCAGATAAGATGCGCTTCGCGATTCCCAAGGGCGCGCTGCTCGCCGACAGCGTGCAGCTGCTGCGCTCGGCCGGCATCGACGTGGGCGCGCTAGCCGATCCGGGGCGCCAACTGGTGATCGAGACTCCGGAGTTCGAGTTCATCGTGGGCAAGCCCAGCGACATCCCAGTGTACGTGGCGAGCGGGGCCGCCGATGTGGGAATCGCGGGCAAGGACGTGCTCGTCGAGCTCGATCTCGATGTGGTGGAGATGGTGGACCTGGGGTTCGGCGCGTGCAGATTCGTCGTGGCGGAGCCCGAGGACGCTCACGCGACGATCGAGGAGCACTACGCGCACCTGGGCGTGATCCGGGTGGCGACGAAGTACCCCCGGATCGCCGAGGCGTATTTCGCCTCACGCGGGGTGCAAGTGGAGATAGTCAAGCTCAACGGCAACATCGAGATCGCGCCTCTGATAGGGATTGCAGACCAGGTCGTGGACATCACGCAGACGGGTACGACACTGCGGGAGAACAGGCTCAGGATTGTAGATGACGTATTGCCCTCAACTGCGCGATTCGTGGCGAACCCCGTGGCTCTGCGGACACTGGGCGAGCGCGTGACACAGCTGGCAGACCGGCTCGCGCAGGCCGGCAGGGCTTAGAAAGGGACGGACCAGCACATGATGCGACGTATAGAACTACAGCGCGGAGAGCGCCTCACCGAGAAGAGCCTGCAGCGTTCGGGCGGCGTCGATGCCGAGATAATCGCAGCTGCGGCCCGCATCGTCGATGACGTTCGCGAGCGGGGCGACGCCGCAGTGCGTGATTACACCGCCAAGTTCGACAAGGTCGAGCTTGCTGACTTTCGCGTGAGCGACGAAGAGATCGAGATGGCGATCGCCCAGGTAGACGACGAGTTTCTCGACGCGATCTCTGCCGTCGCCGGTGCCGTCGAGGACTTCCACCGCCGCCAGGTGCCGCAGTCGTGGTTCACCGCGCAGGAGGGTGGCATCTTCCTGGGACAGAAAGTGACCCCGCTCGCGCGTGTGGGGGTATACGTGCCGGGCGGTCGCGCGTGCTATCCCTCCAGCGTACTCATGAACGCGATTCCCGCGATGGTTGCGGGCGTAGACGAGATTGCGATGGTGGTTCCTCCTGCGGCGGACGGCACGGTCAACCCGTTCGTGCTCGCCGCCGCGCGCGAGGCCGGTATCGAGGAGATCTACAAGATCGGTGGTGCTCAGGCGATCGCGGCTCTCGCGTACGGCACGGACACCATCGCGCGCGTCGACAAGATCGTGGGACCGGGCAACGCGTACGTGACCGCGGCCAAGAAGCTTGTGATGGGCGAGTGCGGCATAGACATGCTCGCAGGGCCCTCGGAAGTGCTCGTGCTCGCCGACGAGACCGCCGTGCCGCACTTCGTGGCGATAGACCTCATGGCACAAGCCGAGCACGATCCGCGCGCGGCCACCTACCTGGTCACCACCGATCCGCTGCTACCCGACCAGGTCGACGACGCGCTTGAGGCGCTGCTCTCCGAGTCCCCGCGCGGGGACATCACGCGTCGGTCGCTCGAGGACAACGGCGTGGTCGTGATCTGCCCCGATATCGTTGCGGCGCTCGACACGAGCGATCTCATTGCTCCGGAGCACCTCGAGATCCAGATGGCCGAACCGTTCGAGATCCTCGGCAGCATACGCAACGCGGGCGCGATCTTTTTGGGGCCCTGGTCGCCCGAGACGATCGGCGACTACGTGGCCGGACCCAACCACGTGCTCCCGACGGGTGGCACGGCGCGCTTCTCCAGCCCGCTGTCGGTCGACGACTTCGTCAAGCGGTCGAGCGTGATCAGCTACAGCTTCGAGGCGCTGGAGATCGACGGACCGACCGCGATCGTGATGGCCGAGCGCGAGGGACTGTGGGCCCACGGTGCTGCCGTGGCACTGCGCCTCAGTGCGCTCGACGATATCGAAGCGGGTATGGCCGAGGAGGATGACGAGTAGATGGACCGCATCCGCCCACCACGCCCGGAGCTCGACGAGCTGATCCCGTACGACGTCAAGGACGTCAAAGCCGAGGTCGTGCTGGCGAGTAACGAGCACCCCAGCAACCTGCCGGGCGAGGTGCTCGAGTGGCTCTCGGACCGGCTCGGGCGCTTCGACTTCAACCGCTATCCGGATCCCACAGCCAAGGAGCTGCGTACGCTTATCGCCGAGGCCAACGGTCTGGAGCCCGAGAACATCTTGGTGGGCAACGGTGGCGACGAGCTGATCTTCGACCTGCTGCTCGCGTGGGGCGGTCCCGGGCGTACCCTGCTCGACATGCCCCCGACGTTTGCGATGTACGGCATCGACGCACAGGTCACGGGCACCAGCGTCGTGAGCATTCCTCGGCTGGACAACTTCGCAGTCGATGAGCCGGCGGTGCTCGAGCGCCTGGGGCGCGGAGATATCGACATCATCATGTTCGCCCATCCGAACAACCCCACCGGCAATCTCACGGCCGAGACGTTCCTCATCGATGTCCTGAATGCAACAGATGCGTTGGTGCTGGTAGATGAGGCGTACTTCGAATTCAGCCGTCACACGATGCGGCCGCACATGGAGCGGCACCCTAATCTGGTCTTGCTGAGGACGTTTTCCAAGGCGTTCTCACTTGCAGGACTGCGGGTCGGCTACCTCATGGGTCAAGAAGACGTGGTGTGCGAACTCATGAAGGTGCGCCAGCCCTACTCGGTGAACGCTTTTTCGCAGTGGGTAGCCGGGAAGGTGTTTCGCGAGCGGGTGGTGTTCCAGCAGCTCATCAGAGACATCATGCGCGAGCGCGACCGCCTCATCAGCGGGCTCGAGCAGCTCGACGGAGTCACGGTGTTTCCGAGCGAGGCGAACTTCGTGCTGTTTCGCGTCGAGCAAGCGGGCGCCCTGTGGCGGGACTTGCTCCACAGCCACTCGGTACTCGTGCGGGACTTCTCCCGGGCCCCGGGCCTCGAAGACTGTCTGCGTGTGACCGTCGGCACGCCGGAAGAGAACACCCGCTTTCTGGAGGCGATGCGCGATGCGCTTTCGCAGAGGAAGGCGTCGCAGATCATGACCAACGGCGCGCACGCGCGTCACGGCTCGGCGGGGGAGTTGGGGTACTGACATGTCTCGAGCAGCTGATGTGACACGCACGACGAAAGAGACCGACATCACGCTGTCGGTCGATCTCGATGGCAGGGGTTCGACCGACATCGGCACCGGCGTGCCCTTCTTCGATCACATGCTCGATGCCCTCGGTCGACACAGTCTGCTCGACCTGTCCGTGCGGGCCACCGGCGATCTGGAAGTCGACGCTCACCACACGGTCGAGGATGTCGGCATCTGTTTGGGTCAGGCCGTGACCGAGGCGCTTGGCGACAAGAAGGGGATCCGCCGGTTCGGCTCTGCAGCCGTGCCGATGGACGAGGCGTGCGTGCTGGCCGCCATCGATGTCTCCGGCCGAGGGGGGCTCGTCTACGAAGTCGACCTGCCAATCGAATTCATCGGCACGTTCGACACGACGCTGGCCAAGGAGTTCCTCGTAGCCTTCGCGAGCAACGCGGGCCTGACGCTGCACGTGCACATGCTGTCCGGAGAAAACAGCCATCACATCGTCGAGGCGGTGTTCAAGGCTGTCGCGCGTGCGTTGCGTGAGGCTGTCGAGATCGATCCGCGGGTCAGCGGCGTGCCCTCGACCAAAGGTGCGTTGTGATCGCAATCATCGACTACCGCATGGGCAACCTGCGAAGCGTGCAGAAGGGTTTCGAGCACGCCGGGGTCCCCGACGTCCGTGTCACAGATGACCCGTCGCTCGTCGAGTCGGCGGACGGGATCGTCTTGCCGGGAGTTGGCGCATTTCGCGATGCGTCTCACAACCTGCGCGAGAGCGGCATGTGGGAGATCGTGGTTCGCAGGGTGCAGGAGGGCACGCCGTTCCTCGGTATCTGTCTGGGCCTTCAACTCCTGGCGACCGTGGGACGCGAGGACGGCGAGTGGGAGGGCCTCGGCCTGGTTCCGGGAGTGTGCGAGCGGCTCGCGGGAGGCGTCAAGATCCCGCACATCGGATGGAATACCGTTCAGTATCCGCGGGAAAGCACGCTTTTTGCTGGAATAGCCGAGGACACCGCATTCTACTTCGTGCACAGCTATCATCTGAAACCGGAAGATAATTCCTGTATCATCGGGAGTGCCGAGTATGGGATGCGATTCGCGGCAGCCGTTCAGATCACTCCGACGGCATTCGCGGTCCAGTTCCATCCCGAGAAGTCCTCGGACAGAGGGCTCCAGCTGCTTGGCAACTTCGGCTCAATCGTGGAGGACGGACGCGCATGAAGATTTTCCCGGCCATCGACATTCTGGACGGCAAGGCCGTCCGCCTCTATCAGGGGCGACTCGACTCCGTCAAGGTCTACAACGACGACCCGGTCGACCAGGCGCGCATCTGGGCTTCGCAGGGCGCCGAGTGGCTGCACGTTGTCGATCTCGATGGTGCTGTCCTGGGCAAGCCCGCCAACGCCGATATCATCGCGCGCATCGTCAAGGCCGTGAACGTGCCCGTGCAGACGGGCGGCGGAATCCGCGGCATGGAGACAATCGATCGCGTCTTCGAGGCCGGGGTGTCGCGCGCCGTGCTGGGAACGGCACTCGTGACGCAGCCCGACCTGGTCTCCGACGCGTGCGCGAAGTATCCGGGCATCGTTGCCGGAATTGACGCGCGTGACGGGAAGGTTGCGATCGAGGGTTGGAAGCAAGGCACCGAGCATGGCGTGCTCGAGCTCATTCGCGAACTCGAGCTGCTGGGTGTGCAGCGCGTGGCCTACACAGATATCGCGAAGGACGGCACTCAGGAAGGCATCAACTATGGTGCCTACCGGGCTCTCGTCGACCAGATCAACATCCCGGTCATCGCCAGTGGAGGGGTCGCGACACTGGAGGACATCCGGGATCTTGTCTCGATCGGGACGCAGGTCGAAGGCGTGATCGTTGGCACCGCACTCTACGAGACGCGTTTCACTCTTCGGCAGGCCATGGCGGCCGCCGGAGGGTCCGCGCGCGGCTAGCCGTGCTCACCAAGCGGGTCATCCCGTGCCTCGACGTGCACGAAGGGCGCGTGGTCAAGGGCGTCAATTTCGTGAACCTGCGCGACGCGGGCGATCCCGTCGAGCTTGCCGCGGCCTACGACAAAGAGGGCGCCGACGAACTGGTCTTTCTCGACATCACAGCCACGCACGAGGAGCGTCCGATGATGCTCGAGGTCGCCCGGCGAACCGCCGAGGAGGTCTTCATCCCGTACACGGTGGGCGGAGGTATGCGCACCGCAGCCGACATCCGAGCCATGCTGGCGGCGGGTTGCGACAAGACCTCGCTCAACTCGGCGGCGGTCAACGATCCGGCGCTCATCACACAGACGGCGCGGATCTACGGCTCGCAGTGCATCGTGGTCGCGATCGACGCCAGGCGGATTTCGGGATCGGGCCCGGTGCGCTGGGAGGTCTTCACGGCGGGCGGTCGC
>JBGSMX010000164.1:0-3456 GCA_041739935.1 Coriobacteriia bacterium | reverse complement strand
GATGGCAAGGGGCGCCACACGACGGTTGCGCGCGAGATCATCTCGCTGCCGGCGGGCGGAGCGCTGCTCGACACGCCCGGCATGCGTGCGCTCGCGCTCACCGATGCCGAGGAGGGCATCTCATCGGCGTTCCCGGATATCGCGGTACTCGCGCCGGACTGCCGCTTTCGCGACTGTACCCACGCCGGCGAGCCCGGTTGCGCGGTTCAGGAGGCGATCGATCGAGGCGACCTCGACGCTGCACGCCTCGAAAGCCGGCACAAGCTGCTGCGCGAAGCGCACGTGGCTGCGATGAAGACGGATGCCCGTCTGCGCGCCGAGGAAGAGCGCAAGTGGAAGATCATGATGAAGAGCGCAAAGGACTTCAACAAACGAACCGGCCGGGGCAGCCGCTAGGTTGCAGGTCGCGCTTGGCGGCCCGTCGCCCTAGGTCGCAGGTCGCGCCAGATGCAGGAAGAGCCGACGGCCGTCCTCGGTCGTGATGTCGAGCGGGAAGACCGAGACGAACAGGGGCCCGAGTTTCTCGTCGTTGACGATCCGCTCGCACGGTCCGCCCGTGGCGAGCGACTCGACGAGCGGGCACGACTCGGGGATGCCGGCGTCGCCGTGCACCGTGGACGAGCACTGTACGGGGCAGTCGTCGATTCCGGCCTCTCCGATCTCGAAGAACGCCTGATTGCCCATGATCACCCGGTGATTCTCATCCAGGATCATCGCAAGATGCGGGATGCTCTCCAGCAATGTCTGCACGGTGAGCTGGCCCGTCGCAAGGTGATCGACCGCTGCCGGGCCCGAGAGCGCGTCGTCAACAGCCGCAAGCAGATCCGACGGGCTGAACGGCTTGGCCACAAACGTCTTGACGCCCGCAGCGGCCGCGTTGAGTCGAACCGAGTCGTCAGCGTCCGCGCTCATCATGATGACCGGGATCGAGGCAAGTCGGGGGTCGCTTCGCAGCGCACTCACGAACGTGAGCCCGTCGATCTCGGGCATGTGGTAGTCGGTGATTATCAGGTCGACCTTCGCATCCTGAAGTACGTTGAGCGCGCGGTCTGCGCTGGCGACAGGAATCAGGTGGAAGATCGACGATGGGCCGCCCAGCGACCAGTAGACCAGCTCGCGCGCAGGCACGGAATCGTCTACGAGCAGGATGGTTCGTCGTGCAGATGTCGGGTTCATCGAAGCGCTCCTTGTGAGTCCGGGTTTCCCGAGTTCGATTATGCGCTAACGGACTCGAACTGCCGAGAGAATCACATGCAAGCCGTGCCCGGCCACACGCGCGCGGACTGGACGCCGACCGTGTAAGCTGGCGACAGTGCCTTTCGTCAGCGCTCTCTTGGGAGGTCGCACAAGGTGTCCGGGCAGCGAATCACAGTGACCGAGAACGGTCCCTACCTGGTAGAGGGCTCCGTCCCAATCGTTCGGCTCGAGATCGTAACGAACGACGAGGGCGAGTCGGTCGGGTGGCGCGAGGTCGAGCGTATCGACGGTGGCGAGCCCTACATGCTGTGCCGATGCGGCGCCAGCCACACCAAGCCGTTCTGCGATTTCTCGCACCTTGCCGAAGCGTTCGACGGAACCGAGACCGCCGGTCACGGCACCTACATGGAAGCCGCGGTCTCGATCGACGGGCCCGGGCTGCGCCTGACCGACGTGCGCAAGCTGTGTGCCGAGGCGCGCTTCTGCGACCGGGCAGGCGGGCTGTGGAATCTGATCGAGCGATGTGGCGATCCCGAGGCGCGTGCGCTCGTCGAGCAAGAGGCGATGCTGTGCCCGTCGGGCCGCTATGTTGTGTGCGATGCCGAGACGAACAGTGCGCTGGAGCCGGAGTTCGAGCCGTCGATCGCGCTGATCGAAGATCCGCATCTGGGCGTGAGCGGACCGATCTACGTGCGCGGGGGCATCCCGGTCGTGGGAATCGATGGCACGCCGTACGAGATTCGCAACCGGGTGACCCTGTGCCGGTGCGGGCAGTCGAAGAACAAGCCGTTTTGCGATGGTTCACACATCGCGGCGGGGTTCAAAGAAAGCGAGTGAGGCCTGCGCGAATCTGTTAGTGCGATCGTGCGTCGCGCTGCGAAATGCCGTAGGCGCCAAACGTGGCTATCGTTCCGAACAGCGTGACGAGCATGAGCGGGACTGCCGTCTGCAGCGATCGGAAGAACACCGCGCCGGCGTCACCCGCATTCCATGCAGGCAGGATCATCATCGTTCCGACCGCAAAGAACGCGATCCACGCGCTTACGAAGAAGCCCGCAACGCAGAGCGTCGGTCGCCCGAACAGCTCGCCGAACGAGGCGGGCAGTGCTTTCGTCCCGAACATGGGTCCCCTTCCCTGTCCGACTGCCATGCTTCCTATTCGCCGCCGGCGACGCGCGCTCCTGCCGGCGGTGCGCAAGCCGGGAATACAGTTGGACCCGCGACATCCGGAAAGGACGCCGCGGGTCCGGGCAGGGGTCTACGGGTGCGACGCGACTAGCGCGATCGTAGGGTGGCCACAAGCCGCGCGTACTCGTCGCTATCGATCTCACCGCGGGCGAAACGATCGCGGACGATCTCCTCGGCGGGGTCGATGACAGGGGTCGAGACCGGAGCGTAGGGCTGCGGCGCGACCGGAGCCAGGGGGGCGAGCTCGACGTGGGCGGGGGTGTGGCGCTGGGAAAGCAGGAACCACACGACGACGCCGACAACTATGAGAAGTCCGATTCCCATGATAGGTAGCACCATCCATTCGTTGGGGAGGAATCCGTGGGAGTAGGGCAGCGGGCGTGCCTGCGAGAGAGCGTATCCGTGCATCATGTCGATGGCCTCCATATCTGCGGCGCGCTGGTGCGCCGGCGTATCGCTTCGACACCTTCGTGAAAGCCAGCGCCGTGCCAGAGGCTGCGCGTTCACGAGAACCGCACACGTGCCCGACATCCGCAAGTCGGCCGCAATCCGCTGCCGGTCATCATTAACGTGACTGAATGCCCTCGTAGCGGCGCATAATAGGGGCGGAATGCGGCGAAATCATGACTGGGGGAACGTATGACCCCGTTCGGACCGGGCACTTTCGACGTTCGGGACAGCACCAGAGTCGTCGTGGTGGGTGGCGCCAACACCGATCTGGTCGGGATGCCGGACTCGCAGCTGTGTGTTCGGGACTCGAATCCCGGTCGTGTGAGGGTGTCGCCCGGCGGTGTGGGCCGCAACATAGCCGAGAACCTCGCACGGCTCGGTGTTGATGTCCAGCTCATCACGGCGTTTGGCGGCGATGCCGATGCGAGCCAGCTTGCCGAGGAGTGCCGGCTGGCAGGCATCGGGCTCGACGGAGCGTTCGTGGTCGACGACCTGCCCGGCGCACGGTACCTCGCGATCAACGACGAAAGTCACGACCTCGCACTCGCGCTCAACGACATGCGGGTGGTCGAGCGCCTCGACACCGCGCGACTCGCCGAGCCGGAGCGGGCGCAGCTGATC
>JBGSMX010000160.1:0-2743 GCA_041739935.1 Coriobacteriia bacterium | reverse complement strand
GGGTCGGCGAGCACGCCTTTCCACGCATCGTCGGCCCCACCCCAGTCGACCCAGCGCTCCAGGTCGGCGATGACATCCTCGGTACGCCCGGGCCGCACCCGTTCGCGGCTGTAGTCGAGCGCGGAGTCCCAGACCGGAACGCTGCTCGCACTCACGTTCGCCGCCACGCCACTGCCCAGCATCATCTCGTGAAGGTGGCCGAGCAGCCCGAACCCGGTGATGTCGGTGCCTGCATGCACGCCGACTTCGACCATGGCCTCGCCCGCGGCCTTGTTCAGATGCGCCATCGAGTCGATAACCTCGCGCAGCGAGTCCTCGGTCTCGAGTCCTCGCTTGAGTGCCGTATTGAGCACGCCCACGCCTATCTTCTTGGTCATCACCAGCGCGTCGCCGGGCAGCGCGCCCACGTTGCGAACAACCCGTTCGGGATCGACGACGCCCATGACCGACAGCCCGTACTTGGGCTCCTTGTCATCGATCGTGTGACCGCCCACGATCACGCAACCGGCAAGCGCGCACACGTCCGCGCCGCCGCGCAGCACCTCGGCGACCATGTCGGGATCCATGCTGCAGGGAAACGCGAGCAGGTTCATCGCAGTGAGCGGTCGCCCGCCCATGGCGTAGACGTCAGAAAGCGAGTTCGCGGCCGTGATGCGCCCGAAATCGTACGGGTCGTCCACCATGGGCGTGAAGAAATCCACCGTCAGAAGTACTGCGGTGTCACCAAGCCGGTAGACCGCGGCGTCATCGGATGTCTCGAAGCCCACCATGAGCTCCGCCGATTCGCCGGGATCCATGCGATCGAGCACGGCCTTGAGGTCCTCCGGACCCCACTTGGCTGCTCAACCGGCCTTCGTGGACAGCTGTGTGAGTCTGACCCGGTCGTCCATGCGTTCCGTTGTCCCTCGATCCTGGCGATCATCAACGCTCGAGCCCTAAGCAACGCTAATGCACAGCATAAGTGAAACCGTGAACTGTGTCAGCGAATATCTTGCCGAGGAGTCGCGTCGAAGCTCGCACCAGGGCCGCGCGGGACCGCAGTA
The DNA here is from genome assembly GCA_041739935.1 of Coriobacteriia bacterium. GTDB lineage: Bacteria > Actinomycetota > Coriobacteriia > Anaerosomatales > JAGXFU01 > JBGSMX01. Next base: position 1,700 of record JBGSMX010000160.1, on the reverse strand, counting down.
CTAGCGAAGTGCTGTGAGCCCCGTAAGCGATTCATCAGAGGGGAACGGAGCCACGGGCAGCGAGAACAAGAAGCCCTGGCCGTAGCTCACACCCAGCTCACGCAGGCGATCGAGCTCCTCGCGCGTCTCGATTCCCTCGGCGATCAGCTTGACGCCGATAGAATCGGAGTAGTTGACCAGGCTCGTGATCAGCTGCGCCCGCACCGGGTCCGTGTCGCACCCTCGAACGAGTGAGATGTCGACCTTGATCCACTCGGGGCGCAGCTCGGCGAGACACTGCAGCGAGCCGTAGCCCGCGCCGGCGTCGTCCACCGCGACTTTGAAGCCCAGCGCGCGGACGTACTCGAGCGTGGAGCGAAACGAGCTGAAGTCAAGAATCGCGGAGCGCTCCGTGATCTCTAGCACGATGCGGTCCGGGGTGATTGCTGCATGCGTGAGCATGTTGGTGGTGACGGCCTCGTGCAGATCCGGATCCGCCACGGAATCGGGCTCGACGTTTATGAACAGGATGCGGCCTTCCGGCAGCATCGCCGCAGCTTCGAGTGCCTTCTTGCGGCAGAGGCGCTCCAGGCGCAGTACCAGGTCCGAATCGTACGCGACGCGGAAGAGCTTGTCGGGTCGCTCGAACTCGCTGTCCGCCGGCCCCCGGGAGAGCGCTTCGTAGCCGATGACCTCGAAGTTGCGAATGTCGACCACGGGGTGAACCAGCGTGACGACTTGCTCGGCGTCGATGATCTCGCGCAGACGCTCCTTGCGCTGCTCGGCATCGACGGTCTCGCGCGAGACCGAGGCGGCGAGCGCCTGATCGATCGCGTCGTGGACGAGCCTCTCGAGTCGAACGTTCTCGTCGAATCGCGCCGTTGCAGCCCCCACGAAGCAACCGAACTTCTTGTAGAGCGCGGCGTCCATCTTCTCGGCAAGCCGCTCGCGGACGGACTGCTCGATCTTTTGCACGATCAACTGCCGCGCGCCGGGCTCGATCTTCACGCTACTGCGCGGGGGCGACACGACGATCACGAACGCATTGCCGGCCACCATGAGCTCCGCAATGATGTCCGAATCGCGGATGACCGTGCCGGCGATGCTTTCGAGCGCGGCGGCGACCTCCCTCATGACGTCGTCGAACACGCGCCAGCCGTAAATCTCCTCGATCTTCGAGTAGCGGACGATGTTGACGCACAGAAGCGTGACCTCGCCGCGGTCCTCGATGAGCATGCGGATGCGCGGGAAGAGCAGCGGCGTGGTGGGCAACCCGGTCACCGGATCGAACAGCAGCTGCTTGATCTCGGGGTGCATTTCAATCACATCGTTGAACTCGAGCCACGACTCGAGCAGGAAGTTTCGAGTCTCCTGACTCCTGTCTTCCATCAACACGCTCCGTTATCCGAGTGACACTCCATAGGTGAGTCTAGCCGTACACCAACCGCAGTGCGACAACCCCGTTCGGTTCGACGGGAACCCCGAACGCGTTGGCGCCGATACTCACCTGCGGCCCGCCCCGCACATCGGCGATCGAGGCCACGGTGCGATCCGAGGTGAGTGTCGCGTTGACTTTGACCGGTCCGTGATTGAGCAGCACCGCGATATCGTCGTCATCGCCGTTGAACAGCGCGATCTCGATCTCGGGCACGTCGCACGTCAGCGGCGCTCCGCACCCCGCCGCGCGCGCGGTGGCAGCGTAGACGGTGCGCAGCATGGCC
>JBGSMX010000155.1:0-4213 GCA_041739935.1 Coriobacteriia bacterium | reverse complement strand
TGGCCGCGCAGCGCGTCGGCGAGAATGCCGTGCGCGTCGGCGCCTACCTGCGGCAGAGTCTGGCCGCTCTTGCCGAGAAGACCGGTGCCATCACCGAGATTCGCGGAGCCGGGCTCATGCTCGCCATCGAGTTGTGCGAGCCCGTTGCCGCCCAAATTGCGGCTGATGCGCTTGAATCAGGAATCGTGCTCAATAACATCGGTGCGAATACCATTCGCTTTCTACCGCCTCTGGTGTGCACAGAGGCCGACATTGATACACTTCTGAGCCAACTGCATCCGCTTCTGGAGAAGAGGGAGAGCGCCTGATGGATCCGCTCAAGGGACGGGACTTCCTTACGATCGCCGATTTTTCGACGACTGAGATCTTGCATGTGCTGGAGGTCGCCAAAGCGCAGAAGCGCGCGTGGGCGTTGGCCGGTAGCCGCAATCAGCCGCTTGCCGGCATGTCGATCGCGCTGGTGTTCCAGAAGCCGTCTATGCGTACGCGCGTGTCGTTCGAGGTTGCGTGCGCGCGCCTGGGAGCCACGCCACTCGTGCTGGCGGGTGTAGACAGCGCGTTTTCGCGAGGCGAGACCGTCTACGACACCACGAAGGTTCTCGAGCGCTACGTCAACGCCATCGTCATCCGGACCTTCGATCAGTCGATGGTCGATGAGATCGCGACTGTTGCGAAGGTGCCGGTCATCAACGCGCTGACCGACGACCATCACCCGTGTCAGGGACTCGCTGACTTGCTCACCATCGACGAGCACCTGGGCGGTCTGTCGGGGCTGCGGCTGGCTTATGTGGGTGACGGCAACAATATGGCGCACACGTATCTGCTGGGCGGAGCGCTCACGGGCATGCATGTCTCGATTGCTACGCCGGCGGGATACGAGCCTCGGCCGGAGATCGTGGCCAGGGCCCGCGAACTCGCGCAGGCGACCGGCGCTCGGATCGAGATCACCACCGATCCCGTTGTTGCGGTCAGCGGCGCGGATGTCGTGGCCACCGACACGTGGGCATCCATGGGCCAGGAAGCCGAGCACGCGGCGCGCGTGGCGATCTTCGCTCCCTACCAGGTGGACGAGGCGCTCATGGCCCAGGCGGGGGAGCGCGCGATCTTCTTGCACTGCCTGCCGGCCCACAGAGGTGATGAGGTGACCGACGCGGTGATCGACTCCGCGCGGTCGGTCGTATTCGACGAGGCCGAGAACCGGCTGCACGCCCAGAAGGCGTTGCTGTCGCTGCTTCTCGGCTAGTCACTGCACAGCGAGCGAGGCGAGGGAGACCATGAGGAAGCGACTCCAGCGGCAAGACGAGATTCGACGAATCGTGCGCGAAGAGCGCATTCGCACCCAGCGCGACCTGGTCGATCGACTCGAGGGTCAGGGGTACCACTGCACGCAGGCCACGGTCTCGCGCGACATTACCGAGATGGGACTCAAGAAGCTCCCCGAGGGTGTCTACGTGCTGGCCGAGGATCTGCACCTGCAGCGGATGATCGACGAACTCGTCACCGGAGTGGTGCACACGAACAACCTGCTGCTCGTGAAGGCCTCACCGGGGACCGCGCAGGGAGTCGCCGCAGCGCTCGACGCCGCGGACATGGAGGGCATTTTGGGCAGCATTGCTGGAGACGACACGGTGCTCATCATCACGGCCGACGAGCCTACCGCTCAGCGGCTGGAAGACCAGATCAGCAAGTTCCGGGGCGAATAGCCACAGCGCGGCAAAGCATCCCGGCCTTAGAAAGGGACGGCACAGATGGCCAAAGAGAAGTGCGTGCTCGCGTACTCGGGGGGTCTGGACACCTCGGTCGCGATCAAGTGGATCCAGGAGAACTACGACATGGACGTCATCGCGCTCGCGATCGACGTAGGGCAGGAGCGCCAGGACCTGGAGTTCGTGCGCACCAAGGCGCTCGGAATCGGGGCGATCGAGTCGATCGTCAAAGACGTTCGCGAGGAGTACGTCGAGGAGTATCTTTCCAAGGCGCTCAAGGCCAACGCACTCTACGAGAACAAGTACCCGCTCGTCTCGGCCATGAGCCGACCGATCATCGTGAAGCATCTGGTCGAGGAGGCGCACAGGCATCAGGCGCGCTACATCGGGCACGGGTGCACCGGCAAGGGCAACGACCAGGTGCGTTTCGAGGTGGGAATCGCGTGTCTGGATCCCGATCTCGAGATCGTCGCGCCGGTGCGCGAGTGGGACCTGAAGACGCGCGAGCAGGAAATGGTCTACGCGATGGAGCGCGACATCCCGGTTCCCACGACCAAGGCGAGCCCGTACTCGATCGATGACAACCTGTGGGGCCGCGCGATCGAGTGCGGCGTGCTCGAGGACCCGTGGATCGAGCCGCCCGCGGATATCTACACGCTCACGGCGGACTCGCGTGGCAACACCTGTGACGAGGCTGAGTACGCCGAGATCAGCTTCGAGCAGGGTGTTCCCATCGCGCTCAACGGCGAGCTGTGCAGCTTCCACGAGATCATCAACAGCATGAACGAGCTTGCAGGCAAGCACGGCTTCGGGCGCATCGACATGATCGAGAACCGCCTGATCGGCGTGAAATCGCGGGAGATCTACGAGGTGCCGGGCGCGCTCACACTCATCACCGCGCATAAGGCGCTCGAGGACCTGTGCCTGGAGCGCGATGTGTTGCACTACAAGCTGCAGATTGAACAGCGCTGGGCGGAGCTCGTCTACAACGGTATGTGGTTCTCACCGCTCAAAGAGGCGCTGGACGGGTTCATCGAGACGACGCAGCAGCTCGTCACCGGTGATGTGCGGCTGCGATTCTTCAAGGGGTCGTGCGTGCCGGTCGGTCGCCGCAGCCCGTACTCGCTCTACGACTACAACCTCGCGACGTATGACGAGGCCGACACGTTCGACCACAAGGCCGCGAAGGGCTTCATCGATCTGCACGGCCTGCCCACCAAGGTATGGGCCAGGCAACGCCGCAAGGTTGGCAAGGAAGGCGAGGTCTAGGCTCGTATGGCTGATGCCAAGAAGCCCTGGGGCGGGCGGTTCGAGAAGTCCCCGAGCGCGTTTCTCGATGCGTACGGCGCGTCGATCGAGGTGGACAAGCGGCTGTGGGCCCATGACATCAAGGGCTCGATAGCCCACGCCCGCATGCTCGCGAACCAGGGCATCATCAGCGAATCGGACGCCGATGCCATCGAGGCGGGGCTCTCGGAGATATTCCGGGAGATCCGCGACGGGCACTTCGAGTTCCGGGTCGCAGACGAGGACGTCCACATGGCGATCGAGCGCTCGCTCACGGAGCGCATCGGTCCTGCGGGCGGACGCCTGCACACCGCGCGCTCGCGCAACGACCAGGTTGCGCTCGACACGCGCATGTACGCCAAGGAGAGCGCGGTAGCTCTTGCCGGGGCGACTGTGGAGCTGCGGTCAACGATCCTGCAGCTTGCCGAGGACTTCCTCGGCCAGGTGATGCCGGGCTACACGCACCTGCAAAAAGCGCAGCCGGTGCTGTTCTCGCACCATCTGCTGGCGTACTTCTGGATGCTCACGCGCGATGCGACGCGCTTTCGTCACGCGTTCGAGACTGCCGATGTCATGCCGCTCGGTTCTGCCGCGCTTGCCGGCACCACGTTCGACATCGACAGGCGTTTCGTGGCCGATCGGCTGGGTTTCGCCGATGTGAGTCCCAATTCGATGGACGCCGTGTCGGATCGTGATTTCCTGCTCGACCTTACGTATGCGTGCACGGTCACCATGGTGCACCTGTCGCGGCTGTGCGAGGAACTGATCATGTGGTCGAGCGAAGAGTTCGGCTTCGTGACCATGGACGACACGTACTCGACCGGCTCAAGCATCATGCCGCAGAAGAAGAACCCGGACTTCGCCGAGCTCACCCGTGGAAAGACCGGTCGTGTCGTGGGCGATCTGGTCGGGTTGCTGACCGTGCTCAAGGGGCTCCCGCTTGCCTACAACAAGGATATGCAAGAGGACAAGCAGGGCGTGTTCGACGCGATCGACACCACGCGCGACGCCCTCGAGGTCGCCCGGGGAATCCTCGGCTCCATGCACGTCAACGGGGATCGCATGCGTGCTGCGTCGCAGGGTGGCTTCATGGCTGCGACGGATCTGGCCGACTACCTGGTCGGCACCGGGATGCCGTTTCGCGATGCGCACGAGGTCGTCGGGCGCCTCGTGCTGGAGTGCGAGCGCTCCGGCCGCACCCTGCAGGAACTCAGCGCCGA
>JBGSMX010000145.1:0-6541 GCA_041739935.1 Coriobacteriia bacterium | reverse complement strand
CCGGGCGACTACGTCGCCATACTGGGCTATCTGCCGTACGACCCCGCGTATTTCGACGTGTTGGGTCGCGCCGGGCGCCGCCTGTCATCGGCCCTGGGAGCGGCGGTATGCGTCGAGGCCGGTCCGCGCTACCTGCATTCGACCGGCCAGCTCCATAAGGGCGGGCCTGAGACCGGGGTCTTTTTGATGCTGACGACCCGCGACCCAGTCAACCTCGCGATCCCGGGCAAGCACTTCTCGCTGGCCCAGCTCTATAGGTCGCAGGCGGAGGGCGATCTGGTGGCCCTTGCGCAGAGCGGACACCGGGTCATGCGCCTGGATCTGCCCGGACACGATCTCGCCACCCTCGAAGCGGTGGCTCGAGCGCTGGGACACGCGGCCGGATAGCTCGAGCCCACCGGAACGCGCGCAAGTAGCGCGACCCGTACAGGGGCTCGAACCCCAGACAATAAGGAAAGGCGTGGCCGGGACGTGGCCACGCCTTTCGGGTCCGGTCCCGACCCGTGGGACGTACGGGTCGGGACCGGGAATCCTACAGGTCCTGGGGGTAGGACCTGGTAGGGTCTTACTTACCGCTACCGAACATCGTTCCGACCTTGTCGAGACCCAGGTCGCGCTCGTGACGCTCCGAGGCGGTGCCGTGGATTCTCATCCAGATCTCGTCGACGTTCTTGGGCAGCTGACCGTCGAGCTTGCTCACAAGAACGATGGTGAGCAGACCAAGCGGGAAGGTGAAGAGTACCGGGAAGGTCAGCGCTCCGAAGAAGCCCAGCACGCCTTCCTTACCGATCATGCCCAGCTGCTGGAAGATGTTCAGGAAGATGATTGCGATAGCGCTGAACAGACCCACGAAGATGCCCGCGGTCGCGCCACGCTCGGTCGTTCCCTTCCACCAGATACCAGTGAGGAGCATGGGCACGAAGGCGGATGCGCCTACGGAGAATGCCCAGGTCACCATCATGGCGATCAGCGCCGGGTACGCCTGGTCCAGGCCAGAGGCCGGAATACCCAGCCCGATACCCATCGCGAGCAGTGCGAATGCCACCACAGAGAACTTGCCAACCATGACGCGCTTCGCCTCAGTAGCGTTCGGGTTGATGTACTTCTCGTACACGTCGTGGCCCACTGCGGAAGCGGTTGCCATGAGCAGTCCACCGATCGTGGAGAACATGGCCGCGAACGCGCCTGCCGCCACAACACCCATCAGCCACTGGCCGCCCAGGATAGCGCCCAGGGTGGGCATGATCTGGTCGGGCTTGACCAACAGGCCGTGTACGCTCGCCGCCGCAATCGTGCCGCCATCGGCAAGGTACTGCTTGATGAACACCAGACCGGCGAGACCGGCGATAGGCGCAAGGATGTAGAAGGTGCCGATGAAGATGAGCACCCAGAACGTGGAGCGCCGCGCAGCCGAACCAGAGGGGTTCGTGTAGTACCTGTTCAGGATGTGCGGCAGACCCGCAGTACCCAGAACCAGCGCGAGCACCATAGAAAACTGGTCGAACGCGTTGTAGCGGTGTCCGGGCTCTGCGAACAGCATGTCGCGCAACTCGTGCAGCTTATTGGCCGACGGCAACGCGACCGGAATCTTTACGGTCTCGTCACCGGCAGCGATAGCCTCGTCAACGACCGCCATCTCTTCAGGTGTCATGATGGTCGCCGCAGCCTCGTAGGGCGTCTTGCCCGTCGCCGGGTTGGGAGTCTCGAGTTCGGTGATCGTCATCGCCTTTGTGTTGACGATCGGTGCCGCGTTGACCTCGGCAAGGGCGTCCGGATAGCTGAAGCCGTTGCCGAATGCGAATACGACGACCATGATCATCGCGAACATCAGCCACCAGAACTGGAAGATCTGGTTGAGCGTGGTGCCCTTCATGCCGCCGACACCTACATAGAACGCCATGATCGCGGTTACCACGACCACGCCCGAGGTGTACGGATCCATGCCAAGGATGCCCCGGCCAACAAGAACCGACCAGGTCGTGCCGGCACCAAACATCTGCGGCGCCATGTAGAACATCGATGTGATCAGTACCGCGAGCACGGTGATGAGTCGGATCCGGTTGGTGCCGAAACGACCGAACGCGAAGTCCGCCACCGTGTACTCGCCGAAGCGCCTGAGCGCCGAGGCGAGGAAGAGCACAACGACCATGAAGCCGCCGGCGAAGCCGGCCGCATACCACACGCCGTCGAGCCCGGACGCGTAGACCGCGCCGGCAACGCCCAAGAACGATGCGGCCGACAGATAGTCGCCCGAGATCGCGGAGGCGTTCGAGAACGAACCGACCTTGCGTCCTGCAAGGTAGAAGTCCGCAGTGGTACGGGTGAAGCGACGCGAGAAGATGGAAAGACCGATGGTGAACAGGATCAGAGCAACAACGAGCGTGATGGCTATCGTATTCACTACCTGTCACCACCCTTCGCGGCGTCGGCAGTGATGCCGTCGGCCATGGCCATAAGCTTGTGGTCGAGCTTGTCGGCCTGCTTGGAGTACGTCCAGGCCATCGTCCACAGGAATATGTAGTAGATCAACGATACAAACAGGTAGTTCAAAGTGAAGCCGCCCCAGATGGGCGTCGCGTACCAGCTCTCCCACCACACCGATGCCGCTGGAATGAACAGCGTCACGGCGAAGAAGATGGCACCGTACGTGAAACTCAGCCTGCGCTGCTCGCGAAACACCACGTCGACACTCTCGATCGTATCGGTGTGCTCGCCGTGAACCATGTGCGTGGCCGCCATGGTCCCCGCATTGTCTGCCGGAGTCGTCATCCTCTTACACCTCCTCAATCCGTTTGCCGCCGGGAGCAATCCCGGCTACCCGCCAACCGCCTTCCGGGCGGCCGCGAACTGCCTACTCGGACTTGATCACCATCACGGGGATGGGAGATCCCTTGACCACCGTCTCTGCCACCGAACCAAGCGCGATGCGCTTGAGACCGGTGCGACCGGTGTCGCCGACCACGATCAGGTCGGCCTTCCAATCCTGTGCCGCTGCGACGATGCGCTTCGCGACACCACCCTGTGCAACCTCGACCTCACAGGTGACGCCATTGCGCTCGCACATGGTCTTGGCGATCGCAAGACCCTTGATCGACGCGTGAACACCCTCGTACACGTCGTCGTCCATGATCTCCTCGGGATACTCGAGAGCCTCATATCCTGTATCGACGAAGATCGCCTTGATCGTGGAACCGAACGTCTTCGCAAGCACGACCGCATGCTGCGTTGCAAGAACAGCCGGCTCGGAGCCGTCTACGGCAAGCAGGATTCGATCGATATCGACACATACCTCGTCGATGTCGCCCAACTTCACGTCCTCGGCGGCGCCTTTGATGCAGACCTTCATGCGTTTCACCTCCTCGTGGACCCGGAATCGGCCGGGTCGAACCTCTACACGAGTACCCTAAGCCCAGGTGGGACGTGGCGATATGCAGCGTCGGCGCACGGTGGGCGGGTGTCGGCGAAGGGAGGGTTTGTGTCGCCGAGTGGCCGATGGGCAGGGGGGGTCTGGCCACTTGAGGGCATAACCGGGCCGTTGGGCGACGATTGTCGCCTAGATTCTTCCAGAAACGGTGTGCGACAGCGTGGCAAACGGTGCCGAAAGGTGGTCTTCGGGAGCTAGAGCTCCACGATCCGGGCGTCGACCCCGGCTGCCCCGATCTCGAGAATCGCGACCGACGCGCCCTTCCGGGCACGAGGCTCGGATGCCGAACCGGGGTTGACGAACAACACACCGGCGCGCCTGGAGACCCGGGCCACGTGCGTGTGTCCGCTCACAACGACCAGCGCATCTCGCGGGATCGTGCCGGCCGACTCGCTCAGGTCGTGCAACACCCGGATCTTGCAGCCGGCGATCTGTATGTTCTCGATCGCCTCGAGCCACGGTAACTGACCGCCGTCGGTGTTGCCCCGAACCGCGGTGACCGGCGCGATCGTCTCCAGCTCGGTCAACAGCTCCATGTCACCGATGTCGCCCGCGTGCACTATGTGCGCGACCCCGGCAAACGCATCGAGCACGCGGGGATCCAGCATGCCGTGGGTGTCGGATATCAGGCCCACCAACGTGGTGCGCTTCACGGCTAGAGTCCCAGTACCCGCTTGAGCGAAGGTACCCGCCTGCGTGAGACTGGTACTTGCGTCGCCGCAGCGTCGGCGAGGGTGAGCAGCAGGGTTCCGCCGTACATGGGGACGACCTCCCGGACCTTCGAGAGGTTCACGAGGTAGCGACGGTGTACACGCCAGAATCCGGAGGGCTCGAGCTTGCGCTCGAGCTGGGCCAGCGAGATCGTCGACAGATATCGCTCGCCGTCCGTGTGCAGGTACGAGTAGTCGTCTTTCGCCATGATGTAGTAGATGTCGTCCACCTGGAGCAGGAGCTTCTTGCCCGCCTTCTCCACCGGGATCCGCTCGATTCTCGCTCCGGTCTCCCCCGCAGGCGCGAGCCGCTCGATGGCCTGACGCAGACGGGCTACCTCGACGGGTTTGACCAGGTAATCGGTAGCAGCGACCTCGAACGCTTTGACCGCGTGTTCGCTGTGTGCGGTCACGAACACGATGGCCGGCTGACGATCGAGAGCGGTGAGTGCCTCGGCGAGCTCGACGCCGGACAGCCCGGGCATATCGATGTCGAGGAAGACGACGTCGTAGGGGATGGCCTTGATGAGCTGGAGGGCCTCAGAGGCATTGGACGCCTCGCCCACCACCTCGACGCCGCCTGCATCGTCGAGCAGGTAGCGCAGCTCAGAACGCGCAGGAGCCTCGTCGTCGACCACAAGCGCCTTGAGCATCTACTCGCCTCCTCGGCAGGTCGTATCCCGGTCGAGCCGAATACGCAGAACCACGCGCGTCCCAATACCCTCGGTGCTGTCGATCCGCAGGCCGGAGCCCACGCCGAAGTGCCCTTTGAGTCTATCGTCCACGTTCTTCAGCGCGATTCCAAGCCCCTTGCCAAAACCGGGCTCGAACACGTGTGGCAGATCGTCTACCGAGATGCCCACCCCGTCGTCCTCGATCACGACCTCGAGCATCTCGTCGTCACAGGTGGTCGACAGGTTCACGTGCAACGTGCCTTCCGTGCGAAGCCCGTGCTTGACGGAGTTCTCGACGATCGGCTGGACGATGAACGCAGGCACGCGCATGACCTCCGTGCCGGGTTCGATCGTCTCGGCGAACACGATCCGATCGCCGAACCTGGCGAGTTCGAAGCGCAGGTACATGCGGACGTACTCCAGCTCGCGCCCGAGTTCGACGAGCTGATCGCCGGTCTCGAGCGTTCGGCGGTAGAACACCGCGAACTCGCGGAGCAGCTCTCGCGCTTCATCGGGCTCGGTGCGGATGAGCATGGCGATCGTGTTGATCGTGTTGAACAGGAAGTGCGGGTTGATCTGGGCCTGCAGCGCCTTGAGCTCCATGCGCGTGGCCAACTCGGTCTGGTGCTGCAGTTCCGAGAGCTCGAGTTGTGTGGAAAGCAGCCTGGCGAGGCCTTCGGCCATGGCGACCTGCGTCTCGTTGAGCAGTCGGGGGGTCGTGTAGTAGAACTTGAGCGTGCCGACCGCCTCGTCGCGCACCTCGAGCGGCACGACGATCGCCGCACGCAGCAGACACGTGGGTTCGGGGCAGCCTATCTCGGTCTTCGTGCTCAAGACGCGATGCTCGTTGAACTTGATGGCCTCTCGCGTCGCCCGCGTGATGATGGGCCCGCCCGCCGCATGGTGGTTCTCGCCGATACCCGCGAAGCCCAGGACGCGCTCGCGGTCGGTGATCGCCACCGCGGCGACTTCGGTCTCGACCAGGATGATCCGGCACACCGCATCGGCGGTCTCCTCGGTCAAGCCGCGCCGAAGGTGCTCCAGGCTCTCGTTCGCGATGTCGAGGATCACGTGCGACTGCAGCGCGCGCAGATGGTCGGGGCGACTCACGAATCGCGCGACAACGCTACCCATCGCCACCATGATGAGCCCCGTGAGCGATGCGGTGAGCAGCCAGCGCGGCGCGCTCGAGGCGAGGATGGTCCACGCGGTGACGATGCCCAGCACCGTGACCGTGAACAGCAAGAGCATGTCGATGACGATGGTTCGCCGTGGCGTCACCGCCGGCCTCCGCACGCGCGCGAGCGCTCCGATTTCAGGTAGTGCCGAGGAGCAACAGCAGCCGCCCGGGAAGCTCGCGCAGACCCAGGCGCGTGTACAGCGATCGGGATGCGGCGTTCTCCTCTTGCGTGCACAGGCTGATCGAGCCCGCACCGGATCGCGCCATGGAGCGCAGCGCTTCGGCAAGCAGAGCCGCGCCGATACCCTCTCCCCGCGCCTGCGGGACCACGCCGAGCCTGCCCAACGTCCCGCTACCCCGCTCGACGGTGCACAAAGTATAGCCGATGATCCCCACGTCGGATTCGGCTATCGCAACCCGCTCGCTGCCAAGCATCTGAGACAGGCGCCCGGTGTCGTAGGCCCAAAACGGCTCGAAGCACGCACGGTCCACCCGCTCCAGTCCCGCGAGATCGGAGGCTGCACCCGGTCGGATCCGCACGCCCGGCGGCGTC
>JBGSMX010000143.1:0-8068 GCA_041739935.1 Coriobacteriia bacterium | reverse complement strand
GGACGAGCTCGCCGCGGGGACGAGCAGGGCGATACCCAGCGCCGAGGAGGGCCACAGCTTGCGCGCGAAGCCCTGCAGGTCCTTGCCGACCCGGCGATCCGCATCGGCGGCAGTCTCCCACTCGAGCAAGTTGCGTCGCGAGACGCCCATGCGCCACAGTGCGCGCACGATCGCGTCGGTCATGAGCCACGCCTGGTGCGGAAGCATCGCGAGGGAGAGCAGCGCCTGCGCGGAGTTCCGTCCGAAGTCCCGCCAGATCGAGTCCGCGGACGCTGCGAACGAGACCGTCCGGGGCCTGAAGATCAGGGAATCAGCGAGGCTGAAGTACACGGGGAAGAAGATGACGAGCACCATGAGCAGAGGCCAGGCCCAGGCCGGCCAGGGGATCAGCAGCCAGCCCACCGTGATTAGCGAGATAAGCGTGGGAGCGACCAGGCTGCGCCGCAGATTGTCGACCATCTTCCAGCGGTGCAGGCTCGAGAGCGGATTGCGGCGACGGCCCGCGGGCGTGGGAACGAACGGAAAGAGCCACGGCAGCGTTTGCCAGTCACCGCGCACCCAGCGATGGAGGCGCGCCATGTGGGACAGGTAGTTGGCCGGGTGATCGTCGAGCACCTCGACGTCGCTCGCGAGCGCGGTTCGAAGGAAGTTGCCCTCCATCAGATCGTGCGAGAGCAATGAGTTCTCGGGGAACACGTCTTCGAGCACGGCATTGAATACGTTCACCTCGTAGATGCCCTTGCCCGTGAAGCTACCCTCGCCGAATACGTCCTGGTAGGTGTCGGAGACTGCACCCACGTACGGGTCCAGGCCGGTCTCTCCCGAGTAGAGCCACGCGAAGAACGAACGGCTGGATGCGGGCAGCGACATGCTTACCCGTGGCTGAACGAGCCCGTAACCTCTTCTGACCCGCTCGTCACCCGGTTCGAGCCGCGCGCGGTTGAGGGGGTGCGCGATCGTTGAGATGAGCTTGCGCGCCGCATCGCGCGGGAGCACGGTGTCGGCGTCTATGGTCAGCACGAACGTGACCGAGTCGACGAACGCCTCGTCGCCTATGCGCTCGGTGAAGCTCGTCTCGGTCCATCCACGCAACGCGCGGTTCAGCTCGACAAGCGCACCGCGCTTGCGCTCCCATCCCATCCAGCCCTGTTCGGTTTCGTTGAACGCGCGACCGCGCACGAACAGGTGGAACGGCCGGCGCCTGTGCTCTGCGCCGTAGCGGTCGTTGAGCAGCTCGATGCCCTGGCGTGCCGCGTCAACGATGCCGGCGTCGCCAGGCAGATGTTGCTCCGCAGCTCCCCTGAGATCGCCCAGCAGCCCGAAGGCGATGTTCGCGTCCCGGTTCGCCAGATATGCGATCTCCAGGTTGTCCACGACGTGCTGGGCCGCCTCTGCCGAGGAAAGCAGCGCCGGCACCACGACCAGCGTTCGATGTGATGCCTCGATGGGTGTCACGAAATCGAGCTTGGGCAGCATCCGCGGCGGGAAGAGCCACGCGGCGAACCGGTTGGTCACGTTGATCGACAGTTCGCTCAACGGCACGAGCGCCAGCAGCATGATGACGGCAAGCTGCCAGACTCCCGTTCCCGCGAGCAGGAGCCACGCGGTCAGGAGCAGTGCCAGGCTTGCGGTGAACGTGCCGAGAAATCCCCAGTAGAACAAGCCCCTGTGCCGCAGAGGGCCGCGGTACATGCGTTCTCGGCCGTGCAAGCGGTATCCCACGCTGCGCTCGAGTTCGGGGCGGCCGGCGCTGATGAGGTAGTAGCCGACATGCCCCTGAACCGGATCTGACGGGTTCTCGTCGAGTCGCTGGAGGCACCATGAGATGGTTGCCTCGGCCACCGCGATCTCGCTCATGGGGCATCTGCGACCGATGCCTTCGAGCGCGTGACGGTACCGGTCGCGGCTCTTGAAGTCCATGCGCGCGTACACGCCCGAGGGGTCCTGCCGCAAGATCTGCTCGGCGAAGCAGCACGTCTCGAAGAAGGAGCGCCACTCGTAGGCATCGAGGAAGCGCACGGCGGTGACCGAGTTGGCAATCGAGACCTGGTCCGCAGCCTGGAGCTGCTGTTGGTCGTGAGCGATCTCGTCGAGCCGCAGTTCGAGCGCATCGAGCTCTCGTTCGAGCCAGTCGTTGAGGGCCCCTGATCCGACGGCCTCGCCGCTCAGCCGCTGTGCGAGGCGCAGGAAGAAGACTTCGGGACTCTCCGGCGCGATCGATTCGAGTTGCCCGACAACCAAGCGTAGTTGGTCGGGGTCGTCTTGAGCGGTTCGGAGCAGGCGGTCGGCCCACTCATCGGCCTCGCGTCCGGAGCGGTGCGAGATCACGACCCGGCGGGACAGCACGCGCAGGTTCTCGACCAGGGCGACCCGCAGCATGATCGGGATGGCCCACACCTCGCCGATGCTCAGGGGCGAGACATCCTGGAACCCGTCGATGAAGCGCAGCAGGTACTCCTCATCGATGCGCGCATCGGAATGCGACACGAGATCGACGATCGCTGCGTAGACGCGCGGGTACCCGGTTAGAGGACCTTCTACGAGGCCCGGCAGCTCCGCCCCGTAGCCAACGGGTAGGTCCTCGCGAACCGCGAGCACCTGCTCCTCGATCAGGTAGTAGTTATCCAGGAGCCACTCGCTGGCCGGCGAGATCGGGTGCTGCGCCAGCACTGCGCTTGCGAGAACGACGTTGTCCGATGAGAGCCCCTCGGCTGCGTGTTCGAGCAGCGCGATCAGCGGTGTTGTCTCCGGTCCGCCCGGAGACCAGCTCTGGCTCCCCGCAATTACCCGTGCCCGCTCGGCCGCCCGTTCCGCTGTAAGGAACTCGCCGCGGAACGGACCTGCCTGGGGCGGGGCGACGGGGCCGTCAGAGTGCGTCACCAGGTCCTCATCCCCCCATTGTCCTCGTGGGCGGCATCCCGTCGGGTTGGCCGCATCCTTGCTGAGTCATCACCGAAGTAGTTCTTTCGTATTATCCCCGAGCATAGACTAACGGGGACGCAATATTGCACGATGGATACCCCCAGGGGTATGATGACTTCGGAATCTACGCCGAGGAGAGCTGCATGAAGAACGCAAAGATCGCGGTCTGGGTTGTTGTCGCCATCGTGGTGGTGGGCCTGGGAGCGTTGGTGCTCGCCCCGCAAAGCGGTGTCGAGAATGTTGATGGTGCGCGGATGGACGAGCTTGCCGCCGAGGGTGTACGGATCGTGGACGTGCGTACCGCAGGCGAGTTCGAGATGGGCCATGTCGCGGGAGCGGAGAACGTCCCGATCAGCGGCTTTGAGGGCGCTGCGGGAACGTGGGACAAGGCGCAGCCGCTAGCTGTGTATTGCGCGACCGGCGAGCGGTCGATCACCGCAGTCCAGTTGCTGCAGAGCATGGGCTTCGAGAAGGTGTATCACTTCAACGAGGGCCTCGTGGCCTACGCAGGCGAACTTGAAGGCGGTCAGGCGGTAGCCCAGGCTCCAATCGACGAGACCCTCGAGACACCCGTGCTCTACGAGTTCTACACAGACTGGTGACCCTCGTGCCAGAAAATGGCGCCCATCGTTGATGGGCTGAAGACTGAGTACGAAGGCACCGTCGAGTTTCGCCTCTACGATGTGGAGAAGGACCCCGAGGGCTCTGCGCTCGCGACCGAGTTCGGTGCTCAGTACGTTCCGACCTTCGTGTTCGTGAACAGTGACGGGTCGGTTGCGGGGCAGATCGTGGGCGAGTCGACCGAGGAAGTCATGCGAGCTAAGCTCGACGCGCTCAACTAGACTCCAGATGCGCGGGCCAGGTGC
Organism: Coriobacteriia bacterium; assembly: GCA_041739935.1. Lineage (GTDB taxonomy): Bacteria > Actinomycetota > Coriobacteriia > Anaerosomatales > JAGXFU01 > JBGSMX01. The sequence goes on along the minus strand of JBGSMX010000143.1, from coordinate 4,280 downwards.
CCGTTACGCACACGCAATGATACGGGTGGCTCCAAGGGGCCGCCCGTTTGCGTGTCGTGATAAGCGCGCAATTCGCGGGAATACATATGCATGAGGTCGCGAAGCGACCTGACTTCTGAGCGGAAAGCAGACCGCGAAGGACGAGATCGAGGTGAGACCGGCATAGAATTCGAAGAACACGAGGACTCAGCCGGGATGGCAGATGAAGGACTTCGGTTCGGCCAGGATGAAGAGTCGGTACGCTGATCTGTGTTATCGGTTCGATCAGCGCGTCCGCGAAGGACGCGGAATTGGTAAGGCAAGATAGAGTCAGGCCACCGAAGCACCGGGCATAAGTCTCTGGATGACGCGAGGGTGCGGCCAAGAGGGCCACAACTCACTTGGCCAAGAGCTCTCAAGGATATCCCTTTGGAGGGGAATCTCGGGCGGTGCGAAGGTCATCCCGGTTCTCGCGTTTCGGTTCCAAGTGACAGAAAGCCCGCGCATGAGATGCGCGGGCTTCCGTATGTTCGAGGCATCCGGCATGCCCCGGGGGAGTGCTGTTGCGACGAGCGTGGATCCGGCTCGGCTAAGCGGCTCGGTCTAGATCGCGTCGGCACCCTTCTCGCCGGTGCGGATGCGCATGACCTGCGCCACATCGGTTACGAAGATCTTGCCGTCACCGATCGAGCCGGTCTGTGCGGCTGCGGCGATTGCCTCCATGGTCTGATCGGCGGCATCGTCATTGACTACGACGATCACCATCGTCTTGGGCAGCAGGTCGATTGCGTACTCCTGCCCGCGCCACTGCTGCAATATCCCTTTCTGGATGCCATGGCCACGCACGTCGATCACGGTGATGCCCGCATGCCCGATGTCCTCGAGCGCCTGCTTGACGACCGCGAGCCGGTCGGGCCGAAAGATCGCTTCAATACGCTTCATGATTGCTCCCTTCAGGCCCCTGCGCCGACGGTGTCAGCGTCCACCTCGACCAGGCTACCGGCACCAAGAGGGCCACTGCCTGCGAAGTCCGGGTAGGCGAGAATACCCATCTCGGTCACGTCCAGGCCGGCGAGTTCGTCAGCCGCCGAGGAACGAATCCCCATGATCGTGTGTTGTGCTTTGAAGAACAGCCAGTGAAGGCCGAAGGCCCATACGAACACTACGACCACGGCGATAAGCTGGGCGATCAGCTGGCTTGCGCCGCCTCCGTAGAACAGGCCGCGGACCGCGCCTTCGATGCCGTTGAAACCGTCGCCGTAGGTACCGTCTGCAAACAGGCCAAGCGCGAGCATGCCCCAGGCACCGTTGACGCCATGAACCGAAACCGCGCCCACCGGGTCATCGACTTTGAGCACCCGCTCGACAAACACGACGGATCCAACAACCAGCAGGCCGGCGAGCGTACCGATCACTACTGCGCCGGTGGTGTTCACGAACGCGCAGGGCGCTGTGATCGCCACGAGACCGGCGAGCATGCCGTTGGCGCTCATCGAGGGATCCGGGTGTCCCCACAGCTTCCACACCAGGAACATCGCTGCCAGACAACCGGCAGCGCCGGCGAGCATCGTGTTGACGATGATCACCGAGAAGCGCAGGTCACCAGCGGACAGGGTGGACATGCCGTTGAAGCCCATCCAGCCGAACACGAGGATGATCGTTCCCAGAATGGCCATGGGAATGTGGTGGCCGGGGATGGCCACGGGCTTGCCATCTTTGAACTTGCCCAGCCGTGGCCCAAGCACCATAGCGCCGGCCAGAGCGGAGAATCCGCCCACCGCATGCACTACCGAGCTGCCGGCGAAGTCGAGCACGCCGTGGCCAAGGCCCGCCGTTGAGCCGAGCTGCGAGAGCCAGCCACCGCCCCAGACCCACATGCCGAAGAGCGGATAGACGATAACGGCCATGAACACGCCAAACGGCACGAACGCCGAGAACTTCCAGCGCTCAGCCATGCCGCCGGTCACGATCGTGGCTGCGGTGTCCATGAAGACCATCTGGAACAGGAAGAACGCGTAGACGCTCACGTCATAAGATCCGCCGCTCTGCAAGAAGAACCCTTTGAGGCCGAAAAGCCCCAGGCCTTCGCCCAGAGAGAAGGAACTGTTGAGGATTTCAGATCCGCCCAGCGCACCAATAGCTCCGAAGCCGCCGAACTGTAAGCCGAAACCGAATGCCCAGTACGCAAGTGCGCCAACCGCGAAGATGACGAAGTTCGTCATCGCCACGTGGGCTGCGTTCTTGGAGCGGCAGAAGCCCGTTTCAACGAGCATGAAGCCTGCCTGCATGAAGAAGATGAGCGCGACACCTATGATCACGAAGAACATGTTGGTGCCGACCTTGAGGTGTCCCAGGTCCTGGGCGACCTCTTCGACCGACGGCGAGCCGGCACTGACAGCGGTGATATCCATGCTCGTCCCGGTCTCTGCGCCGGTTGGATCGCCGGCCCATGCGAGCCCGGCGGTGAGCACGAGCGCAACGATGGCCAGCACGACTGTTCGAGAAGCCGCGCGCACAAGGGCCTTACGCCAGCCCAGTCTGAGTGCGTCACGGTCGATGAATGGCCTCATGAGCCTCCACCTCCATATAGCGACGGACGATGTTGGAGTGCGGACCAAGTCGACTCGGGCGAGCATCCGCTGCTCGGCGAATCAGCCTTCGATTCTCCGCACATCGTTGTGCGGGATTTTGCGGCCGAGCGCGTTCGCCTCGATGGTGGCTTGAGTGTGGTCCCTGGTGCTTACGGTAGTGACCTCGGATTTCGAGTAGATTGCGGCGCGGTGAATTCTTCTTCTGGAGTTGCTCGGGCATTCTGGAACGATTGTTCCAAAGTGTCAGAGGGTCGCAGAAACCCCCCGGCACAAGCTGGCGTGACCACTCGGCGGCAGTCAGAGCGCCTGCGGGCCGGTCTCTCCGGTGCGCACTCTGATAGCCTGTTCGACGGGCGTGACGAAGATCTTCCCGTCGCCCATGTTCCCGGTGCGGGCGACCGAGATCACCGTCTCGATCGTCTCCTGGACCTCGTGGTCGTGCACGACGGCCATGACCATGACTTTCGGGACCAGGGCAACGTGATACTCGGCACCGCGCCACTGTTGGGAGAGACCACGCTGGATACCGTGGCCCTTGACCTCGAACACGGTCAGGCCCGCGCGCTCGAGGGTGTCGAGCGCCTCACGCACATCCTCGAGTCTCTCGGGACGGAATATGGCTTCGATCTTCTTCATGGCAGCCTCACGTGTGTGTTCGGAGCTGGAATCGTCTGCGCATATCGAACCATGCCGATGTTTCGCGTCAGCGGAGCGGTTGTTTCGAGCTGGTTACGGTTACGCGAACTGCGAGGGGAGTGTCGCGCGGGCCTGCGGGCAGTCGTGGAGCACCCGGGACCCGCGTGTTATAGTGTGTGCCGCGACTCGGGGACGTAGCTCAGCTGGGAGAGCACGGGCTTTGCAAGCCTGAGGTCGAGGGTTCGAGCCCCTTCGTCTCCACCACGCGCAATTCGAGAAGGCCGGTCCGTTATCGGACCGGCCTTCTGCCGTCCTGCCGAGGCAGGCCAACGCACTCCGCAGCGTTCGGCACTACTGGCACCGGCGCCCCCGTCAACGGGGGACCGGCTCATTCCCCGCAGCTATCTGCTCGATCCGTTTGCGCGTGAGGTTGGTGACGACCCGGTCCTCTGCCTCTATGAACTCGAGCTCGAGGGAATCGATGGCTGGCGCAGTAGCACCGGTGACGCTCATCTCGCCGGGGTACGCCTTCCATTCGTAGGAGAGGAGTCGTACCGACCCGTCGGGTTCGGGGTGCGTGAACCCCAGGTATATCTCGCGACTGCGCGTTGGTCGCGAGAGAACCGAGTTCAGCAGGACGTAGATTTGCCTGTCGTCGGGGAACTGAGCGTCGGGTGCGAGATCGATATATGCACGGAGCTTCCGATCGCGGGTGGCCTCGACCGTGAGTGTGTCGACCAGTGTCGGATCCATGGTCGTTGCGATTGCAGCCTCAAACGCAGCACGACCGCTCACTGACAGCGTGCGTGTCTCGGGGAGGTCGGTCGAAGAGCCGCTGACCGGGGGGTCGGCGGTCTGCGTGGCTTCCGGTCGATCACGCGAGGCCAGCTCTTCTGGTGTGGTTGTCTGCGTCATGGCGGAGCATCCGCAGGTTGCAGCACCCAACGCGGCAATCAGCGCCACGCAGCAGCCCAGCAGTGTGAAGCGCGAATCGAGCATGCGCACCTTTCCGTCCCCCCGGGCGCCGCGCAGCCATACTCACGATCCGAGCCGCTGCCGCACCTTCTCGCCCGT
>JBGSMX010000133.1:0-3451 GCA_041739935.1 Coriobacteriia bacterium | reverse complement strand
GGCGCACGTGGGCGTGCGGCATGAAGACCGCCGGTGCGGGAAAGGTGGTGCGGGCATGGGTGTATACGACACGATAGTAGAAGTCCTCTCTCCACTTGTCGGGAAGCCGGCGGCCGAAATCTGCGTGCATTCAAGTGCGATGCAGGTCGGCAAAGGGTCTGCGGCCTTGGGCCCGGCAGATCTGCCGGTGGTTTTTGACAACATTCGCGAGAAGATGCGGCCGTTCGCCAGCGCCGACGTGCTCGACACGGCGATCGACGAGATACGGCGCCGCGAGGGGTAGGCACGGGAGTCGTTTCGCGAGGGTAGAACACAAAGGTGGGAGAGGCGATTCACCCTCTCCCACCTGCGCTTTTTGTGGTGCCCCCGGCAGGATTCGAACCTGCGGCACCAGGTTTAGGAAACCTGTGCTCTATCCCCTGAGCTACGAGGGCGATTCGCGCATCCAAGCCCGCGCGCCCGTACATGGTACTCGACTCGCGCGCGTCGCTCCAATGCGGGCCTTGCGCCCCGGAGCACCAGCGCAGCTCCGACCGCGATGTCCGACCCGTCCGCTACCATCTGCGTATGACCATCTCGGCCTGCAGAGGTGACGCAACCAATGGACAGCGACTCCCCGGATCCTACGAAGACTGACCTGGCGATCTTCGCAAGGTTCGTCGATGCGTTCGAGCGCGCGGACTTCGAGGCCGGCAGGGCCCATCCCTCAGAAGAGGTGAAGCCGGGCGTCTACTCCTGGCCCTGGTGGGAGAGCTCGCCCATCGTGTCCGAGTGGCACCACGCCCTCTACGACCACCACATCATCGATTCGCACAGCCCGTACCTCACGGAGGAGTTCGCCGCCCGGATGCACGAGTTCGTGGATGACCCATCGCTCTTGGTCGGCCAGGACCTCCCTACCATGCGCACCGTCCTCACCTACATCGCGCGCGGCGACCGTTTCTGCGACGGGCTCATGGCCGCCATGTTCGAGCAGGGTGTTGCGCAGGCGGCGACACGACGGCTCGTCGCTCTAGCTGCAGAAGTACCACGATGAGATAGCGTCTTATTCAAGGCAACCTTCACTAGCGTTAGCCGACTGCGCCCTTATACAAGGTAGCCTTTACCATGGAGTCGCCATTGAGCTATATTCAATGTAGGGTTTAACAAGACACGAGGACGAGGCGGTTTGTTGTGATGACTGCGAATGCGAGGGCGGGGCGCTATGTACGCCAACCTGAGGGCTACTCGGCATTCATCCCGGCCCCTCTGCCGCCGGACCCTCCGGTCAACATGGACCAACAGATGATCACCTTGCTCTCCGATGCGGATCGCGCTCTGGGCCGTCTCGATGGCTCCATCCAAACACTCCCCGACCCGGAACTGTTCGTCTTCATGTACGTGCGCAAAGAGGCCGTCCTGTCCAGCCAGATTGAAGGCACACAGAGTTCACTTAATGATGTACTTGCGGCGGAGGCAGCCATCACAGACCCGAACCGACCGCGAGACGTGGATGAGGTACTCAATTACGTCAACGCGATGAACCACGGATTGGCCCGCCTAAGCGAACTCCCCGTCTCGGTCCGCCTGCTGCGGGAGATTCACGAGCGTCTGCTGAGCGGAGCCCGAGGCGCGCACCTGAGCCCGGGCGAACTCCGCACATCACAGAATTGGATTGCTCCTGGCGGCGCAACGCTCAACGAGGCCACCTTCGTCCCCCCGCCACCTCATGAGCTTGGGTCTGCGCTCGCGGGCTTCGAGACCTTCCTGCACGCAGACCGCAACCTACCCGCCCTTGTGAAGATCGGACTTGCACACGCGCAGTTCGAGACGATCCACCCCTTCCTAGATGGCAATGGCCGCGTCGGACGGCTGCTCATCACGTTCTTGCTGTGCGAGAACGGGATTCTGATGACCCCGGTGTTGTACATCTCGCACTACTTCAAGCAGCACCGCGATGAGTACTACCGGCTACTTCAAGACATACGAGACACCGGCGACTGGGAAAGCTGGCTCAAGTTCTTCCTCCAGGGCATTGCCGCGGTCTCTGGCGAGGCAACTGAAACCGCCAGGCGGATTGTGGCGCTTCGCGAAGAACATCGAACACTCATAGTCGACAATTTCGGACGAGTTGCCGGCAACGCCCTTCAGGTACTTGAGAGCCTCTATTCGCGCCCGTATATCTCGGTGAACGATATCGCGGCAGTCACTGCGGTCTCGTATCCGGCAGCCAGCAGTCTCATGGACAAGTTCGTGGAGCACGGACTGCTTGTGGAGACCACCGGACAAGCAAGAAACCGGCGGTTCCGCTACTCGGCGTACGTCACCATATTCTCTGGCGAGTAGACCAACGCTGACTATCCCCACGGGTGTATCCTGGTTCCCACGACCCCGGTGGTGATGCTCATGCGCGGCAGGCTTCGCGATCTCGCACGGCAGCATCCCTTCCGGGCCGCACTGCTCGCAATCGTGCTCGTATCCGCGCTCGGTTTCGCGATCCGTGAGTCGGTCCGGTGGGCTCACTGGCGCGCGTTCGATACCGCGGCGCAAGCCGTGATCGACACACCCACCTCCGGACACGGCCGCCTTGTGACCCTGAGCTTCGACGCCCTGGGCAAGCGCCACACCGTCGACGTGCGGGTTGACGATGCCGAGCTCGAGGCCCTGCGCCACTTCCGCGCCGGCGATGCCTTCGCCTACCGAGGCTTCTGGCGCGAGCTCTTCGTGGGCACGCTCGTCGACATGCAGGTCGAGAGCGGCTTCGTCGAGAACCTCGCACTGCAACTGCGCCGTGTCGCGGATCGCGAGCACCTGAGCAGCGATGCATACCTCGAGCTCCTGGTCGCCGCGGTGCAATCGATCCCCTACGCCGCCGGCGATGACGGCGTGCGCGCTCCTGCCCAGGTCGTCTTCGACGGCCAGGGCATCTGCACCGAGAAAAGCATCACACTCGCAGCTCTCATGGTGCATGAGGGCTACGACACCGTGCTGTGGTCCTTTCCCACGCAGCGGCACGTCGCGCTGGGCGTCGCGACCGCCGGCCCCTCGTATCGAGACACCGGATACGCGTTCATCGAGACCACGCGGCCCGCGTTCGTGGGACAGGTTGATCCGGTCTACCGCAGCTCCGGGCCGATCCACCGGCCCCCTGAACAGATCTCGCTGGGCGGCACCAAGCGCTACACCGCAGGGGCACAGGTCGCCTTCATCCTGCGCGCCCTCGATGACGCCCGGAAGAGCGCCCGCCGGTCCCGTGCGTATCCGGTATCCGCCCGGACGGCGAGCGCACATCGAGAGGAGTTCGAGCAGCACGCGGCCGACCTCGTCCGGGCGCGTGAATTGGTGGGCTTCATCAGCGGCAACGTGACCGATCGGCCGCGGGTCTTCGAGGCATTGCGCGAGCGCTTCGTGGGCACGCTCGTCGACATGCAGGTCGAAAGCGGCTTCGTCGAGAACCTCGCACTGCAACTGC
>JBGSMX010000088.1:0-5780 GCA_041739935.1 Coriobacteriia bacterium | reverse complement strand
GGGCCGCGGCTACCACTGGGGCATGGCGACGTTCCATCCCGAACTGCCGCGCGGCACGCGCGTCAAGGCCGGCACCAAGGGCACGCTCGAGGAGATCCTCCTCGGCCCGGCGCACGAGAACGACGGCACCCGCAACCTGTTCGGCGCCCTGCGCACGAGCATGGCGACGTGCGGCTACGAGACCCTCAGCTCGTTCCAGAAGGCCGAGGTCATGGTCGCGCCCTCGCTGCAAACCGAGGGCAAGGCCTTGCAGCAGTCCCAGGGCGTCGGAATGGGCCGGTAGGGCGTTGACGACGAGCTACCACGACGATCAGCAGGCGGTATTCGTTCTCGACTTCGGTGCGCAGTACGCGCAGCTCATAGCCAGGCGCGTGCGTGAAGCGCGGGTCTACTCGGAAATCGTGCCGTTCGATATCTCCGCCGAGGAGATCGAGCGACGTCGCCCTGCGGCGCTGATCTTGTCGGGAGGCCCCGCGAGCGTGTACGCCGAGGGCGCACCGCACATGGACCCGCGCGTACTCGAGCTGGGCATCCCGGTGCTGGGCTTCTGCTACGGCATCCAGGAGATGGCGCTGCAGCTGGGAGGCGAGATCCCCAAGACCGACGTGGGCGAGTACGGCTTCGCCGAGCTGCAGGTCACCGATGGCGGCGGGAAGCTGCTTGCCGGTCTGCCCGTGACCTCACAATGCTGGATGAGCCATCGCGACAGCGTGGGCACGGTGCCCGCCGGCTTCGCGGTCACTGCGAGCACGCCCACCACGGCCGTCGCGGCCATGGAGGATCCCGCGCGCAAGCTCTACGCGACGCAGTTCCACCCGGAAGTCGCGCACACCGAGCACGGGCAGCAGATCATCCGTACGTTCCTGCACGACATCGCGCAGATACCGCCGCTGTGGACGATGGTCAACATCATCGACGAGACGGTCGAGCGCGTTCGCGAGCAGGTGGGGACCGACCGCGTCATCTGCGGGCTGTCCGGTGGCGTGGACTCGAGCGTGGTGGCCGCGCTGCTGCACCGCGCGATCGGCGACCAGCTCACCTGCGTGTTTGTGGATCACGGCATGATGCGCCTGGACGAGTCCGAGCAGGTCGTGCGGACCTTCCGTGATCAGTTCCACATCGATCTCATCCATGTGGACGCCGAGGACCGCTACCTGTCCCTGCTCGCCGGCGTGACAGATCCCGAACGCAAGCGCCATATCATTGGCGAGGAGTTCTGGCAGGTCTTTTTCGAGGAGGCCACCACACTCGAAGGCGTGAAGTGGCTCGCACAGGGCACGCTGTACCCGGACGTGATCGAGTCGGGCAACAAGACCGCAGCCAAGATCAAGAGCCATCACAACCTGATCCCGTTTCCCGAAGGCGTGCACTTCGACCTCATCGAGCCGCTCAAGGCGCTGTTCAAGGACGAGGTGCGCGCCGTGGGCTGCGAGCTCGGCCTGCCCGACGAGATCGTGCACCGGCAGCCGTTCCCGGGACCGGGACTCGCGGTGCGCATCATCGGCGACATCACCCGCGACAAGCTCGACTTGCTGCGCAAGGCCGATGCGATCGTGCGCGAGGAGATCAGCGCGTGGGACACGGAGCGCAGCGTATGGCAGTACTTCGCGGTCCTGCCTGACATCCGCAGCGTGGGCGTGATGGGCGACGAGCGCACGTACGGGCACCCGATCATCATCCGGGCGGTATCCTCGGCAGATGCGATGACGGCAGATTGGGCCCGCCTGCCTCACGAGCTGCTCGCGAAGATGAGCAATCGCATCATCAACGAGGTGGACGGTGTGAACCGGGTCGCTTACGACATCACGAGCAAGCCGCCCGGCACCATCGAGTGGGAGTGAGCTCGGCCCCGAGTCCCGCAGTGCCAGCTCGCGACCCCGGAGTGCGCCCGTGTTCATTCTCGAAGAACCCTATGTGTCCGAGCTGCTCGCGACTACCGTCGCCGAGCTGGGGCTGCCCGTACTCGACACCGCGATGGCGCGCCGTTCCCTGATCGGTCCGGCCGCTGCGCTGCTGGCCACAGACGACGCGTTTGCGACGGCTGCCGCCGCTCCCGGTGCGAGGCTGTACTCGAATTCCGAGAACGCGATCGGATGGATTGCCGACCACCTTCAGGCCACCGGGCTGCCTGCTGCGATCGAGCGCTTCAAGGACAAGGTCGCATTCCGCGAGATGGTTGCCGACCTCTACCCGGACTACCGCTTCTACGGTCTCGCGCTCGAAGATCTGCGGGCGTTCGACCCCACGCGTATGGATGGGCCGTTCGTCGTCAAACCGGCCGTGGGCTTTTTCAGCATGGGAGTGCATGTTGTCGAGTCGGCGGGTGAATGGCCGGCCGTGGTCGAGCGCCTCGAGCGTGAGGTCGAGCAGTTCGCCTCGATCTACCCTGAACGCGTGTTGGGACTCGACCGTTTCATAGTCGAGCAGGTTATCGAGGGCGAGGAGTTCGCGGTCGACGCGTACTTCGATGCCGAGGGCACTCCCGTGCTCGTGGATGTGTACGCGCACCTGTTCGCCTCGGCGTGTGACGTGAGCGATCGCGTGTACTACACGAACGCGCCGACCGTCGAGCGACTGGGGCCGCCCGCGATGCAGTTCCTTGCGCAGGTGGGCCGGCGTAGCGGAGCACGCGACTTTCCCGTGCACGCGGAGCTGCGCATCGATGCGAGTGGTGTGGTGCGTCCGATCGAGATCAACCCCATGCGCTTTGGCGGGTGGTGCGCCACGGATCTGGCGCACTTCGCGTACGGCGTGAACCCCTACCGCTGCTACCTGCGAGGCGAGTGTCCGGACTGGGGCCGTATCGCACGGGAGCGTGAGGGGTGCACGACCGCGCTGATCGTGTCAGACCTGCCGGCTACGGTGAACCTGGCGACGATCGAAACGGTCGATTACGAGCGCTTCTCGGCACGGTTCAGTCGGGTTCTGGAGATGCGTCCGACCGACTTCAACCTCTACCCCGTTTTCGCGTTCACGTTCGTGGAGGTGCCGACTGACGACATGTCGGAGCTGCACGGGATTCTGGGCGTGGACCTGACGGGGTACCTACGAATGCGGTAGGCGGCAGATATCTTCGGTGGGCTGCACTCCGCACCGCACGCTTCGGCGTACAATACCTGCACACCTGCGCAATATGACGGGCGCGCACCTGCCATGGGAGTGGAGCGAGATGACCGAGCACACCGATGAAGTCCAGCAGCAGATAGCCGAGTTACGTGGGCAGATAGACGCGATCGACTGCAAGGTCGTCCAGCTGCTCAACGAGCGCGCCACGCTGGCGCTCGCCATACGGGAGCTCAAGCCAAAAGTGCAGCTGGGGCTCTACGATCCCAAGCGCGAAGAGGAGATATTCGAGAGCCTCGCCGCCTGCAACGAGGGGCCGCTCTACGGTGATAATCTGCGCGAGATCTACGAGGCGATCCTGCACGTCATGAAGGAGCTCTGAGCGGTCATGTCGCAGGGGGAGAACACCGCGCCGCTCAACGACGCAGTGGCGCGCGACGGGCTGATCACGCTGGTTGCCGGTCCGTGCTCGATCGAGAGTCGCGAGCAGATGCTCGAAGTCGCAGCCGCGTGTTCTGAGCTGGGCATCCGCGTGCTCCGCGGCGGTGCGTACAAGCCGCGCACGAGCCCGTATTCGTTCCAGGGCCTCGAAGAAGAAGGTCTCAAGATGCTCGCCGAGGCAGGCGAGAAGTACGGGCTGCTCACCGTCACCGAGGTTACTGATTCCGCGCATGCAGAAGTCGTGGACTCGTATGTGGACATCCTGCAGATCGGCACGCGCAACATGGCCAACTTCTCGCTGCTCAAGAAGCTCGGCGCGGTGACGGCGGAGTCCGGCAAGCCGGTGCTCTTCAAGCGAGGGATGGCAGCGACGATCGAGGAGTGGCTCGCCGCGAGCGAGTACATCACCATGCTTGGCAACCCGAACGTGATCTTGTGCGAGCGCGGGATTCGGACGTTCGAGACTTCTACCCGCTTCACACTCGACATCACGGCGGTGCCCGTGGTGAAGAAACTCTCCAGGTTGCCGATAATTATTGATGCATCGCATCCTACCGGTCAGGCCGACCTGGTGCCTGCGGTGTGCAGGGCGGCGGTAGCGGTCGGGGCGGATGGAATCATGGTGGAAGTGCATCCCGATCCGCGTGCAGCACTGTGCGATGGGCCGCAATCGCTTGACCTGGAAGGATTAAGGAAGCTTGTTGTCGAACTAGAGCCGATAGCAGCGGCTGTGGGACGATCGCTGACCTGACTGCAAAGGAAACATACTTGCGAGATCGGCCTGCGCTTGAGCAACAGCTAGGGGATGCAGGTGTCTGATCCGGGCATGCAGAGGTTCTGCCCGCACTGCGGAGCCATTGGCGCGACGCGCCTGGGGCCCTGCAGTGTGTGCGGTCTAGCCGTGTGCGAACGCTGCGGCAACGTTCAGTACGTCGGCGGCGAACGCCAGATCACCCACAACGAGTGTCTGCGCAAGTCCGGCGACTCGTTTTCCATGATCAAGTTCGTGAAGTAGAGCGAGGTCGGCCGCTTCACTGGGCGAACGGAAACGGGGAAGCGGTGAGTCGAGCGCACACCGCTCAGATCGGCCCGAAGGCCGTCTCGCTGCAGCACCTCGCCGACGCCGGGCTCCCGGTTCCCGACGCGCGCTTCCTCGACTGTGCCGAGTATCGCCTCCACATGGCCGCCGCCGGTGTGCCCGCGCTGTTGGCCGCTCAAGTGGGGTCCCCGCTCGATCCTTCACGGATCGCCGACGCGATAGTCTCGGCGCCTGTGGATCGGCGTGTCGTCCGGACGCTCGAGGCATGGCACGTCGAGCTCGGCGCGGGGCCCGTGGCGGTACGTTCCTCGGCGAATGCCGAGGACCTCTCGGGCGCGAGCTTCGCCGGGCAGCACGGGACCTACTTCGTCGGCGATCCGGATGAGCTTCCCGCCCGCGTGCGTGATTGCTGGGCCTCGCTGTTCTCAGAGCGCGCGGTGCGGTATCGAGAACGCGCCGGGGTCGAACACTCCGGCGTCGAGATGGCGGTGATCGTACAGCGGCTCATCCCGGCGGTGGCGGCCGGAGTCGCGTTCACCGTCGACCCGGTTTCGGGCGCCGACGAGGTGAGCGTCGAGTCCTGCCCGGGAATCGGCGAGTCGTTGGTGTCGGGCAAGGTCACGCCGGATCGCTTCGTGTTCGCACGCGAGGGGCCGTCGATGCGTACGCGCTCGATCGCTCCCAAGACCACACGGTTGCTCCTCGATCCCGATGGACACGTGCGAGAGAGTGCGGTGCCGCCCGGGCTCGCCGACGCGGCTTCTGTGAGCGATGAGATTGCGCGCGAGGTCGCGGCGATCGCACTGCGTGCCGAGGAGCTCTTCGGCGTTCCGATCGACATCGAGTGGGCATACGACGGGCAGCGTGTGTGGCTGCTCCAGGCGCGGCCGATCACGACCCTGCAGCGCGCAGGAGAACCCCAGCTCGTGTGGAGCAATGTCAACACGGGCGAGATCCTTCCCGACGTGATCACCCCGCTCACCTGGTCGGTGATCCACGGACATGCCGAGGAGATCTTCGGGGGGATGTTCGGCGCGCTTGGTCTGCGGGTGGATCCGGAGCAGCTCGTGGGTCTGGTCGGCGGGCGGGTCTATTTCAATCTCACCACGATCCGTGCCGCCTTTGCCGCAATGCCCCTGCTCGATGTGGACCGCTTCCTGGGCGGTATGCAGGACTACGTCGACCTGCCCCCGTCGCCGATCGTGTCTCCGCGTCACGGTGGCGGCCGATGGCGTGT
>JBGSMX010000223.1:0-3017 GCA_041739935.1 Coriobacteriia bacterium | reverse complement strand
AGCTGGAGCGGGCGCATGAGCGGGTTGGACGCGCGAGATTCCGGTCGCGTCGTCGCGTGACCGCGCGGGTCGCAAGCGTGCTGGTGGCGCTCACCGCCGTCGCGGTGGTCATCGCCGTGTCCTTGCAGGGCCCGGACACATCGGAACCGGCGTTCGCCTACGGAAGCGCAGCCAGCGTGTTACTTCCGCAAGACGGCGTGCTGCACGTGGTCACCGTCATGAAGAACGAGCTTCCGGTTGAAGGCTACGCCGGCGAACTCACGCCAGAGGGTCAAGTACCGGATGTGGTAAGCGAGCAGTGGATCGACGTTGCCAACGGGCGGTTTCGCACGGAGACCCGAACGGGGGGGCCTGACGAACCGCTTCAGTCCGCTTCGATTCGCGTTGGGGACCGTCAGCGAACGCTGCACGACTTCTCGGCCCCGGAGGGTCCGACCGACCGGCTCTTGGAGGAAGGCCCGGCGAGTGACGACGACGACCCGCTGTCGCTGGTGTTCGTACTCGAGCGGCTCGCACAGGGTATTCGCACGCAGGACTGCGAGATCGTCGAGGACGTCAGCGAGTCAGGTGAAGCGGTCTGGAGGGTGTCGTGGGTGTACGAAGGCCCCGACTATATTCTGCGCACGCAGGTGGTGCTCGGGCAGGCCGACTATCGCCCGCTTTCGTTCCACCACGCGCTTGATGCGAACGAAGAGGGGTGGGCGCCGGCAGCTCAGTTCGACGTCACGACCTGGGAGACGCTTGCCTACGACGAGGTTCCCGCCGACACGTTCGATCTCGACTCACTCGATGATCCGACTGCGAACAAGTCGATAGACTATGCCGCCGATGATCCTCGGCTGAAAGCGTTCTCCGAGTTCCCCGCGTGGTGGCTGGGAGCAGAGAGCGGCGCAGGGGAACTGGCGGGCGCGCACCTCATGGATTGGGACTACCTGGGCTACCCCGACGCGGTGACCGTGCTGACATTCACGTACGGCGACTCACGTCTGCGCGGGCCTCACGCGCTCTCGTCGCCGACCGCAGGGGTCGCGGTCACGACCTACGCCCCGGGCGACACGAGCGAGGTGGAGACGACGTGGTTGGCCCAGCAAGGCTCGGTCGATAACCGGGTGAGCAGCGGTGAGATCGCCGGCATCGAGTACCGGGTGAATACACTGCTCGGCTTCTACTCGTGGGCGCTAATGAGGATTGACGGGCAGCTGGTCGAGGTCATTGGACCCGATGAGGCTGCAGTTCTTGCTGCAATCGCCGAGCTTGAGCCGCTGTAGTGCGGCCGACTAGATCCAGCGCAGAGTGACATATATGCTTGACATATATGTCGCCACGCGCGTATGTTCGCGGCATGAAGAAGACGATGATGTATCTGCCAGACGAGCTGCATCGCTTCTTGGTGCGCGAATCCGCCGAGCGGGGCGTCTCGATGGCCGAGATAGCACGCGAGGCGATCGGCGATTACAGGGCACAGCGCGAAGAGCGGGCACACCACGGTGTCCAGGCGATCTTCGGCGTGTTGACTGACGATGACGAAGCCACGGACCTTGCGCTGACCATCGATCAGACTCTCGCCGAGTACTTCGGCGAGGATGGCGCTTTCGAGGTGGGCGGCTGATGCGTGCCCTGGTCGACTCGAGCGTCTTCATCGCGGCTGCCCGCGCGTCGGAGACACATCACATGCGGGCGCGCGCCGCACTTGACGAGCACGGCGGCGAGGGTCTCGCAACACCGGTCACGATCCTCGCTGAGACGATGAGCTTCATTGGCGCGCGACTCGGCACCGACCAGCAGCGTCGGTTCTGGGACGCCTTCATGGAATCCGGCATCGAGATCATCGGCGCCGATGACGAACTGCTCCGGATGGCCCGTGATATCGATCGGCGCTACGCAGATCTCGCCCTCGGCTTCGCGGACTGCACGCTTCTCGCGGCATGCGAGCGCGAGCGTGTCGCGGTGGTTCTGAGCTTCGACACCCGACTGACGGCGTACCGCCCAACGTTCGCCCCGGCTATCGTGCTGCCGGGGTAGCGCTGCGTCGCCGCCGCAGTCATATCCCCCTTACGGCACGATTCCTCGGCAGTCTTCGAGTACGGCGTCGTCTATCACGTCGCTACCGCCGAACGCGTAGACTTCCCGCACCTTGGAATGACCGTCGAGGTAGTCTGCGGCTGCCGGGTGGAGGCTGTCTTTCCTTGTCAGAAGGAGGACGCCCCGCTCGTAGCCGCACGCCGCCCCGCCTGCGAGTGCGTCGGGGAAGTTGTCGCCGATGGCCAGCCCGACGAACTCGCCGTTGGCGACGTCAGAATCCCACGCCCACTGTGCGACTGCCGCGGCTGTCTCGTAGCGGTTCGTCCCTGACGCCCGCCAGGTCTTGTCGGCGGGGATCTCCGCTTCGACGGCGCTGAAGACGGCGTCGGAGACCGCGGACGTCCCGCCGGCGACGAGCGCGTACTCGTAGTCGTAGTCCTGCAACGCTCCCAGAATCGAGCCGGGGAGAGCGCTCGTCCGGGTGAGCAGCACCGGGCCTGCCCACTGGGCCGACAGCGGCGCCAGTGACAGGGCGTCGGGGAAGTCGTCTCCGCGCGCCACGTAGCAGGACTCCGTGTGACCCAGCTCGGCCAGGTGGTCGGCGACCGCGCGCGAGGTGGCGTAGCGGTCGGAGCCGGCGATGCGCTGCACGTCGATGCCCATCCCCTCGAGGGCGTCGGCCACAGAGTCGGAGACCACGCTCGTGCCGCCCACGATAAACACCTCGCGCGTCTCGAGGTCGAGGAGCTTCGCGCGCACGGAGTCGGGCAGGGTGTTCGTGTTGGTCAGGAGCACCGGCGCCTTGTAGGCACCGGCCAGCCCCGCCGCGCACAGCGCATCGGGGAAATCGCGTCCTGTCGCGATGATCGCGACGGGCGACTCGGCGAATCGGTCTTGCACCGCTTCGCACGAGGTGGCGTAGCGGTCGGCTCCCGCCAGGCGGCCCACGGTCGTGCCGTACTCGTAGCTGCCCATGTCCACGCGCGCCGAGCCGT
>JBGSMX010000086.1:0-4710 GCA_041739935.1 Coriobacteriia bacterium | reverse complement strand
CCCGCGACGGTCGTCATGGGCGTGCCCGCGAAGCCGGTGCGTGAAGTCCCTGCCGAGGAGTTGCTCGAGAACCAGTGACCGCGTAACGGCTCGGTCACGGCGGGCACGGGTGCACACGCGCCTCCCGCATGATATCTTCGGCAGTCTGTTGGATCGAGCCTAAGCGAGACGAAGGAGCCGAGAACCGACATGGGTGTACCCCTTCTGGATCTGAAAGCGCAGTACCTCGAACTCAAGGACGAGCTGGATGCCGCCGTCTTCGATGTGATGGAGAACGCGGCGTTCATCGGTGGCCCCAAGGTCAAAGCGCTCGAAGAAGCGATCGCCGCGTACTGCGGGACCGAGTTCGCTGTCCCGTGCGGCAACGGCACCGACGCGCTGTTCCTGATCCTCGCGGCGATGGGGATCGGCAAGGGCGACGAGGTCATCACGACCCCGTTCACCTTCTTCGCCACGGCCGAGTCGATCGCGCACGTAGGTGCGACGCCCGTCTTCGTCGACATCGAGCCCGGCACGTACAACATGGACGTGTCCCAGCTCGAAGCCGCGATCACACCGAACACCAAGGCCATCATGCCCGTGCATATCTTCGGGCAGTGCGTCGATATGGACCCGATCATGGCGCTCGCCGAGAAGCACGGGCTCAAGGTGATCGAGGACGCGTGCCAGGCGATAGGCGCGACCTACAAAGGACGCATGGCCGGTTCGATCGGGCACGCGGCGGCCTTCTCGTTCTTCCCGAGCAAGAACCTGGGGTGCGCCGGCGACGGTGGCATCATCACCACGAACGACCCCGAGCTGGCCGCCCGTGCGCGCAAGCTGGCGAACCACGGCACCAGCAAGAAGTACTTCCACGACGCACTGGGCGTGAACTCCCGCCTCGATGCGTTGCAGGCGGCCATTCTGCTCGTGAAGCTGCCGCACCTGGACCGCTGGAACGCGGAGCGTCGCGATGCGGCCGCCGTCTACGACGAGCTGCTTGCCGGCACCGCCCTGGATCGGCCGGTCGCGCGCGACTACGGCGACGCGGTGTATCACCTCTACACCGGGAAGACCGCTGACGCGAAGACCGCCGAGACGGTCATGGGCGCCCTCAAGGACGCTGGCATCGGTACGGCGCTCTACTACCCCCTCGCACTCCACGAGCAGGAGGTCTTCGTGGCGCAGGACGGGTACCAGACGCCGGACCTGCCCGTCGCACAGTCTTGCGACGGCTGCACGTTCGCGCTCCCGGCGTTCCCGGGGATCACGCGCGGCCAGCAAGAAGAGGTCGCTGCTGTCGTGAGGGCAGCCCTGTCGTGAGCCGTCTGACAATCATCTCCGTGGTTGGAGCGCGGCCGCAGTTCATCAAGGCGGCTGCGGTCTCGCGCGCACTTCGCGAAAACCATGATGAACTGCTCGTCCACTCCGGCCAGCACTACGACTACGCCATGTCGGACGTCTTCTTCGAGCAGCTTGGTATCCCCAAGCCCGACTTCAACCTTGCCGTAGGATCCGGCTCGCACGCCCGGCAGACCGGCGAGATGATGCCCATGCTCGAGGAGCTGTTCGTCGAGCAGACCCCCGATGTCGTCCTCGTCTACGGCGACACCAACACCACGCTCGCCGGCGGTCTCGCAGCCGCAAAGCTCGGCATCCCGGTCGCTCACGTCGAGGCGGGACTGCGTTCTTTCAACCGGACCATGCCCGAGGAGATCAACCGCGTCGTGGTGGACCACATCTCGGAGCTGCTGCTGGTACCCACCCGTGCGGGTGTCGCGAATCTCGCCGCCGAAGGAATCACCAGCGGAGTGGCCCTGGTAGGCGATGTCATGTTGGACACGGCGCGTTTCTTCGCCGAGAACGTCGACCCGTCTGCGACACTCGACGAGTTCGAGGTGGAGCGCGAGCAGTTCTACTTCGCGACCGTGCACCGGGCTGGCAACAGCGACAGCCGGACGCTGCTCGCACAGATCGTCGATGCGTTCTCGCAGCTCGACAAGAAGGTCGTGTGGGCGGTCCACCCCCGGACGCACAAGAACCTCGAGACGTTCGGACTTCTGGAGCGGGTCGAATCCGACCCGAACATCCATGCGGTACCGCCGGTCTCCTACATAGAGACCGTGTCGCTTCTCAGGTCCTCGGCAGGGTTGCTGACGGACTCGGGGGGCATGCAGAAGGAGGCGTACTTTTTCGGCGTGCCGTGCGTGACTTTGCGCGAAGAGACGGAGTGGATCGAGACGGTCGAGCTGGGCTGGAACCGGCTCACAGGGGCCGACACCGAACGCATCCTGAGCGCGGTGTCGGAGCTGAGCCGTCCGTCCGGGAGGCCGGCTGTGTACGGTGACGGTCACGCCGCCGAGGCGATAACGCGAGCGCTCGAGGAGCGCTTCGGGGGCAACCGGTGACGGTCGCTCAATCCGAAGCGCGGCGCGTGTGGATCGACATGACCAACTCGCCACACGTGCTCGTGCTCCGTCCCGTCATAAACGAGTTCGTGGCTCGAGGCTGGGACGTCACGGTGACGGCGCGCGAGTTCGCACAGACCCTGCCCCTGCTCGAGCGCTTCGGCATTGAGCACACAGTGATCGGGCGCCATCGCGGAAAGCATATGGTGGCGAAGGCGTGGGGAATGGCCTCGCGAACGTCACAGATGATCGCGTTCGGCGCTGGCAAGGGGTTCGATCTGGCCTTATCTCACGCGAGCAACGACTTGCCGGTGGCATCCCGGGTGCTAGGGATACCGCACGTGACGATGTTCGATTACGAGTTCGCCAAGCTCTCGCACTCGATCAACGTGCGGTTCTCGACCAAGGCGCTCATCCCTGACGCGATCGGTGTCGAGGCGCTGGCTCCCTACGGTGGCACGCCGGCCAAGGTGGACCGGTATCCCGGCCTGAAGGAAGAGTATTACCTGGCTGACTTCGAGCCGGATCCCGCGATCCTCGGCGAGTTGGGCCTGAACACAGACAACGTGATCATTACGCTGAGAACCCCGCCGAGCATGGCGGCGTATCATCGGATGGAGAACCCGGTGTTCGACGACGTCATGCAGATGATCGCGTCGCGAAATGACACGCAGGCAGTGGTTTTGCTTCGTACGCCGGATCAGAGAGCCGGGGTCGAGGCGATCGGCTCGAAGAACCTGATCGTCCCGGCCAGCGTTGTAGACGCGCAGAGTCTGGTGTACTACTCGGATATCGTGGTCTCGGGCGGCGGCACGTTGAACCGCGAGGCGGTCGCCCTGGGGACTCCGGCCTACACGGTGTTCCAGGGCGTGATGGGAGCCGTCGACCTGGACCTCATCGCACAGGGCCGTCTATCGAACCTCGCGAAAGCGGAGGACCTGCCGTTCCGGAAGAAGGATGCGGCGAGCGAACGTGTGCGTCGCGATGCCGGCGATCTCGTCGATCGCATCGCCGCCGTCGCCAAGCCGATACAGAGGAAGAAATAGCATCGTGGGCAAGCATTCAGCACCAAAAGGACCGGGACCGGCGCGACGCTTACGCGGACGCGACGCGGGACCGCCTGCGCGCATCGAGCGACTTGAACCGGCCTCCTCTTCGGGGGAGAGTCCCCAAGAGCAGCAGAAGCGCCGCGATCGTCAGACGCCGGGCGAGCGCAAGCAGCGAAACCAGCGGCGCAAGAAGGTGCTGTTCGGCTGCCTCTGGGTCCTTGCGCTCTTCCTGATAGCAGGGGTCGCAGCGGGGCTCGTCTTCCTCAACGATGTCGGGAATCGGATGAACGACCGCATCACGAGCGATCCTGCCATCGACGAACAACTCGAGGCTCCCGCTGCCGAGCCCAAGCAACCCTTCTACATGATCATCATGGGAGTGGACAACAGAGAAGGGGAGACGGTGGCGCGGTCAGACACGCTGATCGTGGCACGCATCGATCCAGAGGAGAACTCGGCGACCCTCATCTCGATACCCCGCGACACGAGGGTCGACATCCCGGGCCACGGCACGCAGAAGATCAACGCCGCCAACGCGCTGGGTGGGTCGGCGCTCGTGATCGAGACGGTCAAGGAGTTCACCGGGCTGCCGATCACTCACTACATGGAGGTCGACTTCAACGGCTTCAAGGAGATCGTCGATGCAATGGGTGGTGTTACAGTTAACGTCCCGGAGCGGATCAGCGATCTCAAGGCCGCGGACTACGACCAATCGGCCGCGACGATCTACGCGGGAGAACAGATGCTTACCGGTGCTCAGGCGCTGACCTTCGTGCGCTCCCGAGCGTACCCCATGGGCGACTTCACGCGCATTGAGAACCAGCAGATATTCATCAAGGCGCTGCTCAGGCAGGGGCTGCAGATCAGCAATGCGCTCAAGCTCCCGTCACTCGTGAACGCGGTGGCCAACAGTGTGACCACCGACATGTCACTTACGGAGCTGCTCGCGCTCGCGACCGACATGAAGGACATGAGCGACGAGAGCCTCAGGACCGTCACCATGCCCGGTGAGCCCCAGACGATCGGCGGCGGCTCGTACGTGATCGTCGATGAAGAGGCGTTCGCGGTGATCCTCGATCGAGTCTCACAGGGCCTGTCGCCGGTGCCCGATCCCACGGAGACCGCAGTGCTGCCGGAGCCTTCCACGGTCTCGGTCACGGTCCGCAACGGCGCGGGGATCGCGGGCGTGGCGACCGATGCCGCGGACCGCCTGACGTCGGCAGGGTTCGAAGTGGGCGAGGTCGGCAACGAGAACCAGTTCGTCTACGTCGAGA
>JBGSMX010000056.1:0-1619 GCA_041739935.1 Coriobacteriia bacterium | reverse complement strand
GGGCTGCCGCGGCTTGCCGGCCACCGCGCCGGCGCCAAGGCGGTTCGCGAAGTCATCGCAGCGGCGCTCGAGCTGGGCGTCTCCGTCCTCACGATCTACTCGTTTTCCTCGGAAAACTGGACCCGGCCTGAAGACGAGATCTCCGGACTCATGAACCTGTTTGTCGAGGTACTCGAGCGCGAGTTCGACAACCTGCAGGCGCAAGGCGTGCGCGTGATCGTTGCGGGACATTCCGAGGACTTGCCCACTAAGACCGCGAAGAGCTTCGCGCGGGTCGAGGAGCGAACCGCCGGCAACGACCGCCTCACGCTGGTGGTCGCGCTCAACTATGGCGGCCGCACGGAGATCGTGGATGCCGCCCGCTCCATCGCTCGCGATGTTGCTGCCGGGACACTGGAGCCCTCGGCCATCGATGAGTCCGAACTCACCTCGCGCTTGTACACTCCCGGGATTCCCGATCCGGACCTGGTCGTGCGCACGAGCGGGGAGATGCGCGTCTCGAACTTCTTGCTGTGGCAGATCGCGTACTCGGAGCTGTACGTGACAGACACCTTGTGGCCCGACTTCGACCGCACCGAGCTACTTCGCGCGGTTATCGACTTCCAGCACCGCGCCCGCAGATTCGGGGGCCGATGATGGCCGCGCGCGAGCAATCCGGGCTGAGCGCATTCGTCGTGCGGACGGCAACCGCTGCCATCTATGCAGCGATCATGATCTCCGCGATCTTGTGGGGCCGCGATCTTGGGTTGGGCGTCGTGCTGAGCATCGCCGGCATGTTCGCGGTAGGGGAGCTCTACGCGATCACCCGGCGCGAGCATCGGCTGCCAAACGAGATCCTGGGAATCGTCGCGGTGGGCTCCATGCCTATCGCTGCCGCTCTCGCGGGCTGGCTGGGACTCATGAGCGCGGTCACGGCGCTCGTGATCGCTGCGGTGGCCTGGCACGTCGCATTTCGTCAGGTGCGGACTTCTGACACGGCGGTCACGGTCTTTGGTGCGCTCTACGTGGGCTTCCTGCTGTCGTTTTTCGTGCTCATCAGGCAGCTCGATGACGGAACGATACTCGCGCTGGCTACGCTGTTCAGCGTCTGGGCCAACGACGTGTTCGCCTACCTGATCGGCTCGACGCTGGGACGGCACAAGATGGCGCCCCGGATCTCTCCGCACAAGTCGTGGGAAGGTTTCGCCGCGGGCACCGCGTTCACCATGCTCGTGTGGTACCTGACCGGTCTGGTGGTGGATATCGGGCTCTCGACCGCCTGGTTGCTCCTGGTTGGCGCAGCGATAGCACTCGCCGCGGTTCTGGGCGACCTGTTCGAGTCCCGCATCAAACGCGAGGCAGGCGTCAAGGACTCCGGTACGCTGCTGCCGGGGCACGGAGGCTTCCTGGACCGCTTCGACAGCCTCATCCTTGTCTCGATCGTGGCCTATCACCTGCTCTGGATCGGGCTGTCATGAGCCAGATCCCGCTTCGGGTAGTCATCCTCGGGTCGACGGGTTCGATCGGCAGGCAGGCCCTCGACGTCGCCGCGCGCAATCCCGAGGAGATCCAGGTCGTCGCGCTGGCTGCGCACTCGAGCTCCAGGCTGCTTGCCGAGCAGGCGCGTGCCCACAACGTCC
>JBGSMX010000045.1:0-5822 GCA_041739935.1 Coriobacteriia bacterium | reverse complement strand
CAACGTGTTCGGCGTGCTGGTCTCCGGCAAGGCGCGCGTCTTCTACCTGGGAGCCGACGGCAAGCAGATCACGTTCGAGTAGCTGGGCACGGGCGACCCGCTTGCTGCGGTAGCGGCGCTCGCCGGAGGGCGGTATCCCGCCAACATCGAGGCGAGCACGGACGGCACGATCGCGTGGCTCCCGCGTGAGACCCTCTACACGATGCTCGCCGCCGAGCCCAATGTGGCGCGGGATCTCATCGCCAGCCTGGCGAGCAAGGTCGTGAACTTCACGAGCGTGGTTCAGACACTCGCGCTCGACGTACCCTCTCGTCTGGCGCGCTACCTGTTCCAGCGCGCACTCGCTGTGGGCGAGACAACCCCCGAGGGCCTGCGCGTGGATCTGGGGATGACGAAGTCGGACCTGGCCTCGGCGCTGGGTACCGTACCCGAGACTCTCTCCCGCGCGTTCGGGCGCCTCAAAGACGACGAGGTCCTGACCGTCCAGGGCCGCATTGTCGTGGTGCACGACGTGGGCGCGCTGGCGCGCATGGGCAGCGGCTACGAAGAAGGCTAGCCGCCGCCCCGTAACGCCTACCAGTCGAGTGCGTCTTCGATTGCTTGCTGCACGGCCGGCGTCACTACATCCGCGCCTCCGTAGATGTCGGCGCGCAGGACTTCGTCCTTATGCGCAGTCAAGAACGTCGTGGGAGCTGCAGGGAGCGAGGCGGTCTTGCACAGCAGCAACACGCCTCCTCGATTGCCGGCGGCGGGACCACCGGCCAGCGCATCCGGGAAGTTGAGCCCGGTGGCGACGCCCACGTAGTTCGCACTGTTCCAACCCCGCGCGATCCCCTCGGACGCCAATGCTGCCGCGGTGCCATAGCGATCCGCGCCCCACACGCGCTCGATGGCGGCCACCGAAGTACCGGCTGCAACATCGTCATACACCGCGTCGCTGACCGCCGCTTCACCTCCGGCAACGATCACGTCCTCGATGCCCAGATCGTCGATCACCTGGGCGATCGCGTCGGGCAACGAAGTTGGCTTGACCAGAAGAACCGGCGCCTTGCGCGCGTATGCCAGCGGGCCGACCGCAAGTGCATCGGGGAACTGGTCGCCGCGTGCCACCACCGCCTCCTCCAGATACCGGGTCGTCCTCCGGGCAATCTCGCGCGCCACTTCTGCCGACGTTTCGTATCGTGTAGCCCCGGCAACCCGGCTGACTTCGTAGCCCTCGGCCTCGAATGCCTCCACCACCGCCGGGGCGACAACGTCATCGCCACCCACGACAATCACCTTGGAAATGGCGAAGTGGTCCAACGTATCGAATACTGCGGGTGGGACCGAGACCGGCTTCACGAGCAGAAGCGGACCCTCAACCGCTCCCGCCAGCCCGGCGGCAGAGAGCGCATCCGGGAAGTTGGCCCCGCTCGCGACCACGGCCGTGTCCGTGATGAAGGTCGCGCGTCGCGCTACCTCGCATGCGGTCTCATAGCGCGTAACCCCTGCGAGCCGGCCGGCAGTTGCCGGCGGCCGCTCGTAGCAGCCCATGTCGTGTTCGGCTCCACCCGTGGCGTTACCGTTCATTGGCCGCGGCTCGAAGTCGAGTGCGAGCGTAGGTGCGCCCAACGACGTGCCTGTGTCGATCGCGGGCGACCCGAGCCGCAGGTGGTAGTCACTGTCGGCAGCGTTGATGAACAGCGGGTCCACGTTCAGCACGCCGGTCCCAACGACGTCCGTCTGCCGGAACAGCGAGTAGCTCTTGATGTCGTCGCTCTCGTCGAATCCAAGGTAGTCTGCAACCGAGTTCGGGTCGCCCGGAGTGCGCTCGCGCTGCCAAAACACGCTGTTCTTGATGGTGACCGCCACCGAGTGGACGCCATCCGGGTCTATCACCTGGACACCGTCTGCCCCGCCCAATCCGTACGACTCGTTGTCCACCACGGTGCAGTTGATGAACTCAAGGACACCGTCCTCGTCCGAGAAGATGTACATCGCACCGCCCATACCGTCGGCCTGGTTTCCTTCGAACAGGCAGTTGGTGAACGAGTACAAGTCGGGGTTGAAGGCCCGAACGCCCGCACCGCCACTTGCGGTCACGTTGCCGGTGATCCGCGTCTCGTGGACCTCGATCTGACCGGAGGACGTGACAATGTACATACCTCCGCCGCCATCTGCGCCATTGCCCTCACGGATATCGCACCCTATGAAGTCGGGTGAGCTAGTGCCCCCGACCCACACGTTGCCACCCCGAAGTGCCGCCCCGTAGGCGATGTCACAAGCAAAGAACTGCGAGTTCGAATTCCAGACGTAGACGCTCCCGCCCTCGTCTCCCGCCTGGTTCCACAGGAAGTCGCATTGCGAGAACAAGGCGTTCGTGTACCCACCACACGCAATCCCGGCCCCATCGTGCATCGCGGAGTTGCTGAAGAACCGTGTGCGCATGATGCGTGGCGATATGGTCTTTCCGACAGTCCCGTTAACGGCCATGCCGCCGCCTGTGTTGGTCGAATCGTTGTAGCGCAATTCACAGTCGAGCACCTGAGGCCATCCCGCCGACGGCGTGTCCGCGGCATCGGCCGCCATGAGGATGCCCGCCCCGAGCGCTGACTCCCCGTCGCTAATGGTGAACCCCTCGATTCCCGTGTGCGGCACCGGGTGAGGGATTGAGACCGCCGTGTGTGCAGTGTCTCCCTGGATCGTCGTCAACAACCGGCCGTCGGTTGACTCGAGCATCACACCGGCGGGTATCACGAGCGGGAAGCTCTCACCGTCGTGGTAGGTGCCGGGTAGCACGTGGATCGTTCCCGGCACCGAGACGAGCGCGATCCCCATCTCGATCGTGCGCACCGGGTTGGCAAGCGTGCCGTCTCCGGTGAGATCGCTCCCGTCCACGCTCACATAGACATCTGCCGAGGACTGCGCGGTTACCGCGTGTCCTGCAACTGGAAGTCCCGCGGACAGGATCGCGAACATGCACAACGCAGCAAGCGCGAGACGAACGGAGCGGGCGAGTATAGAGCGCATGGCGCACCTCTTCCCCTGCCGCCAGTGGTTGGGCGGCCGGCGCGCAGAGCCCCTCCCTACGCGCTCAGGTTATGTATATGCCCGCCAACGCGCTCACGCACGCGCGGCTACTACGCAGGTAGACGGGCGACACTCGGCGTCTCGCCTACCAGTCGAGTGCGTCTTCGATTGCTTGCTGCACCGCCGGGCCGACGACGTCTGAGCCGCCGAAGATGTCGGCCCGTGTGACCTCATCCTTGTGCGCCGTCAGAAACGTGGTGGGAGCCGCAGGGAGCGAGGCTGTCTTGCACAGCAACAGCACACCACCGCGATTGCCCGCCGCCGGCCCGCCGGCAAGGGCGTCCGGGAAGTTGAGTCCTGTGGCGATACCCACGTAGTTCGCGCTGACCCAGCCGTAGTCGATCCCCGCCTCGGCGATCTCGGCGGCCGTGGCGTAGCGGTCGGAACCGTACACCCGCTCAATCGAGCACGTCGACGGCAAGGCGTCGAGTAGATCGTACACACCACTGCTTACGGCTGACTCTCCGCCGGCAACCGTCAGATCGCAGATGCTCGTCTCGGCAATCACATCCGAGATAGCCGTCGGGAGCGAGGTAGGCTTCACGAGCAGGACCGGCATCTTGCGCGCGTACGCAAGCGGTCCGACCGCAAGCGCGTCGGGGAACGCATCGCCTCTGACTATGAAACCCCACTTGCCGAAGATGTCTCCCTGCCGTCGCGCGATCTCGCGAGCGACTTCGGCCGATGTCTCGTAGCGCGTGGCACCAGAGACCCTTCGCACCTCGAAGCCTTCAGTCTCGAGCGCCGTTACGACCGCGGGGGCCACCACGTCCTCGCCACCGACGATGATCACCTGGTGGACGGCCAGACTATGGAGTGTGTCTATGACGATCTGGGGAACCGAGCTCTGCTTGACCAACAGAACCGGTCCCTCCACCGCACCCGCCAGACCTGCCGCCGAGAGCGCGTCGGCGAAACCGGCGCCGTTTGCCAGAACTGCCATGCTGGTGCCATAGAAGCCACGCCGAGCGACCTCACAGGCGGTCTCATACCGCGTGACGCCGGCAAGCCGGTCAGCCTCGAACGGCGCATGCTCGAAGCAGCCCATGTCGAACTGGGCGACGCCCGATGAATCTCCGTCAAGGGGACGCGGTTCAGTGTCGAGATCCAGCGTGGACGGCCAGGGGAGAACGGTGCCCGAGTCGATGGCCGGGGATCCCTTCTTCAC
Organism: Coriobacteriia bacterium; assembly: GCA_041739935.1. Lineage (GTDB taxonomy): Bacteria > Actinomycetota > Coriobacteriia > Anaerosomatales > JAGXFU01 > JBGSMX01. The sequence continues at coordinate 1,585 of JBGSMX010000045.1, read as the reverse complement.
GTGGTAGTCACCGTCGACGGGGTCGACGAAGAGCGGGTCGCCGTGGACCACACCGGTGCCTAGCCAATTCGGGTTGCGGAACAGCGAGTAGCTGATAGTGTCGTCCGCCGGATTGAAACTGTAGTAGTCCTGGACCGAGGTACTGTCCCCGGGAGTCCTCTGGCGGTGCCAGAACACGCTGTTTCGAATAGTGACCTCGACTGAATGCACGCCGTCGCCATCGATCACGCCAACGCCGTCCATGCTGAGTACTGCCTCGTTGTTCGCGATCGTGCAGCTATCGATACTGAGCGTGTCGTCGGTCTCGGAGTTGATGAACATCGCGCCGCCCATGCTGCCTGCAGCGGTTGCATGATTGTCCGTGATGAGACAGTTCACGAACGTGTTCGCCGTCGAGTCTACGATCGAGGTCACCTTCACCCCACCCCCGGCGCGCTCGGCCTCGTTGTCGTAGATTCGGATGCCCCTGAACATGGTGCTGCCCGCGTTCTTGTCGATGCTGATGCCGCCCCCGTCCAGGGCCGCGTACCCACCATGGATTGAACTCATCACGAACTCGGACATGTCCGAGCCGCCTATCCAAACGTTGCCTCCGAAGTCCGCCGATCCGTTCGAGATATCGCTCCAGTAGAAGCTCGCTCCGGAGTTCCACAGGTAGACGTTGCCGCCTTTCGCGCCACTCTCGGCATCATTGCCCCGGATCTGGCAATTGTCGAAGGACCCCCAGGTGTAGTCACCCACGCCGATCCCGCCACCCCCACTGGCGGCCGAGTTGTCGGCGATAATGCAGTCCGCGATACGGGGACTCAGGACCTTCGTTGCGTTACCCATGTAGTACAGGCCGCCGCCCACTCCCGTGGACACGTTGTTGCGGATGTAGCAGTTCGTAACCTGCGGCCACATCGAGTCCGGAGTGTCGACAGAATCGGCGACCATCTCGATCCCGCCGCCAAGGAGCGACCTGCCGCTTGTGATGGTGAAACCGCTGATCCCCGTGTGCCCCAACGGGTGGCGCATCCGGACCACACTGTTGGTGTTGTCGCCTTGAATGGTCGTCGCCCACATGCCGCCGGTAGACTCGACCATCACGCGCCCGGGCACCACAAGCGGGAAGACCTCGCTGTCGTGGTACACCCCGGGAAGCACGTGGACAGTTCCCATCTCGTCGACCCTGGTCAGCCCCCACGTGATCGTGCGGAATGGGAGAGCCTCGGATCCGTCGCCGGTCGCGTTGTTGCCGGTGACGCTCACATAGACATCGGCCAGAGGCTCCGGTGGCAGTGCGGCATATGCCGCGAATGGGACCCCCATCGCGAGAAATGCGCACACGCACAGGGCAACCAGCGTGCAGCGGGCGGAATGGGCGAGTGAATACGGCATGGCGCACCTCTTCCCCTTGCCGCCGATGGCTGGCGGCGTGCGCGTGGGGCCCCTCCCCGCACGCTGCGAGGATTATACGCCCGACCGTGTGACTAGAGGAGTCCCTGCGCCCTCACTCCGTCCTTCCAGACGGCGGCCACGACATGCGAGCCCGGTCGGTACGCCAGGTGGACGTGCGACGGAGCGTCGAGCAGCGCGAAGTCGG
>JBGSMX010000260.1:0-3251 GCA_041739935.1 Coriobacteriia bacterium | reverse complement strand
GCGCAGGTCGTGGGCTACAATCCGATTCCGGTGACCGTGCCCGGGCTCGCCGAGACGGCGGCAACGCTCGAAGAAGCTGTCCGCGGCGCCGATGCGGTGGTCGTGGCGACCGAATGGCGCGAAATCGTCGAGGCTGACTGGCGGGCGCTGATCGCGCTCATGGCCGATGGCGCGATCGTCTTCGACGGGCGCAATGCGCTCGACCCGAAGGAGATACGCGCGGCCGGCGGGAACTACGTGGGTGTGGGGCGCCCCGACGGGGTGGGCCCCAACCACTGCGACGACTGATGCACCCGGCGTATCGCCGACGTGCCGAGAGGGGAAGGCTGCAACCGTGACCGACTTCTTCCTGACCGATCCCGCGCTCGAGCCCATCGCAGCGAAGATCGCGGCCGGCGAGCGCCTGACCCGCGACGACGGAATCGCGCTGTACGGCAGTCGCGATCTGATCGGCATCGCGCAGATGGCCGACCACGTGCGTCGCGAGAAGAACGGCGACCGCGTCTACTTCATGGTGAACCGTCACATCAACCCCACCAACATCTGCCGCAACCGCTGCAAGTTCTGCGCGTTCGCCCGCAGCGAGGGTGAGCCGGGCGCCTACGAGATGACGCTCGACGAGATCGCGGCCGCCGCAGTCGAGGGCGCGAACGACGGTGCGTACGAGATTCACATCGTCTCCGGCCTGCACCCTGAGTGGAGCTACGAGTTCTACATCGACATGGTTCGCCGGGTGCGCGAGGCGACTCCCAAGCACGTGATCGTCCAGGCGTTCACCGCCGTCGAGATCGAGCACATGGCGATAATCGCCGAGAAGCCCACGCTCGAGGTGCTGCGCGACCTGAAGGCCGCTGGGCTCGACGCACTGCCGGGTGGCGGCGCGGAGATCTTCTCGGACAGGACGCGCGCGGCGGCGTGGGAGAAGAAGACGACGAGCGACGTGTGGCTGCGCATCCACGGCGAGGCGCATTCGCTGGGCATCAAGACGAACTGCACCATGCTCTACGGCCACATCGAGACGATCGAGGAGCGCGTCGACCACCTGATCCGCCTGCGCGAGCAGCAAGACGCGAGCGGCGGCTTCCTCGCATTCATCCCACTCGCGTTCCACCCCGCGAACACCGAGCTCGAGGACCTGCCGGGCACGACCGGCTTCGACGATCTCAAGACGCTCGCGGTGGGGCGGCTCATGCTCGACAACATCCCGCACGTCAAAGCGTTCTGGATCATGGTGGGGCTGAAGATGGCGCAGCTCTCGACCGCGTTTGGCGTCGACGATATCGACGGAACGGTGGTCGAGGAGAAGATCACGCACATGGCCGGCGCCACCACCCCCGAGGCACTCTCGAAAGACGACCTCGTCGAGATGATCCGCGAGACGGGCCACGTGCCGGTCGAGCGCGACACGCTCTACAACATCGTGCACGTCTACGAGGACGAGGGCTAGGCACGCCAAGGAGGAGGAACCATGGCACGGACATCGGACTCACGGTTGCTCAAGCGGATTGTGGTGTTGCTCTTGCTGGTGCTGATCGCCGGCACCGTCGCAGGCTGCTCGGACGAGACTGCAGACCCTGGCTCAGAGGACGAAGCTGCCACACAAGAGCAGACTGCCGAGCCTGCCGAGGAGCCTGCCGAGGAGCCCGTCTATTCCTCGTGGCAGTTCTACATCAACGATGACGATTCGTTCACGCAAGGCCCGATGACCTACACGATCGCACTCAACTTCACCGCGACCAACCCGACCGCGAACCCGACAGGCGATTACAGTGGCACGGCCACGGCCAGCACGACGACATCGGGGCAGGTAAACGGCGTGCAACTCGATGCCCAGGCGATCGCCCAGAGCGGCAACCTGCAGTTCACGCTGGTGGACACCGCGGCCGGAGACACGCTCGCTCCGCTGACCGAGAGCACCGTAGCGCTCTCCGGGACGGGGACAATCACGATGGCGGCCTCCGGCTCGGTCTCGGGTGGCGGGGGTAGCGGCAGCTTCTCCAACACCTCGAGCCAGCAGATCAGAGTCTCAGTCGAGGGCTCGGTCGCCAGGCTCACGGTCCCGATCAACGGCCACGACTACAACTTCACCGGCACGTTCAGCGGTACGGAGGCCAGCGAGTAGGGCGGCCCGCAGCACCGATCGCCGCGAAGCGGTAACGGCGGGCTAGCGCAGTCGAAACTGCTGTCGCGGCCGAACAGACTCAGGCTCGGGGCTCGTCCGGAGTGGCGATCCACTCCTCGATCAGTTGAGTGAGCTCGTCTCGTGCGACGCGGAATGCCTCTAGCCTCTCCGCGACGCTGCCTTCGACCCGTGCGGGGTCATCGACCGGCCAGAAGATGCGCTCGCCGCCCTGGGGCCAGATGCGTGGGCAGTTCTTCTCGGCATGATCGCAGACCGTTATCAGGTAGCTGATGTGTATCTTGCCCAGGTACTCATCGACCGGCTTGCTGCGCAGGCCATCGGTCGAGATGCCAGCCTCCTGCAATACCGCGAGGGCCTCGGGCCGAACCTCTCCGGGCTGAAGGCCGGCGCTATGCGCCTCGAACCGTTCGGGCGCGCGATCGCGCAAGATCGCCTCAGCCATCTGGCTGCGTGAGGTGTTGCCGGTGCACAGGAAGAGCACGCGTTGCACGGTGACTCCCATCAACGTGACGGTACGGTGTGGCGCGCATCGCACGCCGCGCTACACGCATTGTGCCGCGACGGAGAGCCGTGCGGGTGGCATGCAACGAAGATGCAACAACGCGAGGAAGTCACGCGACAGCGATAGTGCCCTTTCGCTTGGATTTCGACGCGCCCCGCGAAGTGATGTGTCACACTTCATGTCGTGCATTTGCGCTCGCTGGGACCGTGCGCTGCGAACCCTGGCGCGCCGCCCGGATGCACGTGCGACGAGGAGGCGGATGATCATGAGCCCGCAAGGCCAGCGCCCCCGACTGGGGCACATTCAGTTCCTGAACTGCCTGCCGCTCTACTACGGGCTGGTGAAAAACGACGTGCTTCTCGACGTCGAACTGGTCAAGGCCGCGCCACGCGACCTCGCGACCATGCTGCTCGACGGCGAACTCGACATAGCGCCGATCCCGAGCATCGAATACGCGCGCCACGCCGACGACTTCGTGCTGCTGCCCGACATCGCGATCTCGAGCGACGGCGAGGTGCAGTCGATCCTGCTGCTGACCAAGGGACCGGTCGAGGGGCTCGACGCGAGGACCGTGGCGCTCACCAACACCTCGCGCACCTCCCAGGT
>JBGSMX010000252.1:0-17522 GCA_041739935.1 Coriobacteriia bacterium | reverse complement strand
GTCGGGATATGGCATCCCCGGCATGGCGGTGGGCGCCACGCCGGGCGCGCCTGGTGCGACAGTCGCTCCGCAAGCTTCGCCGTCGCCCGCCTCGGCAGGACCTGTTGCCTCGGTTGAGGGGCCTCTGACCGCTGGTGATGCGCCGGCAGTAGATGACTTGCTTCGCATCATGATCGAGCGCGGTGGATCGGATCTTCATCTGACGGTGGGCAGTCCTCCGGGTATTCGGCAGCGCGGCGACATCGTTCCGGTCGAGAACATGAAGGTCCTCATGCCCCGCGACACCCAGTCGATGCTCCTGTCTTTGCTCTCGGAAGAGCAGCGCAAGCGATTCGAGACCGAACTCGAACTCGACTTCGCTTACAGCATCCCGGGAGTGTCGAGATTCCGCGCGAACATCTTCCAGCAGCGAAACTCGATGGGTGCTGTGTTTCGCGTCGTCCCGCTCGCGATTCCCACACTCGAGTCCCTGAACCTACCCAAGGTATGCAAGTATCTAGCCGAGCGTCCGCGCGGTCTGGTTCTGGTCACCGGGCCGACGGGCTCGGGTAAGTCCACCACTCTTGCCGCGATGATCGACCATATAAACAGTACCCGGCCACTCCATATCATCACGCTCGAGGATCCCATCGAGTTCATGCACCGCAACAAGCAGTCGTACGTGAACCAGCGCGAGGTAGGAGAGGACACTCACAGCTTCGCCGCTGCGCTCAAGCGCGTTCTGCGCCAGGATCCGGATGTGATCCTCGTGGGCGAGATGCGCGATCTCGAGACGATCGGCGCTGCAATCACAGCGGCCGAGACGGGCCATCTCGTTCTTGCGACCCTGCACACTACCGGCGGACCCGAGACCGTCGATCGCATCGTCGATGTGTTTCCGCCACACCAGCAGCAGCAGGTGAGGATGCAGCTGTCCAACACGCTCGAGGGCGTGTTGTCGCAGGTGCTGCTCCGCTCGACCGACGGCCGCGGCCGTGTCATGGCGATGGAGATAATGCTGGGCATCCCTGCGATCAGGAATCTGATTCGCGAGGGCAAGACGCATCAGATGCCCACTATCATCCAGGGTGGTGGCTCGATGGGCATGCAGACACTGGATCAGCACCTCAAAGTTCTGCTCCAGGGCGGCAAGATCACGTTCGAGGAAGCCATCAGTAAGTCCCAGGCCCCACGCGAACTTGCTCAGATGGTCGGCCGCAAGGTCTGATTCGGGTACGAACCTCAAGGAACAGCGCGCCCGCCCGCGGGTGTGCCTCCGCATCCAGAAAGGGGCTGCGCATGGACAACGTGCGTGTGCGTTGGAACGGCCATCGGCAGTTCGTCGGATGGGACGAGGCTGGTCACGGCATCGTCATGGATTCCAAAGCGGCATACAAGGGCGAGGGGAGCGGCGTGCGCCCTCTGGAGCTTGTCCTCTACGCGCTTGCAGGTTGTACCGGGATGGACGTGATCTCGGTCCTCGAGAAGAAGCGCCAGGATGTACGAGACATCGAGATCGAGGTGGCCGCCACCCAGCGTGAGGACGAGTTTCCCAAGATATACACGGACATCAATCTGCACTACATCGTCACGGGCTACGGCGTGACCGATTCTGCAGTCGCGCGTTCGATAGAGCTTTCAGAGGAGAAGTACTGCTCCGTGAAGGGGATGCTCGGACCGCAGGTCAACGTTACCGTGAGCTTTGAGGTTCGCGAGAGTGCCGAGCCGGGGCGCTAGGGGAGTGTCCGACGCGGTGCTCATGCCCGTCTACAACGAGGCGGGCACCATCGACGCGGTGCTCGATGCCGTACGGGCCCATTACTCCGGCGAGATCCTCGTCGTGAACGATGGTTCGACCGACCAAACCAATATGCTATTGGCGGCGCGCACTGACGTCGCGGTGATCGCCAATCCGCGCAACCTAGGGTACGGACGCGCACTTGCCGAGGGTTTCGCGGTCGCCAGCGCTCGCCGCATCGACCGCGTGGTCACCATGGACTGCGACGGGCAGCACGAACCCGGCCATATTCCCCAGTTCCTCGAGGCGCTCGAGCGCGGCGGGGACATCGTCTCTGGCAGCAGATACCTTCCGGGTAGCCCCGTGCTCGACTCGGCGCCCCCAAGCAGACGCGAGGTGAATCAGCGTGTCACCGCCGAGATCAACCGGGTCACCGGCTGGCAGCTGACCGACGCGTTCTGCGGCTTCAAGGCGTACAGGATGACGGCGCTTGACGACATGGTGCTGCGCGAACCGGGATACGCGATGCCGCTCGAGCTGTGGGCGAGGGCATACCGGGCGGGATTGTCGGTGGTCGAGATTCCCGTCGAGCGCATCTACTGCGCGCACGATCGAACGTTCGGCGAGTACCTCGACGATCCCGAAACCCGGTACGCGTACTATATGAGGGTCTGGAACGAAGCGCTGAACGAGGGGACACATGGCTGACATCGTGTGCGTCGGGGCACACCCTGATGACGTCGAGATCGGGATGGGCGGGACGGTCGCGGGGTTCGTTCGTCGTGGTCTGAGTGTGGTGATCGTGGACCTCACAAACGGTGAGCCCACGCCACACGGCACACCAGAGCGGCGTGCGGCCGAGTCGGCTCGCGCAGCCGAGATCCTGGGGGCCCAACGTGTGACCCTGGATCTGCCCAACCGCTACCTGTTCGACGCCGTCGAGGCGCGAACTGCGCTTGCGCAGGTTCTGCGCGAGCACAGGCCCGCGACGATGTTCGTTCCGTATCCCCAAGATGCGCATCCAGATCACCTCGCGGCTTCGAGCATCGCGCTTGCCGCACGCTTCTACGCGAAGTTCACCAAGACCGACATGCCCGGTGAGCCTCACTATCCTGCGCGGCTCTACCACTACATGGCCGTACATCTCCGGCTCGTGAGGGACCCGTCGTTCGTTGTCGATATCGCCGAGGATCTGCCCTGCAAACTCGAAGCAGTGCGCGCCTACGAGTCCCAGTTCTCAGCGAATCCCGCGAATGCGGGCATCGTTGAGATGATCGAGATGAACGCGCGGATGTGGGGCGCATTGGCACGGGTCGAAGCGGGCGAGCCGTTCTTCGCAATCGAGCCGCTCGGCGTGCGCTCACCCGAGTTGCTCCTCTAGAGGCGGCTTTCTGATGGTGCACCCTCGCGCGCTTCTGCCCCACGGACACGGTGAGATCCTCGCGCGGCCTGAACTCGGCGCCTGGCCCGACGTGATGCTCTCGAATCACAACAACCTCACGACGTCCGACGTGCTGGTCGGCGGACTAGCGTTCGCGCAGCTGCGAGCGGCCGCGCGCAGAGAAGCGCTTGCGGAGGCGCTGGCGTTCTCGAGGCGAATGGCAGTCGGGGTCGCGGAGCCACCTGTGAAGGCGCAGCTTCTGGCGTTGACCGGGCATCAACCGGAGCTGTTCCACCCCGGCGTGTGGGTCAAGCACTTCCTGCTGGATCGACTGTGCGCTCAGACGGGTGCTGTCGGCATCGATCTGGTGGTCGACACAGACACCTTCGAGGGGGTGACCCTCAACGCGCCGTGCCTGTTCCCACGCGTCGATAGGTGTTCCCAGACGTTGGTTCCCGGGGGGCCGAGTGCGACGTTCGTGGGGACCGCAGTGCCGGACAGCAACGTCGTGGACGCGTTTTGCGCCGGCGGTAGGGCGATGATCGAATCCCTTCCCGCACCGGCGATCGCCCGGCACTTCGACGAATACTGCTCGTGCCTGCGATCCTCAGCGTTGGAGACGAAGAACCTTGGCGAGTGGCTCACGTTCGCACGTCGCCGCTACGAATCGCCGGCCGGAACGACCTATCTTGAGCTGCCGGTTTCCAAGATGGCTACGACAGGCTCGTATCTTCGCTTCGCAGCCCACCTCATGCTTGACGCCGCGGCGTTTGCGCGCGCGCACAATGCGGAGCTTGCCGGGTACCGCGAGCGCATGAAGGTACGGTCCTCGGCACAACCGTTCCCCGACCTGGGCAGCAGGGATGGTGCAATCGAAGCGCCCTTCTGGCTCATCACCGGTGCCGGCCGCGAGCCGGTCTGGGTTGAGCGCGAAGACGACGAGATTAACGTGTACGCCGGGTTTGAGCGGGTCGCGCGCGTGGCTGCCGACCTCGAGTCACTGGTCGCCGCGCTCAGGATAGGTCCGCTGCTTGCTCCAAGGGCGTTGACGCTCACCGCGTACGCGCGGGTCGTCCTGGGCGACCTGTTCATCCACGGCGTTGGTGGCGCACGCTACGACGCTGTCACCGACGGGACGATTCGCCGCTACTTTGGACTGGAGCCGCCGCCCTTTGTGGTTGCCTCGATGACGATGTATCTGCCGCTGGGCGCGCACGTCGTGACCGAGCAGGAAGTGAGCGAGGCGCGGCACCGACTGCACCGTCTCGAACACAATCCCGACACGATGCTCGATCAAGTCGATTTCGACCATGCCGAGGAGCGCTCTGCTGCCCTGCAACTTGCTCAGGAGAAGGCGGTGGCAGTCGCGAAGATCAAGGAGCCTGGTGCGGACAAGAAGGCGTTGGGTCGCCGAATTCGGGAGATTAACGCTGCACTGGGCGAGATCCTGGAACCGCTTGCAGTGGCGCTGCGCGAAGAGGTCACCTTGCTCGAGGGGCAGTATGCGGCCTCTGAGGTTCTGACGGACCGAACGTACCCCTTCTGTCTGTGGAGTCCAATCGAGGTTCAGGACAAAGTGCGCTGACAGCGAGCCGGTCGCAGCGTGCTATTATGTTCGCCATCCCTCCAGGGATACGTGTCGTCCGTTGAAAGGAAAGCGTATGTCCGTGCCCGTTGTTGACACCAATCTGTGCACCGCGTGCGGCATCTGTGTCGACGAGTGCCCGCAGTCTTGCTACGACCTCGAGGACACCGCCGTTCTGGCGCGTCCGGAGGACTGTACCGAGTGCGGCATCTGCGTGGACGCATGTCCCAGCGAGGCCATCTCGATGGACTAGTCTCCCCTTCGGGAGATCAAGCGTGTAAGGCTCGGGCCGGTCAGATGACCGGCCCGTTCGTTTACCGCGCGACTATCCGCGCGGACCCATTCGATCGTTGATGTAGAGCTTGGGCTCCTTGCCCTGGAGCATCCCCACAAACCGCTTGTGGTGGGCCGCATATACCACGAGCCCCATCGCGAGCGCGAATGGCCAGTCCGGCGAGCCCAGCGCGATCGCAGTGATCGGCAGCGTGACTGCCGCCGCCACCTGTCCGGCCATCATGTAGCGGGTGATTGCGATGAGCGTGAGTCCCACCACGAGCACGGCGACGAAGTAGCGCCAGTCGTAGGCGAGAAGTGCGCCGCCCCCGGTCGCAAGTCCTTTGCCCGTGCGAGCGAACCGCTTCTTGAGCAGCGCCATCCACAGTGAGTAGTTGTGGCCGAGGACCGCGCCTGCGACGGCTGCCTGCGGCACGATGAGGAACCAGCGAGCAAGGGGGTCGGCATACGCGTTGGAACCAGCGACCGTCAAGGTCGTAGGCATGAGGATCCCGAGCAGCGTGTATCCGAACACGCTTTTTGCCGCAAGGACCGGAACGATGCCTTTGAGCGCGTCCGAGACCATCGCGACGGCGAACCAGCCCCACGAGCCGGTGGAGCGGCGCACGTTCATCGCTCCGACGTTGCCTGAGCCGTGGGCGGTGATGTCCTCGCCGGTGACCCCGCGAACGATGATGTAGGCGCAGGGTATGGACCCGATCAGGTAGCTGCCCACGAGCGCCGCGATTGCCGCGGTCGCGTACATCGTCAGGTCGCTCACGGCTCAGTTCCTCGGCACGAGGCAGCGAATGGCACCGGGCAGTATCGAGATGTCGTAGTGGCTCTCGAGGAGGACTTCGCCGTCGATCTGCGCGGGTACCGGTGTGTCGCAGTTGATGACGATGGAGTGGTGCCGGGACATATGCACGGGTTTCATCTTGGTGTGCTTGCCAACGATGAGAAACGGTAGCCGGAAGAGCGCCTCGGGCAGTGAGAACGGGTCCATCATACAGACGTCGAAGAGCCCGTCATCGGGAATTGCATCCGGTGTGATGCGGAAGCCGCCCCCGTAGGTCGGTCCTATCGTGGTGGCTACGATGAGCGTGTCGTGGCGCTCGGGGGGATTCCCGTCGAAGGCCACATCGAGCTGGAAGCTGTCCAGTTCGTGGAAGAGCACGTGCAACAGGGCTGTCAGGTAGAGCCACAGTCCGGAGCGCTTCGTGGTCGTCTTGTACTCCACCGCCTTGGCTGTGACTTTGGCGTCCAGACCGGCGGCGAAACTGTTGTTGAAATAGACTCCGTTGCACATGCCCACGTCGAAGGGGCGTGGAACGCCGGTCGCCAGACTTAAGGCTGCCTGCGCAAGGTCGTCGGGGACTCCCAGAGTCCTCCTCGTGTCGTTGCCCGAACCTGTCGGGAGAACGCCCAGAATCGGTCGGGACTCAATGGGATGCTCCATCAGGCCGTTGAGCACCTCATGCACGGTGCCGTCACCGCCCACCGCGACGACCAGCTCCCGATCGGTTGCCTGGGCCGCGAGCTCGGCTGCGTGACCCATGTGCTCGGTGATGACCATTTCGTGTGGCAGGTTGTGGAGGAGCTGCCTGACTACAGGTATCAGCTTCGCGGTTTCTCCGTGTTTTGCTGCCGGGTTCGCAATCACCAGCGCTGGCCTGGTCGTCACGTCGCACCTCTCGAAATGGTAGCGGGCGAAACAAGCATAGCCGTACCGTGGCGCGTTGACGAACCGCTGTGGTCGCCGGAGCGAGGGGTATGATACTCTGCGTTGGCGCGCGAGCGCTTCGTGCCCTCTTAGCTCAGCGGATAGAGCGTCTGCCTCCGGAGCAGAAGGCCACAGGTTCGAGTCCTGTAGGGGGCACCACTTCAATCATGCAGCGAGGCCGGCCCCATAATGGGACCGGCCTCGAATGGTGCGCGACTCGATCGATCTAGTGCCCTTCGGAACGTTCCTTCTGGTACTGCTCGACGATCTTCTTGGCCAGGTCGCCGGGCACCTGTTCGTAGCTCTCGACCTTGATGGAGTACGAGCCCGTGCCGCTCGAGATCGAGCGCAGATGCGGCGAGTAGTGCACGACCTCGACGTAGGGCGCCTGTGCCTTGATGACCTGGACGCCCGCCTTGGGCGCGTCCATGCCCAGGATGCGTCCACGGATCGAGGAGATGTCTCCCATGACCGCGCCGGCGTACTCGTCGGGTACGGTGATCTCGAGGGTTGCGATGGGCTCGAGGAGCACGATGTCGGCCTTCTCGGCCGCTGCACGGAAACCTATGCGGGCCGCAGTCCGAAACGCCATCTCGTTTGAGTCTACGGCGTGGTAGCTGCCGTCAAAGACCGTGACCTTGACGTCTACGACCGGATATCCGGCCAGAACGCCCTCGACCATAGTCGCCTGGACGCCCTTGTCCACAGCCGGGATGAACTGTCGAGGAATCCTGCCGCCTACGATCGCGTCGACGAACTCGTAGCCGTTGCCCACATTGGGCTCGACGCGCAACCAGCAGTCGCCGAACTGGCCGCTGCCTCCGGTCTGCTTCTTGTGGCGGCCCTGGGCCTCGGCCTTGCGCTGGATCGTCTCGCGATAGGGGATGCGCAGCTCTTCGAGCTCGGCCTCGACGTGGAAGCGCTCGTGGAGGCGCGAGATCACGACATCGATCGCAGTATCGCCCAGCGCCGAGAGGACCGTCTGGTGGGTCTCTTCATCGCGGCGCAGCATGAGCGAAGGGTCCTCGTCCACGATGCCTTTGAGCGCTACTCCCAGCTTGTCTTCGTCTGCCTTGGTCTTGGCGACGATGGCAACCGGGTAGAGCGGTTCGGGCAGAGGCATCGAAGCGAACGCCGTCGAGCCGTTGCCCAGCGTGTCGCCCGTCAGCGCCTCTGTGAGCTTGGGAAGGACTGCGATGTCTCCGGCGGGAACTGCGTCGACGTCGGTGGTCTCCTTGCCAACGAGCTTGAAGACGTGAGCGAGGCGCTCCTTCTTGCCGGTTCGCGAGTTCACCAGTTCGGAGCCGGGCTTGAGCGTGCCGGAGACGACCTTCACGTAGCTCAGACGCCCTACGTACGGGTCCGACATGGTCTTAAAGACCCATGCGGTGACCGGGCCGTCCACGGTCACTTCCATCTCGCCGCCATCGGCTGTGGGAATCGCGCCGTGGGCGGTGGGCTCGGGGAAAAAGCTGACGATCTCGTCCATCAGGTCGTCAATTCCTACCAGACCGGTTGCCGACCCGACGAACACGGGGATGAAAATGCCCTGCGCGATTGCTTTGTCGAGGAGTGTCTCAAGCTCCTCTTGCGACAGCCCCTCGCCCTCAAGGTACTTCTCCATGAGGTCGTCATCGGCTTCAGCAACGAGTTCGAGCAGCTTGTCGCGCCACTCGTTGGCCGTCTCCGTCAGGTCGGCTGGAATCGCTGCCTCGGCGACCTTGGTGCCGTCGCCGTGGAGATAGGCCTTCATTCTGATGATGTCGACAACGCCCTTGAGATCGTGTTCCTTGCCGATGGGGATCTGGACGGCGCCGATCCGGTGGCCGTAGTCATCTACAAGCTTCTCCAGCGCACCTTCGAAATCGGCGTGTTCTTTGTCCATGCGGTTGATGAAGATGGCGCGTGCGATGCCCATGTCTTCGGCGATCTTCCACAGGCGATCGGTCTGCACCTGGGGGCCGGCGACGGCGTCGACCACGAAAAGCGCCATTTCCGCGGCTTCCATGCCGGCAATAGCGTCTGCGGTGAAGTCCGCGTACCCGGGGGTGTCGAGGACGTTGATCTTGACGCCTTTGTGGGTGAGAGGGGCAAGAGAGAGGTTGATGCTCATCTTGCGCTTGATCTCCTCGGCGTCGTGGTCGAGGTTGCTGTGCTCCTCGTCGACACTGCCGAGTCTGTTCGTTTCGCCGGCCAGGTAGAGCATCGCTTCTGCGAGTGACGTTTTGCCCGCACCGCCGTGGCCGACCAAAACGACGTTGCGGACCTTGTCAGTGCTTGGTGCTCCCAAGTGCATCTCCTCCTTGGCTCAGCCGCGTAAATCGCGAGGTACCGTGGATACCAGCAGGAGCGCCGCACGAGCGGCGCCTGCCGCAGCGTATGTCCCCGTAGCATACTCCTTATCACTCGGCGGAAGCACTGGTAGAATGACCAGGGTCCGGCCATCCGCGTCGGATGCCCGATGTACTCTCAAGGAGGATCGCGCCGTATGTCCATGAAATCTGTCCGTATGCCGATCGCGCTGTTCGTGGTCGCGCTTTCGCTCTCCGTTCTGGCACTTCAGGGCTGCTCCTCGAGCGAGTCTGCCCAGACCACCCCCGAGACGAACACCGAGGGAACCGCGTCCGAATCGACGGCAAGCGCGGAACCCGCAGTAACCGAGGAGGGCGAGTTGTACACGCCAACGTACAAGCCTAACGGCAATGAGATTGCGGTCATCGAGACCGACAAGGGGACTATCCGACTCAAGTTCTACCCGGAAGACGCTCCCAATCATGTGGCGGCGTTCATCGAGCTGGCGCAGAAGGGCTTCTATGACGGCACGAAGTTCCATCGCGTGGAGCCGAACTTCGTCATTCAGGGCGGCGATCCGCTTTCCAAGACCGACGATCCCATGGTCGGCACCGGCGGTCCGGGGTACTCGCTCGCGGCTGAGTTCAACTCCCGCCAGCATCTCGACGGTTCGCTTGCGATGGCGCGCTCGACCGATCCCAACTCTGCTGGCTCTCAGTTCTACATCTGTCTTGGCGCCCAGCCGTTCCTGGACGGGCAGTACACCGTGTTCGGCGAGGTTGTCGAGGGTCTCGACGTCGTCCACTCGATCGCAGTGGGCGACGTTATGAACTCGGTGACCATCGAAAACGCGACAGAGTAGTCGCGGCAGTCGCGTGGACGAAGCTCGCTTCCAAGAGGCAAAACAGTCGTACGAGGCCGGAGACTACCGCGCCGCGGCCAAGACGTTCCTGGCTGCCGCCGGCTCCCAGCCCGAGGGCTCGGGTGCCGCGTTCCACATGGCCGGTAACTCGCTGCTGCGGCTCCGGCGGCATGCCGATGCCGTGACCGTCTACACGCAGGCACTTCGCGATGAGATCTACGATCGCCGAGGAGCTGTGCGGGCGAACCTGGCCGCCTCTTACGTCGCGCTGTGTGAGTATCCGGAAGCTGTTGAGGCGTACTCGGCGGCACTCGAAGAGCCTGACTACACCACACGGTACAAAGCGCTACAGGGCATGGCGGGCGCGCTGTTCGAGATGGGGAAGCACACCGAGGCAGCGTCTGCGTACCGCCAGGCGGCGCTTGACGGGGACAATCCGGACCCCGGAAAGGCCCTCAACAACCTGGGTCTGTGCTTCATGGCGATGCAGCGGCCGGGTGATGCGATAGAGGCATACAAGGCCGCACTCGGTTTCGACACCTACGAAGGGCGTGGCAAAGCCCTGGCCAATCTCGGGATGGCGTTTTTCGCGCTCGGAGAGCACAACGATGCGGCGAAGTCATTCGAGAAGGCGGTGCAGCTGCACGGCTACACGCTGTCGTCTTCCGCCAGGGACGCTTTCGAGAGAAGTCGCGCGGCACTTGAGGTACCCGGCGAGAGAGTGATCGTCGATGGCTGGTCCACCGGCGAGTTGCCGCCTGTGCTCGATGAGCCCGGCAGCCCCCAGGATTCGAGAATACCGGGCGCATCCGCGGTTGGTGGCATGGCGACAGCGACCGCCGGCGATCCGTCGACCACGGGGGAGTTGTTCGCCGATCAACCCGCGATGGACTCGGCGTTCTTCACCGTGACCGAGGATGAGATGCGCGAGCAGGATCGCGCGGCGCGCAGGGTCGAGCGCCAGGAGCGCATAGCCCAGCGCAATCCATGGACGCTGGTGGCCACGGTGGTGCTCGTGGTGGTTGTCATAGCAGCAGCATTTGCAGCGGCGTATTTCTCCGGTCTCGGTTTCCCGACGCAGTCGATGACCGTGACCGGCATGCTTGAGGCGAGAGCCGAGGGCGAACCCGTCGAGGAATTCTGGGTTGCTGTGCCCGCAGCCGACATAGACAAAGAGATGGGCAAGATCCCCGGGCTTGCCGAGTTCGAGATCGAATCGATAGCCCGCGGGCCCAAGACCTCGCATGCCGTAGTCTCCATCACGCCGGAGAACGGCACGCCCATGCGCTACGGTGTCACCCTGGTTCGCGAAGGCGTCGGTTGGAAGGTCACCGGTATAGAATGGCCGCTTTCCGAGGAAGCACCGCAGGAGTAGCGCCCACAGCCGACCCGCCGTGCGGTTCGGATCCCATGTTCGACGAAAGGAAGCTCGTGGACCAGAGAACCTACATCATGATCAAGCCCGACGCCGTCAAGCGCGGTCTGACCGGTGCAATCGTCCAGCGTTTCGAAAACACCGGTCTGCGCCTGGAGCGTCTCGAGCTGTCCCAGGTCACGCCGGAGCAAGCGGCCGCCAACTATGCCGAGCACGAGGGCAAACCCTTCTACGAGGGACTCATCGCATATATCACCTCGGGCCCTGTCGTGAAGATGATTCTGTCCGGCCCCGACTCTGTGGTGGTGTGCAGGAAGCTTATGGGCGCCACGAATCCGCGCGATGCGGCACCTGGGACCATTCGCGGTGACTTCGGCCTGATACTCGACGCGAACGTCGTACACGGCTCGGACTCGCCGGAATCTGCGAGTCGCGAGATCGGGATCTTCTTCGCCGAGTAGTCTGCGCTCCTCCCGCCACTCGTGCTTCCTGTCCCCGACGTCTGGCTCTGTCGGTCGTGTTATGTACACTGGGCCGACAGGCAGGATATTGCGGGCGCATCGAGAACGTTCCTACATGCCCGCACAGGGGGTCGTACGAAGGGGAGCGTTGTTGACGAACTCGGGGTTCAGGGGTGGGGTACATCCGCACGACAGAAAAGCTGCGACGAGGAATGCGAGCGTAACCCGGGCACCGGTTCCCGCAACGCTCGTTATTCCCATGAGTCAGCACCTGGGTGCACCGTGTCAACCTACGGTGTCCAAGGGTGATCGAGTCGTTCGCGGTCAGGTGATCGGTACTGTCGAGGCGATGATCTCGGCACCCGTGCACAGTCCGGTCGCGGGCGAAGTCCTGGCGATTCGTCCGCAGATCGTGGCGTCCGGGCAACGCGTGATGGCTGTCGAGATCACCTGCGATCCGGAACAGGACTTCTCGGCATTCGAGTCTGTCGACACCGGGCAGTCCGTCAAGGACGTGGTCCGCTCGGCAGGGATCGTCGGGCTAGGTGGCGCTGCATTTCCTACGAGCGTGAAGCTGTCGCCGCCCAAGGACATGCCCATCCACACCGTGATCTTGAACGGCTGCGAGTGTGAGCCGTTCCTGACGTGCGATCACCGGTTGATGCTCGAAGCACCGGCGCGCGTCATCGCGGGTGCGAGCATCATTCGCGATGCCGTGGGAGCGTCGCGGGCGGTTGTGGGTGTCGAGGACAACAAGCCCGATGCTGTCACCGCGCTGCGCGAAGCGGCCGGGGACAATGTTGAGGTGCTTGCGCTGAAGACCCGGTATCCGCAAGGCGCCGAGAAGCAGCTGATCTACGCGGTGCTGGGCACCGAGGTGCCCCACGGCAAGTTGCCGGCGGCCGCCGGCGCGCTGGTTCAGAACGTCGGCACCGCAGCGGCAGTGGCGGATGCGGTCGAGGCGGGTAAACCGCTTATCGAACGGATCGTCACGGTCACCGGCAACGTAGCCCGGCCGGGAAACTACCTGACGCTCCTGGGTACATCGTTCGAGGCACTCATCGCGCACGCGGGCGGATTCGTCGGCGATGTCGGCCGCGTGATAGCCGGCGGTCCGATGACGGGCATGGGCGTCTCCGACCTCTCGCTTCCGGTGGTCAAGGGGACTTCCGGGGTTGTCGTGCTCGACGCATCGGAGACGGCACCCGCTGTCTACGGCGATCAGGCGTGTATCCGCTGCGGTCGGTGCACCGACGCCTGCCCGATGGGTCTGCGTCCCTTCTCGCTCGGGATCTATGCGAACCGAAGTGACTGGAAACGCACGGAGCAGCTCAATGCGATGGACTGCATAGAGTGCGGGTGCTGTAGCTACGTCTGTCCTACGCGCCGACCACTCGTCCAACTGATCAGGCGAGCCAAGAGCGCGCAGATGGCACGGGGGGCATAACCGATGAGCAGCCTCCTCGAAAGCACACCTCCTGTCGAGAGAATCGACATGCCGAGGACGACGATAGCCGCCTCGCCGCACATCGTGGCGAGCGAAGATTGCACCCGGATAATGCTGTGGGTCGTGGCAGCACTCGCGCCGACCGCATTGTGGGCCGCGTACAACATGGGTTGGATCGCGGTGATCCTTCTCGTGTCGTGCATAGCATCGGCCGTCGGGACCGAGTTCGGACTGAACTACCTCGCGAAGAAGCCGCAGACCATCGGCGACGGCAGTGCGCTCGTCACCGGGCTACTGCTGGCCCTGTCGCTCCCGCCTCGAACTCCGTGGTGGATGGCGGCAGTCGGCGGTTTCACAGCGATAGCTCTGGCGAAGATGATCTTTGGCGGGCTTGGATGGAACCTGTTCAACCCAGCACTCGTCGGCAGGGCGATTATCGTCATGTCGTGGGCTGGCGTGCTCTCGAGTCAGTCCGTGCCGGGCGGCTGGTACCGGGGCATCAACGTCGCCGGCACGGGGACGCTGGATGCGATTTCGGGTGCGACACGACTGGCGATCGCCGCCGCCGATCGCACGGCTTCGGGGGCGTATGGCTTCGATTTGTCGAGCCAATACGTGCCGCTGCTGTTCCGGAATCTCGAGGGGTCCCTGGGTGAGGTATCGGGTGCGCTGTTGATTGCCGGCGGGGTGTTCTTGATTCTCAAAGGCATCATCGACTGGAGGATACCTGCAGGCTACATAGGCACCGTTGCACTCATGTCCTGGGCGTTCGGCTCCGATCCGGTTTTCAACGTCCTCGCGGGTGGGGTCTTGCTGGGTGCGTTCTTCATGGCAACCGACTATGTCACGTCTCCCATGACTCGAGCGGGTCGATTGATCTTCGGCATCGGCTGCGGTGTGTTCAACGTGACCACGCGCTTCTTCGGGCCCATGCCTGAGACGACGACATTCGCAATCCTGTTCATGAACGGGCTGTCGCCACTGATCGATCGTGCGTTTGTCCCACGCACCTTTGGGTGGGTGAAGCGCAATGGCTAAGAAGTCCGCGTCGCCGCTCCAGATGGTGTTTTCCGTAACGGTGGTCTGCGCTGTCTCGGCTGCAGGACTTGCCGGAACCTACGCGCTCACCAAGGACAGGATCGTCGCGCAGGAGCAGCAGGCCCAGAACGAGGCACTGGGCTCCGTGCTGCCCGAGGCCGAGAGCTTCGAGCTGCGAGAGGACCTTGCCGATGCCGCAACAGAGGCAGCGGGCGAGACCCCTGTCATGGGTGTGTACGAGGCTCTCGACGGCTCAGGCGCCCTGGTGGGTTGGGGCGTGCGGACTGCTCCGAGAGGCTACGGCGGTCCGATCCAGATGGTAGTCGGATTGGATAGAGATGGTTTGGTCACCGGTGTCAAAGTGATCTCGATGAACGAAACGCCCGGACTCGGCACGCAGATTGTCGACCTGCCGTGGTTCCTGGAGCAGTTCGTCGGGGTCGATTCGCAAAACGCGGCAGAAGAGGTACGGGAGCTCGACGCGATCACCGGCGCGACCAAGTCGTCGCGCGGCGCGCGGCACGGTGTGGAGGCGGCCTGTGCTGTCCACGCCGGGGTGCTCGAGGGAGAGGGGGCGGGACAGTGAAGAAGTGGACCGAGGTGTTTCTGGACGGCATCTCTCTTGAGAACCCGCTCACCGTCTTGCTGATCGGACTGTGCTCGGCACTCGCGGTTTCCAGCAAGTTCGAAGGCTCGTTCTTCATGGGCATCGCGGTGATCTTCGTAACGCTCATGAGCAACGTCATCATCTCGGCGATCAGGAACTTCATCCCACATGAAGTGCGCATCCCGATCTTCATCGTGGTGATTGCATCGTTTGTGACGATCGTCGACCTCACCATGAAGGCGTTCTTGCCGGATGTATACGGATTCCTCGGAGTCTGGATTCCGCTGATCGTCGTGAACTGCATGGTGCTGGGTCGTGCCGAGGCGTTTGCCTACCACAATGGAGTCTGGCTCTCGATCGCGGACGCGTTGGGCATGGGAGTGGGATACACCGTGGTCATTGTTCTGCTCGCTGCGACTCGGGAACTGATCGGCAGCGGCAAGCTGGAGTTCCTCGGCGCGACACTGATTGCGTTTCCCGAGTGGTATCGCGGTCCCAACATAGTCCTGCTCTTCCCGGGCGCGTTCATCTTGTTCGGCTTCATCATCGCGGGAACCTACGCCATTAACCGCAGGCTTCGTGCACGAGCGGCCACGGCCGCCGTGCGGACCGAAAGGGGGGCGTCGCTGTGACGGAGATGAGCATGCCGATGCAGTTCGCGCTCCTGTTCGTCGGTGCCGCGCTGATCAACAACATCCTTCTCACCAGGTTCATCGCGCTGTGCTCATTCTTCGGCATCTCCAATTCCATGGAGACGGCAGTGGGGATGAGTCTCGCGGTCCTTTTCGTCATGACGATAGCTTCATCCGCGACCTGGGTGTTCTACTACTGGATTCTCGAGCCTCTGGGCGTAGGCGAGTTTCTCTACATCCCTGCGTTCATCCTTGTGATCGCAGGCCTCGTGCAGTTTGTCGAGATGTATCTGAGGAAGTACAGCCCTGGCCTCTACCACGCCATGGGCATCTTCCTGCCTCTGATCACCACCAACTGCGCGGTACTCGCTGCCGCCACCGAGGCGGTCAAGCCCGGCTTCTTCAAGATGAACATGCCCTACTCGTTCGGGTTCGGAGAGGCCATCGTCTACACTCTCGGCGTCGCTGCCGGCTACGGATTCGCACTCATTGCGTTCACAGCGCTTCGCGAGCGGCTCGACATAGCGCCCGTCCCATCCTGGCTCGAGGGCACTCCGATGTCATTCATTACCGCAGGTCTGCTCTCGCTTGGCTACATAGGCCTCGGCTCGCTCTTCGGACTGTGAGGTGTGACGGTTGGATCCGATCCTGGTAGCGAAGGCGGTAGGCGCACTGAGCGCCATCGGCGTCATGGTTGCTGTCATGCTCGCCACTGCTTCTCGGCGCTTCCACGTAGAGGTCGATCCGCGAGTCGAGTCAGTGCTTGCCGCGCTGCCGGGCGCCAACTGCGGCGCCTGCGGCAACCCGTCGTGCTTCGTCGCCGCAGCGGCCATCGTCGCGGGGAATGCACCGGTCAACGCGTGTACGGCCGGCGGGCAAGCGGTCGCCGATGCCGTCGCAGCCATTCTCGGCACCGAATCGTGCGCAGTTGCGGAAGCGGTCTCGATGAGACATTGCGGAGGCGGACGTGCGGCTTCACGGAGTTTCGGCTATTCCGGGCTCATGTCATGCGCAGCAGTGGCCAAGGTTGCCGGTGGCGATCTAACCTGTCCGTCCGGGTGTTTCGGATACGGCGACTGTGCGCGCGTTTGCCCGTTCGGGGCGATTTCGATGGATTCCCGCGGACTGCCTGTGGTCGATCTATCGCTGTGCACCGGTTGCGAACTCTGCGTGAAAGAGTGTCCGCGCGGCGGAGCCGGCCTGCTACACATGGGACCCGGGTCCGGGCAGATCGTGGTCAGATGCAACTCACACGACAAGCCGCGCGCACGCAAGGATTACTGCTCGATGTGTTGTATCGCGTGCAAGAAGTGCGAGAAGGCCTGCCCGTCGGACGCGATCCATGTGATCGATCTGCTCGCGGTCGTTGACTACGAGAAGTGCACCGGCTGCGGCCAGTGTGTGGCTGTGTGCCCACAGGAGTGCATCGATCTGAGCGGGCGCGAACGGGCTCAGCCGGCTCACAGCATCGACGGTCGCGGTTCGAAGGTAGATGGCTTCGTCCCGACCGGTACGGTTTCGGGGGACGCTGAGGACGCGTGACCCGCGGCGACCTGGGCATAGTCGGAATAGTGGTTGCCCTGGTTGTCGGGTCGTTGCTGCTCGCAGCTGCTCCCAATGCCGCGGACTCAAGTGCGATCATCAAGGGCCCGAGCGGGGTCACCCGCGTCTCGCTGGACCACGATGCCACCTATGTGGTCGAGGGCGCTCTGGGTGCCGTCACCTTTGAAGTCGCTGACGGGACCATGCGCTGCACGGAATCGAGCTGTCCCGATCATTTGTGCATGCGTGCCGGCACGCTCGCGCCCGGCCAGCCCATTGTGTGCGCTCCGAACCGCGTCATCGTCAGGCTTGCTGACCGAAGCCGGGGAGATCTCGATGCAGTCTCGCGCTGAGACACCAGACACACGTGTGGTCGCCGAGACCGCGCTGCTCCTCGCGTTGGCGGCGGTCCTGGGTTTCGCCGAGTCTTGGCTGCTCCCCGCGGTGCCCGTGGCGGGTCTGCGCCTTGGCATCGCGAATCTGGCCGTCGTGATCGCGCTCGTCAGGCTTGGCCCCTCGCGCGCGGCCTTCGTCTCGCTGGGCCGGGTCGCGATCGTCGGTCTTGCAACCGGCACGCTTGCCGGCCC
>JBGSMX010000240.1:0-3583 GCA_041739935.1 Coriobacteriia bacterium | reverse complement strand
GGCCGTGGCCTTGGTAGCGATCTCGGTGCTGGCGCACGTGCTGAATGTCGACGCAGCACGGGTGAGCGATGTCGGAGCTATTCCGCCCGGATTGCCGTCGCTCGTCCTGCCGTCGCTGAGCAGCCTGGGGTCGATGCTGGTGCCCGCAGTCGCCGTTTCGCTCATAGGACTGATCCAGACGGCCGGCGTGAGCAAGAACACCCCGAACACCGACGGCAGCTACCCTGACATGTCCCGGGACTTCACTGGTCAGGGCTTCGCCAACGTGGCCGCCGCCGTCATCGGTGGCGTTCCGGTTGGCGGATCGGTTTCGAGCACCGCACTCAACGTGCAGGCCGGCGCGCGCAGCCGCCTCGCGAACTTCGTGGTAGGCCCCGTGATCCTGACGCTCGTGCTGCTCCTCTCGGCACAGGTGGAAGCGATACCCATGTCCGTACTGGCGAGCCTGCTCGTGATCGTCGGGGTTCGCGCGATCGGCGTCGATGCGATCGCGGGCGTGTGGCGTTCGAGCCAGCAATCAGCCGCCATCCTGGCGACGACGTTCGTGGGAACGCTGGTCATGCCCATCCAGTACGCGGTGCTCCTGGGTATCGCGCTCGCGGTCGTGATGCGGCTGTACGCTCAGGGCGTCGAGGTGCGGTCGATCGGTATCGAACTTGCCGAGGATGGCCGGTTGATCGAGGTCCCCGCTCCGGGGCAGCTGACTCCCGACACTGTGAGTGTGATCGAGTGGCTGGGCTCGCTCACCTTCGCCGGCGCCCAGGCATTCGAAGCGGCACTGCCCGACCCGGGTGGCGCGACCGGAGCGATCCTGGTCTTCCGCGTTCGCGGGCAGGAGGGTCCGGGCAGCACGTTCATCGAGGTCTTGCGGCGATACCATGAGATCGCACGGCGCAACGGCGTGACGGTGGTGCTGGCCGGTGTGGGTCCTGATCTGCGCGCCCAGTTGGAGCGGACCGGCATGCTGCGGACGCTGGGTCGCGAGAACATATTCCCGGCGACCCAGATCATCACCGATGCCACGGTGCAGGCAATCGTCGAATCACGACACCGGATCGCGACGGCCGACCGGCGGCGTGCGGACGGTGCGGGATAACCGGACCCGGATCAGTTTCGTGCCGGGCGCGTCAGTGTGTCGGGCGCAGGTGCGTGACGAGGATATAGCAGCTCACGAGAAGCACCCACGCCGGGAACACGAGCACGACCCACAGTGACTGGGACACCACGAGCAACAGCACTGCGGCGACAGCGTACGTCAGCAGCGCAAGCCAACGGGCCATCACGCCGGTGCGCACCCACAGCGTAGCCTGGGAGATCATGAACACGGCAGCCATCCGCAGCGCGTAGACGTTGAATATCTGCGCGATGTTCTGGCGGGCGTAGAGATACGTGGTACTGCTTACGAATCCGGCGGGATCCCTCCCGAAGCTCGCGACTATCGCCCCTGCTGACGCTGCTGCGGCGAACACCATCGCCAGGAACAGCAGTCCACTTCCCAGGAACACCGTCGCGAAGAACTGGTCCTCGTGACCTCCCAGTCGCTCGCGCGCTACCGCCATGAACCACAAGAAGAAGAGCCCGGCGTAGGGAAGTAGTCCGACGGCGAACTGGAACCGGCGCGCACCGCTCTCCAGCCAGGCGCCCGTGTCCGCAGTCAGCTCGCTCATCGTCGAAATCATGAGCGCGACGCTTGCGGCGAACAGGAGCGCGAACGCGATGCCGGCGATCGCACCGGCTATCGGTGTGGCCGCCTTTGGCTCCACCGTGGCGGCCGGACTCTGCTCGCGCTCGCGCTCGTCCATCTGGTGCCTCCCTGTACCGACTCTGGCTCCACAATCGCAGGTTGGGCGGCCGTGAGGAAGGGGTATCGCGAGACGCGCGAAGCCGAGCGGGCAAGCCTTCCCCGACACTCGTCGGCAGCTTCCCGCCAGCGTGGGTATGTACGGATGGGGAGTTCCGCTTGCGGGAGGGGGTGAGCGTGATGCCCGATCCTATGCGCCGCTTTGGACAGGTGGGCGTGTCGCTCGCGTGTGTCGTGTGCATTCTGATCTCGATGGTCGCCGCCGCATCCGGCGTGTCTGCCGTCTCCGACGTTCGGCCGCTCTACGAGCCGGTCATCACTCGCATTCAGGGCGCGGACAGGTACGAGACAGCATCCGAATCAGATCAACGGGAGGGCTCACGAGCGCGGGAATCCAGTGGCTGCGCTTCGGCGGGAGCGACCGCTATGCAACAGCGGCGGCTGTGGCAGACAGAATCTGTCTGATGCGCGCGAACCGGGGCCAGGACACGCAGTGGGCGCTTGTCGCCCGCGGCGACATGTTCCCCGACGCGCTTGCGCTCTCGCCACTCGCATTCAGCCAGGAGATGCCGATTTTGCTCACGAAGCCGACAAGCCTGCCCGCCGTGACGGCAGCGTGCATCGACGGCAACGGCTTCGAGTATGGGGTGGTCGCAGGCGATGTGACGGCGGTAAGCGAGGCGGTCAAAGACCAGATCGACTTCAAGTTCGTCTCGAACGGTGGATCGTGGGCGGCGCGGTGGGGCGGTGACCCTCGCTACGACACCGCGGCGATCATCGCGCAGAACGGCATCACCAACACGTGGGCCACCGGTGCGTACATGGGCGTGGCGACTGGCCTGAACTTCCCGGATGCACTCGTGGGCGGGTGTGCGGCAGGCGCGAACTCCGGCGTGCTGCTCCTGACGAAGCCCGCAGCGCTGTCGCCCGTAGCCGAGACGTGCGTCACGAACAACCGACGCTACGACACTGACATACGCGTGTACGGAGGCAGCGACGTGGTGAGCGACGCCGTCTACACGAAGCTCGAGTCTCTGCTGCCGTAAGCCGAAGGCCGAACACCGGACACAAATGCGACGCAGATGCGCGCACGGCCGACGAGCCGTGTTAGCTGCTCAGCCCTCAAGCGGGGGCATAGGCCAGCCGGCCTGGATGCCTTCCTCGGCAATTGCAGCGAGCTGAGCCGCAGTGATGTCGTACTCGTCGCGGACGGCGGCCTCGTACTCCTCGGTCAGAGAGGCACGCAAGGCCAGATGCGCCTCGATGTCGGGAGGATCGGCATCGAGCGGATAGGCGGCCTCGGCTTCTGCCACGGCGCGGTCCTGCGCCGCAACCAGGTCCCAGTAGCAAGCCCGCCGCTGAGCGAGCGTGAGTTCGGTGACGATGACCGGCGGGGCGACGGCGTTGCCGGGGGTGCTGGCAGAAGTGCCGTCGTTCGGTGCGTCGGGGTCGGTGGAGACAGCGTCGTCTTGTGGCTGGGCGCTCGCCGCGCTCGTGTCGCGCTGCGCGGGATCGGATGTCGCTTCGCTGAGCTCGCGAACTGTTCCGGATGCATCGATGCTGCCGGCGCTCGCGGTCGTGCTTTCGGAGTCGGTCTGCGCAGGCAGGGACAGCGAAGTGGTTCGCGGTGCCGACCCGGTGTCACCGAATAACGCGACTACACCCCACACGATCAGGGCGCTTGCGGCGATTGCGACCGCAGCCACGATTCCGGTTCGTTTCATGCGAGGCTCCTTCGTGCCGGCACAGACGATTCTAGATGAAGCAGGATTTGTTTTGGGA
>JBGSMX010000221.1:0-4069 GCA_041739935.1 Coriobacteriia bacterium | reverse complement strand
GATGGCCGCGGCGAGCGCGTCGGCGGCATGGTCCGGGGTCGGCTCGTGGTCGAGGCCGAGAAGCACACGCACCATGTATCCGACCTGCGACTTGTCCGCGGTGCCCGTGCCTGCAACGGCGGCCTTGATCTGAACGGGGCTGTACTCGCCGGGTTCCAGGCCGGTGTCGGCCAGCGCCAGGAGCGCCACGCCTCGCGCCTGACCGGTTGCGAATGCAGACTTCGCGTTGGTCGAGAAGTAGACGTTTTCGACGGCGCATGCCTGCGGCGAGTAGCGCGCGATGACCTCGAGGACCTCGCGATGGATGCGTGCGAGACGCGCGGGAGTCGACTCCTCGGCACAGGTCGCGATGCACCCGTAGGCTATGCAGCGGTATCGCGAGCCGACGCTCTCGATGACGCCCCACCCGGTGTTCGCCAGCCCAGGATCGATGCCCAGGATGATCACGCGCACGCCCCCGCTCTCCGGCTGCAATCGAACATATGTTCAGGGTAGCGCAAAGCGGTGCCGAAGGTAAACCGCTGCCGGTGCGCAGGACCGCGCGGGCTAGTCTTCCAGTGCCGCCGCAATCTCGTCGGTCAGCTCCATCGTGTGATAGACCGTCTGGATGTCGTCGAGCTCTTCGAGATTGTCGATCAGCCGCAGGACCTTGCGCGCGTCGGAAACGCTCACCGAGGTCTCGTTCACCGGCTCCATCACCAGCTCAGCGCCCTTCACGGGAACACCGGCCGTCTCGAGCGCGTCCTTGACCTGCATGATGTCGGCCGGCTGCGTGTAGACGAGCCAGGTCTCGTCGGCGTCCTCGAGGTCCTCGCCTCCGGCATCGGCGACCATGAGCATGAGCTCGTCCTCGTCCATTTCCGACTTCTCGACGGTGATCTGCCCCTTGCGCTCGAACTGGAACGCGACGGAGCCCGAGGCTCCAAGATTGCCGCCCGCGCGCGTGAACGCGCTGCGTACGTCGGCCGCGGTCCGGTTGCGGTTGTCGGTCAGAGCCTCCAGATAGATCGCCACCCCGGCAGCGCCATAGCCTTCGTAGATGACATCCTCGAAGTTCGCGCCCTCACCCGAGGCGAACGCTTTGGCGATTGCGCTCTCAATCTTGTCCTTGGGAAGCGAGTAGCTCTTTGCCTTGGCGATCGCGGCCGCGAGCGGCGCGTTGTTCTCCGGGTGCGGATCGCCGCCTTCTTTCGCCGCGACCGTGATGATCCGCGAGAGCTTCGCGAACAGCGCCGAGCGCTTCTTGTCCTGAGCGGCCTTGCGGTGTTTGGTCGTTGCCCACTTCGAGTGTCCGGACATGGGTGCTCAGTTCCTTTCTCGCCGAGGAGACTCAGGTACCCACGATCTCCTCGATGAAATACCGGTGGACACGCGGATCTCCGGTGAGTTCCGGGTGAAAGACGGTTGCGAGCATGTCATGCTCGCGCGCCGCAACCGCGACGCCGTCGTGACGCGCAAGAACGTCCACGTCGTCACCGACCTCCTCGATCCACGGCGCCCGAATGAACACGCCTCGGTAGTCCTCCCCTTCGAGGTTCGCGATATCGAGATCCGCCTCGAAGCTGTCAACCTGGCGGCCGAAGGCGTTGCGCCGAACGGTGATGTCCATGAGGCCCAACGAGCGCTGGCCGGGAACCGCTTCGAGCACTTCGCGCGCTACGAGGATCGCCCCGGCGCAGGTTCCCCACACGGCCATGCCCTGGTCGTGACGCTCGACGATGGGCTCGTAGAACCCGTAGGTCTCCATGAGCTTGCCGATGGCCGTCGATTCACCGCCGGGAATCACCAGACCGTGGATGGCTTTGAGCTGTTCAGGAAGTCGAACGGCGATGGCGCTCACGTCAAGCGCCTCGAGCATCATGATGTGCTCGCGGAAAGCTCCTTGGAGTGCAAGGACACCGATACGCACTCTACCAGCCCCGCTCCTGCATGCGTTCGGAATCGGGAATCTCGGATATGTTGATTCCCACCATGGCCTCGCCCAGGTCGCGCGAGACCTTCGCAATGATCTCGGGATCCTCAAAATGCGTCGTTGCCTCGACGATCGCCTTCGCACGCTTCGACGGGTCGCCGCTCTTGAATATGCCGGAACCGACGAAGACTCCGTCACATCCAAGCTGCATCATCAATGCGGCATCCGCCGGTGTCGCGATTCCGCCGGCCGAGAAGTTCACGACCGGGAGCTTCCCGTTGTCGTGCACCCACTTCACCAGTTCAACTGGTGCCTGCAGGTCCTTCGCGGCGGTGAAGAGCTGCTCTTCGCGCAGACCGGCGACCCACGCTATCTCATCGGTCACGGTGCGCATGTGTCGCACCGCCTCGACGACATTGCCCGTCCCGGGCTCGCCTTTCGTACGTACCATCGCA
Organism: Coriobacteriia bacterium; assembly: GCA_041739935.1. Lineage (GTDB taxonomy): Bacteria > Actinomycetota > Coriobacteriia > Anaerosomatales > JAGXFU01 > JBGSMX01. The sequence continues at coordinate 1,702 of JBGSMX010000221.1, read as the reverse complement.
GCGCCCTCGCCGATGCGCCTGAGCGCTTCACCCAGATTGCGGCATCCGCATACGAACGGCACCCCGAAATCCCACTTGTTCACATGGTGCTCTTCATCGGCCGGCGTGAGCACTTCCGACTCGTCGATGTAGTCGACGCCCAGCGACTGCAAGATCTGCGCCTCCACGAAGTGCCCGATGCGGCACTTGGCCATAACCGGCACAGAGACGGAATTCACGATTTCTTCCACCCGCGTCGGATCGGCCATGCGAGCCACACCGCCCGAAGCGCGGATATCGGCGGGAACGCGCTCGAGCGACATCACCGCTACGGCCCCCGCGTCCTCGGCGATCTTCGCCTGCTCGGCGTTCACGACATCCATGATGACGCCGCCTTTGAGCATTTCGGCCAGACCGGTCTTGACGCGCAGGGTACCGATCTCTTTGAACGTATCGGCCACGATGACGACTCCTCCACTCGATTGCCTCAAAGATGCGCGCGTGAGCGCGGGAAACACTGGTGCGGGTGACTTCGAGATTGTACTCGCACCGCACAGGCGTAACAACCGGAGTGACGAGTGCCGGGGTGTCTCGCACAGCCCCCGGGGCTACTCCAGGCTGATGTTGACGCTTGTCGGCACCACCTGGAACCAGGTGTTGCCCGGCGCGAGTCGCACGGCGGTGCCGTCGGCCGCCTTGAACGTTGGCGGCGTGTCCGCGGTCGCGTTCCAGGTGCAATCGAGCTTCTCGCCGTTGCGGAAGATGGTCGCCTGGCCCGAGCCGGTGAGCTCGATATCGTAGGTCGTCGAACCGCTCACGTCGCGCTTGCTTTGCGGTACCATCCGGGCCCAGATAACCACCACATTCTTCGCGGAGATCTGTTCGCCGGTCAGGGAATCCGTATGCTCCCTGCCGTTGTTCTCGCGCAGGTAGGCGTCCGTGGCCGGATCGTAGGTCCATTCGCTCGTGTTCGCTGTCGAAAACGGGATCGTGACGTGCGAGACCGTGGGTGTCGCGGCCGCCGAACCCCGCTCGAACGCGAGCGGCTTGATAGACTGGGCGGTCGCAAAGCCGCGTCGCTGCGCCTCTTCGCGAATCACCGCGAGATCCAGATAGAGGTTGTGAGGCGCGGATCTGAACGATACCCGCTTGTAGCCGGTGCTTACGCCTACATCCTGGGACAGGTTCTCCAGTCCGGCCGACCGCACAGCGGAGTTGACGACCCCGCTCGCGCCGGAGAAGACGAACAGTGCGGAATACTGCGGCACGATGTCCGTGTCAGCCAGGCGTGCGCTTCGTACGGGACCGATGAGCTCGTCTGGATTCGTAGAATGGAACATGCAGTTGAACCGAGTGATCCCGCCCTCGGTTATCGACTCGTAGACCACGTCGGCTGACTGGATGCCCGATTGCGGACGTGCGGCCGGCGAGTTCTCGATCTTGACCGACACGATCCGGATCGCTGCGGGCGCCTCGGCCGAAGGTGCCGGCAAGCCCGTCAGCGGCCACACGGGGGGCGCCTCCGGCTTGGGTACGCTGCGCTCCGAGTCCGCCACCGGCCACGGAGAGCTTACCTGGGCGATGGGGTCTTCCCCGCCGAGAAACATATATGCCGCTACTCCGGCAGCGACCACGACTATGACGGTGACAACGATTGCTACGATGCGCGCTTGGCGTGAATGCATTGGACCTCCTTGGTACCACGCCGAAGTCTAAGGCCGGC
>JBGSMX010000207.1:0-2574 GCA_041739935.1 Coriobacteriia bacterium | reverse complement strand
GCTCGATCACTCGGTGGACGGTCAGCTCGAGATCGATGGCGCCGCGCTCGATTTCGGCGGTGGGCGCGGATACGTCGAGAAGGACTGGGGTCGATCGTTCCCGAGTGCCTGGGTGTGGGCACAGAGCAACCACTTCGATGCCGCCGGGACCTCGGTGACGATCTCGGTGGCACGCATCCCGTGGCTCGGCGGGTCGTTCGTGGGCTACATCGTGGGACTGCTGCACGATGGGACGCTGCACGAGTTCACCACCCACAACGGGGCCAAAATGCGGGCCTTCTCCATCCGCGGTGGCGAAGCGCGCATGACCCTCGAGCAGGCCGGGCTGCGGCTGGAGCTCACCATCGAGGGCGCGCATCCGGGAGAGCTTCGTTCGCCGGTGCTCGGCTCGATGGACGGCACGGTCTGGGAGAGCCTCGACGCGCAGATCGGCGTGAGGCTGAGCCGGGGCGACTCGCTGGTGTTCGAGGGTCGAGGACTGCACGCAGGCGTGGAGCTCATGGACGAATCCGGAGACCTCGAAGCCGGACTCAAGTAGCCGGGTAGCCGACGCTTCAACCTGATATCCTCGGCACCGGAGCACACCTCCATGCACGTGCGTGCCGCAAAGAGAGGATGTCGACGTCATGCGATCTGCGGACCTTCGGCGTTTCGTCAAGAACACCGAGAAGACGGTCGTGCCCAGCACGGTCGCGATGAGGGTTCAGGGCATGGGCTTCCTTCGCAAGCTGCCGCGCCGAATCCAGGACTACATCACCGAACGAGGGTCTCGCACCGATCCGTACATGAGCTTCATCGTCGAGCCGTACGCCGTCTTTCTTGCGTTCGAGATCACCGATGCGGCCGCTGCGGAACGCCTCTTGCCGCCGGGCTACAGCCTGTACCCCTCGGCGATGTTTGACGACACTCCGGCGCGACCCTGCGCGATCGTCAGCGCGTTCAACGTTCACACGAACGTCTTCTGGGGCAGCCGGGTAGAGTTCTACCTCATGGCCGAGAACCGCGAGACCGGCCTTCTATCGTGGATCATCGAGGAGTACGAGAGCAACGCGCCGAGCCACGATCCGCGCCGGGGATTCACGCTGCCCAGCACGTCGCATTCGGTGGTCACGACGTCGTATCGCGGAGAGGTCATCGTCGACGTGGCGAGCGAGCAGACCGGAAACAGCCTGGCGCTGGTGGCCGACATGACGGACGGCGTGCTGACCGCACTCGACCAGCGCGTGTGGGTCGAAGGCAACCTCTCGGTGGACTACGGCGGCGAGCTGCAACACAGCACGAAGCCGTTCAGCCTCATCTTCGACCCCGGGGAGATGACGCAGGCGCTCAAGCTGCCGCTGGACGCCATCTCACTGTGCTCCAACACCTTCGGGCGGGGCATGCTGGATCCGAAGCCGTTCGAGGCGGCCGTCTTCCCGTTCGCCCAGCACTTCGTCACCACGAGTTACCCGACCGCCACCTCGATGCGCACGGCCGAGGATCTCGAAGCCGCAGTGAATGAGCTGAATGACAAGCTCGGTGCACCCGGAGAGGATGCGTGCGAGGCGTGAGAATCGCCTGCGTCGGCGATAGCATCACGCGCGGGTTTCTCGTCTGGCACCGGAAGAAGAACGCATACCCCGCGCAACTCCGGGCGATGCTCGGGGAGCGATTCTGCGTGCGAAACTTCGGCGTCAACGGTCATGCGGCCCAGCGGACTGCGGACCGTCCCTACTGGGACAGCGAGGCGTTCGCATCGAGCACCGCCTTCAAGCCCGACACCGTGCTCATCATGCTCGGCACGAACGATTCCAGGGGCGACAACTGGAGGGGAGTCGATTCGTTTCGCAACGACTACCGGGAGTTGGCCCTGCACTATCAGTCGCTCGAATCGAACCCGGCCGTCTGGTTGCTGACGCCTCCGGCGCTATTCCGGCTGGGTCGGAGCGCGACCGTTCGCTACGGCATGGATGAACGGGCGATCCCCGAGATATGCGGTGCGATCGAGAGCCTTGCACGCGATCTCGGATGCGGTCTCATAGACATCAATACGGCCACGGCGAGCCACCCGGAGGTGTTCAAGCTCGACGGAGTCCACCCCCAAGCGGCGGGCGCGACGCTGATTGCCCGGACCGTCTTCGATGCGCTCACCAAGCCCGATGCGCTCGGCCCCGCGACCGGAGCTGCACTCATGAGCAACAAGGCCGACATCACCACGGTGACGTTCTTCGGCGAGCTTCGAGCTTCGCCGCAAGGCGTGCGCGACGCTGTGGAAGATACGCTGGAGTGACGGGGACGAATTTTCGCCAATTCAGCCGAGATTGGAAGGGTGTTGCGAGTTAGAATCGAGATGAGATGCCGATGGATGGGGGAACCATGAGTCACGTTTCGGTGAGACTCCGCTGGGTTGTTGTGTCGGTCGCGGTGGTAACCGCTTTGCTGTTCGCATCGGTTGCCAGCGCCTGGGCGCCGACCGGTACGGTCGAGCGTGTCGACGTCGCCTACGATGGCGGTCTGCCCAATAACGAGAGCACTTTCGAGTTCGGCCAGGCGGTCAGTGCAGATGGTCGCTACGTGGCATTCGCGTCCTCTGCG
>JBGSMX010000140.1:0-13658 GCA_041739935.1 Coriobacteriia bacterium | reverse complement strand
GTGCCCCCGACGTGCTTCGCGTCTTCGATTCCGCCGCCGCCACCTGGGGTTATCCGGCGTCGCTTCTCACAGACAACGGCTGCGTCTACACGGCATGGCACCGCGGTGGTTCCAACATCGTCGAGGCCGAGCTGCTCTCGCTAGGAATCGCCTACCACCACTCCCGGCCTTACCACCCGCAGACCTGCGGCAAGGTCGAGAGATTCCATCAGACCCTCAAGGGTTACCTAGCCAAGCAGCCGAGGGCGACAGACATCAAGATGCTGCAAGCCCAGATCGACACCTTCGCCGCCTACTACAACGAGGTCCGCCCTCACCGTGCCCGGGGACGCATGACTCCGAGAGAAGCGTTCGACGCTCGGGACAAGGCGCGTCCGATCGGACCTGAGCTCGACCTGCCGAAGGGGACGCGGGTGCGAAGAGATCGGATCGACGGAGGTGGGGCGGTGACGCTCAGGCACAAAGGGCGCCTTCACCACATCGGCGTGGGGCGCGCTCACAAGTACACTGAGGTGATCATGCTCGTGGCCGATCTCGATGTCCGGATCCTGACGGAAGAGGGTGAGATGCTGAGGCATCTCACCCACGATCCGACCAAGAACAATCAGGCCATCGGAGGAGCCGATGTGTCCACGATGTCGTGACACATCTGTCCACGATGTCCTGAGACATCACAATGGTGCGAGAGGAGGGATTTGAACCCTCACGTCCCGAAGGACACTAGCCCCTCAAGCTAGCGCGTCTGCCGTTCCGCCACTCTCGCGCGTGCGCCCATCACTGGGACAGCGTGGGCAAGTATAGCAATACGCCAAATCGCTGACTACCCCTGCTCATGACCGCCGTCGCCGACCGCTACGGGCGATTCGACATGCGGGTGTGTATGGTCGTGCGCCTGCTCGAGAGCGATCGGGAATGGCGCCGCGAAGTGACACGCGGCGGTGTGTCCGCCACCTACATCACGCAACTCGGGCAGCTTCTCGGAGCAGATCGGGAACTGGGCGATCGGGCAGCGTGTGTGGAAGTTGCATCCACTCGGAGGATCGATCGGGCTGGGGACATCGCCCTCGAGGATGATTCTGGACCGCTCGCGCTGCTTCGCGGGATCGGGCACAGGCACGGCGGAAAGCAGGGACTGGGTGTACGGGTGGTGCGGCGCGTCGTAGAGCTCCTTCCAGTCCGCGAACTCAACGATCTTGCCCAGATACATCACCGCCACGCGATCCGAAATGTGCCGCACTACCGAAAGGTCGTGCGCGATGAATAAGTACGTCAGACCGAATTCGTCCTGGAGTTGATCGAGCAAGTTGATGACCTGGGCCTGAATCGAAACATCGAGCGCCGAGACGGGCTCATCGCACACGATAAGCTTGGGCTGAAGTGCGAGCGCCCGCGCGAAACCAATGCGTTGACGCTGTCCCCCCGAGAACTCATGGGGATACCGATTGATGTGCTCGGGATTCAGGCCGACTGTGTCCAACAGGTCTTTCACGCGGGCAAGCCGTTCGGCTTTGGTTCCGACCGCGTGGATGACTAGTGGTTCCGACACGATCTCACCGATGGTCATGCGCGGATTGAGTGATGCATACGGGTCCTGGAAGATGATCTGGACGTTCCTCCGGAAGTCCTTCAACGCCTTGCCCTTGAGCGCCATGACATCTGTGCCATCGAACATCAGAGTACCCGAGGTAGGTTCGATAAGGCGCATGATGCAACGGCCCGTTGTCGACTTGCCGCAGCCCGACTCGCCCACCAGACCCACCGTCTCGCCGGCATTGATGGAGAAGGAGACGTCGTCTACCGCCTTCACTTTGCGGCTCAGCCGGGAACTCAGTACACCTTGCTCCACCGGAAAATGCTTGACGAGGTTATCCACTCGAAGGAGCTCGCCCATCTAGGCCACCTCCCCCTGCTTGACGGCTGAGCCGCGTTCGAACCCGGCCTCACCGGAGAAATGGCACGCGGCGAGATGGCCGGGCCTAACCTCGCGCAATTCGGGGACCTCGGATGCGCATACCGCCTGCGCGTAAGGGCAGCGTGGATGGAACGAGCATCCGCTCGGCACCTGAATAAGGCTGGGCGGTTGGCCGGTAATGGGCAGCAGCGTGCCTTTCTCGTCGACATCGTGACGCGGAAGACTGTCGAGCAGGCCCCATGCGTACGGATGCATCGGCGAATAGAAGACCTCATCGGCCGAGGAGTACTCGACCTGCTTGCCCCCGTACATGACCATTACGTCATTGGCCATGTCGGCCACCACGCCAAGATCATGTGTGATCATGATGATCGAAGTACCTGTGCGCTCCTGCAATGCCAGCATGAGATCGAGAATCTGCGCCTGAATCGTGACGTCGAGAGCGGTCGTCGGCTCGTCGGCAATCAGAATATCGGGATCGCACGCGAGTGCCATCGCAATCATCGCGCGCTGTCGCATCCCCCCCGAGAACTGATGTGGATAGTCCTTGGCACGATCTGCCGGGTTGGGGATCCCCACCATGTTCAACAGCTCGATCGCCCGATCGAGAGCCTCTTTCTTCGACAGCCCCTTGTGCAGTCGAAGCGACTCGCCGATCTGCTTGCCTACGCGGTACACGGGGTTCAGTGACGTCATGGGATCCTGGAAGATCATCGCGATTCGATCGCCGCGCAGGGCGCGGACCTTCGACTCGGACATCATCAGGACATCCTCGTCCTTGAAAAGAACCTGCCCGGAGACGATCTTTCCGGGAGGGTCCGGGATGAGGCGCATCAGCGACAGGGCCGTCACGGACTTGCCCGAGCCGGACTCCCCGACCACTGCCAGCGTCTTTCCGCTGTCGAGAGAGAACGTGACGCCGTCGACTGCTTTGACCACGCCATCCCGCGTGAAGAAATGTGTCTTAAGGTCGTTCACTCGAAGTAGCGACATGGATCAGTCCTTCATCTTCACGTCGAGCGCATCCCGCATGCCGTCACCCATGAGAACGAACGCAAGCACGGTGGTCAGGATTGCAAGCCCGGGCCAGATCGTCAGCCAGGGGGCTGCGAACATCAAGGACTTCGCTTCGGAGAGCATAAGGCCCCAGGACGGCTCAGGCGGTTGAACGCCCATGCCAAGAAATGAAAGTGCGGCCTCTGCGAGAATCGCGCCGCCAACGCTCATCGTGCCGTAGACAATAATCGGCGCGATCGCGTTAGGCATGATGTGCCGGACCATGAGCCTGAGGTCACCGGCCCCCATGGCGCGAGCCGCATCGATGTACTCATTCTCCTTCACCGACAGGATCGATGATCTGAACACTCGGGCGATTGACGGCCATCCAAGTATGCCGATGGCGATGAAGACCGGCCAGAAGCTGTTGCCGAACTCCGAATCGCTCGATCTGAAGACCGCCATGAGTGCGATTGCAAACAGGATGTAGGGAAACGCGAAGAAGATGTCCGCGAAGCGCATGATCGAGGCGTCGATGATCCCGGTGTAGTAGCCCGACAGGGCGCCAAGTACGAGCCCTATCACGAGCGAAATACTCACCGCTACGACTCCGACAGCAAGCGAGATCTGCCCGCCGTAGATGACTCTGCTGAACACATCGCGGCCCAGCTTGTCGGTGCCAAACGGATGTTCCGGCAGCGAAGGTGGTTGGAGAGCATCGTACGCTGGATCGTAGGGACTCGAGAAGTATGTCGGCACCCACAGATCCGCCGAGAAGATCACTATCACGATAACAACGAGCCAGACGAGGCCCGCCATAGCGAGTTTGTTCCTGCGCAGTCGCCGCCAGGCATCGCCCCACAGGGTTCGTGGCGCACCGGACCCAAGCTCGGCGAGGTCACCACCGGGAAGCGGAGCCACCGGCATGACGGACCCGGCATCCTTGACAGCGTGCCCCGCCGCATCTCCGATATCACCGCGATTCAGCGGGTCGCTATCGTGGCTGTGCGGCACGTGAGGGTCGTGGTGCTCGCTCATTCTGCCGCACCTCCGTATCTGATCCTCGGGTCAAGGAAGGCATAGCTGAGATCTATGAGCAGGTTGATGAACATCACGGCGAGCACGATGATGATGACTCCGCCGATCACCACAGGCCAGTCACGCTGTCCGATCGCGAGGAATATCTCCCGCCCTACACCCGGCCAGCTGAAGATCGTCTCGGTGAGGATCGCGCCGCTCATCATGACTCCGAAGTCGATTCCAATGAAAGTGACGACGGGGATAAGCGCGTTCTTCAGCGCATGATCTCGAACGACGGCCGACTGCGCGAGACCCTTTGCCTGTGCTGTGCGGACGTAGTCCTGACCCAGAACCTCGAGCATCTGGCTGCGCATGATGCGCGCTACGTACGCTGCCGAGACCGAGGCGAGCGTGAATGCCGGCAAGATCAGATGGACGAGGTCGGGCGGATCTCCCATGCCCGATATGGGCAGGTAGAAGGCGCCGCCCGTCCACTCTTTCATCTTGATGCCCCAGAACATTTGGAGCAGCATGCCCAGCCAGAACACGGGCACAGCAACGAGAACAGATGTGGTCAAGGTGACGAACACGTCAGAGAACGAATAGCGCTTCACTGCTGAGATGAGGCCGGCCCCGATACCCATGACGGCCTCTATGAGAATCGCCGCAAACGCCAGGCGAATCGTATTCGGGAATTTGTCGGCGTAGATGTCCACGACGGGGCGGCTCTTCTGAAAGGACTGCCCCAGGTCGCCCTGCAACATCTGCCCGAGGTAGAGCGTGTACTGCTTCCACAGGGGTTGATCCAGGCCGTTCTCTTCGACTATCTGCTGGTACAGCTCATCGGAAATCGCTTTGTCGCCGGTGATCATGCGCACGGGATCACCCGGAAGCACCCCGGGAGCGCGCAGGAGGAACAGAAGCAAGGTGACGCCCAGAAAGACCGGGATCATCTGGAGCACGCGCCGGAACATGTACTTGAGCATGGGATGTGACCTAGTCCGTAGAGCGCCGGTATGAAGAACTCGGAATCAAATCAGGTGCCAAACGTGACACCGGGGCGCCGCGAGGGCGCCCCGGTGTACGGTTGTCAGCGCAGGCGATGACTACTCGGCACTTTCAGCCGTCAGCCAGACCTGGTCGAAGTTGAACAGCCCGTTGGGGCTGTACACTCCCTCGTTCACGCGGTCAGATGCAACGCGCGTATGGCGGTAGAACATCACCGGGATCATGGCGGCTTCGTCGCCGACCGTAGTCTCGATCTCACGGTACAGCTCAACACGGGCGTCCTGGTCTGTCTCCTGACGTGCTTCCGACAGCTTGGCATCAACGTCGGGATCGCTGAAGCCGGTGTAGTTGTCACCAGCGTCGGTCAGGAACAGCGGATACAGGAAGTTGTCCATGATCGGGTAGTCGGCGATCCAGCCCAGACGTCCGATCTGGTAGGTCTTCGCGTCAAGCATGTCCAGGTACTGAGCCCACTCAGTTCCCTCAAGCTCGGACTCGACACCAATAGCAGCGAAGTCCTCCTTCACGAGGGCGAGAATGTCCTCGTGGCCGGAACCGGTGTTGTACGAGAGGGTGATGCTGGGCAGACCCTCGCCACCGGGATAGCCAGCCTCTTCGAGCATGGCCGCGGCTGCCTCGGGATCGTACTTCGAGTACTGGAAGCCGTCCTCCTGGAAACCAACGATGCCCGGAGGCACGATGCCCGTTGCGGGAACTCGCGTGCCCTCGAAGACCTTCTCGGCGATCTGCTCGCGGTTGATGGCCAAAGACAGCGCCGCGCGGAGCTTCGCGTTCGAGAGGATCTCATCGGTGTTGTTCACGAGCAGGAAGTACGTCGCGAGTTCTGGCCCAAGGCTGACCTGCTCGCCAGGGTTGATCGAGTAGCCGTCGGGGCTCTCGCCGAACTCGTCGACCGTGCTCTGAATCTGACCGGTCGGAATCGGCACGAAGTCAAGGTTGCCGGCCTGGAACTCCAGGAACGCGGTGTCCTGATCGGCCAGGATCGCGAAGTTCACTGCGTCCAGATAGGGCTCCTCGCCGTAGTAGTCGGCGAACTTCTCGACCTTGACGTACTGATCGTGTGCCCACGGCTCGCTCATCATGAAGGGGCCGTTACCGATAGGCATATCGGAGAAGGCAACCATCTCACCGTCAACATCGGTGCCATTCTCGACTGCATCCTGCGGCACCGGCGCGAGAGCCGGGTGGCCGACTACGAACTCAAAGTCGGCGAAGGACTCGATCAGAGTTACTTCGAGAGTCAGATCGTCAACGGCGACGACACCCTCAAGCTCGGTGGCCGTGCCGGCCTGCATCTCTTCGTAGCCCTTGACCGATCCAAGGTGATAAGAAATCTCAGACTCGGTCACGGGGTTGCTGATGCGCTCCCACGCGTACTTGAAGTCGGCAGCGGTGACGGGATCGCCATTGTGGAACGTGGCGCCCTCGACCAGGTGGAACGTCCACACGGTCGCGTCCTCGTTGGACTCCCAGCTCTCTGCGGCGGCAGGCATGATGTCAGACGTCAGATAGTCAAAAGCGACCAGAGAGTCAAACACTGCCTGACCGACCTGCGTACCCTCGGATTCCTGAAGGTTGTACGGATCGATGTAAGCCGGCTCGCTGATGTAGAAGTTGAACGTTCCGCCCATCTTCTCCACGGCACCGGAATCTTCGCCCTCTTCACCTCCGGACGTGCAACCTGATGCACCGACAACTGCCAGCGCAAGCACCAGGCTCAACGAAATCGAAAGTACCTTACGGAATCTCTCCATTAACGCGCACCCTCCCTCCGATATCGGAACACCTACCTCAGACTGACTGCAACGCGGGCGGCATGTCGGAATCAACCGTTACACCTACGTAAACGCCCCCCGCAACAGACACGCGGTCCGACGTTCGCCGCGCAAATCTCCTTGCATAGAACAGTCTTGCCCTACTTCGAGCAAAAGACAACCCTTCGCAAGTGCCGTGCAGCGCAGTCCCCGGAAACCAGAAATGCGCCTATGAATAGGCGCACCGTGGTCTATGCATACTGCTGTATCAGACGAGCGGGCTACACGCCGGGCGTGTAGAGAATCATCAGAAGCAGGTTCGTCACGGCGAACACCAGCGCCAGCCCGATGGTGATCCGATCGAGGTTCTTCTCGATGATCCCGGTACCGGTCGACGTGGTAGGCATGACGCCACTGAACATCGACGAGACTCCGGTTCCCTTGCCCGAGTGCAGCAGGATGAACACAACGAGCCCGATGCAGACAATCGCATGGATAACGAGGATGAGTCCAACGAACACGTTCACAGATTCACTCCTTCTTGACCGCGGAGATCCACGGGGTGAGGCAAAGCCGAGGAATCAGTATAGCAGGAGCGAGCGCCCCGTCCACTCCGCAGGTCTATCGACGCCGATGAGAGCTACGAGTGTAGGTGCGACATCGGCGAGTATCCCGTCTTCGCCGAGGTCGCGAACGCCGTCGGCCACCACGCACATAGGTACTTCGCCCGGGGTGTGGGCCGTGAACGGCGTTACCCCGTCCGAGTCGATCATCTGTTCGGCGTTTCCGTGATCGGCCGTGATGATCGCTACCCCGCCCTTCTCGCGAATGGCCGACACGACGCGCCCGACGCCATCATCGACAGCCTCTACCGCCCGGACTGCAGCCTCGAACACGCCTGTGTGTCCCACCATGTCGCAGTTCGCATAGTTGACGATGTAGATGTCGGCGCGGTCGCTCTCTATGGCATCCACCAGGCGGTCCGTGACTTCTGGTTCGCTCATTTCAGGTTGCAAGTCGTACGTCGCTACCTTCGGACTGGCGACAAGCTCCCTCTCCTCTGCAACCTTGGGCTGCTCTTGCCCTCCGTTGAGGAAAAAGGTGACGTGCGCGTACTTCTCTGTCTCCGCGATGTGAAGCTGTCGCAAACCGGCTTCGGCGATCACGTCGGCAAGCGTGCAGCACGGAAAACTCTTCGGGAACGCGACGGGCGCAGCTATGGTCGGGTCATACTCGGTGAGGCACACGAAGCTCAATCCGGGTACGGCCGACCGTGCGAATCCGTCGAACGTCGGATCCACGAGCGACCGGGTGATTTCCCGTGCGCGGTCGGGACGGAAATTGAAGAAGACAACCGCGTCACCGTCGCGCAGCGGGGCCACTGGTTGCCCGTCGCACTCGATCACGGTCGGCAAGACGAACTCGTCACTTACGCCCCCGGCATACGAATCCAGCACCGCCTGCTCGGGATCAGAGGCGATCACGCCATCACCAAGCACCATCGCCCGCCACGCCTGCTCCACACGCTCCCAGCGCTTGTCGCGATCCATCGCGTAGTAGCGCCCCATCACGGTCGCCACACGCCCTGCGCCTATCTGCTGCATGCGGTCTACGAGGTCGTGCACATACGCTGCGCCCGAGCGTGGGGGCACATCCCGTCCGTCGAGAAAGGCATGAACGAATATCTGGGCAGCACCCCGACCGGATGCCATCTCGATCAGGGCGTACAGGTGCTCTTGATGACTGTGGACACCACCGTCTGACAGCAGCCCCATGAAGTGGATCGCGCGTCCCTGCTGCACCGCCCCGTCTATGACCGAGGCAAGCACCGGGTTCTCGCCAAGCGAGCCATCAGTGATCGCTTGATCGATGCGCGTGAGCTCCTGGAACACCACCCTGCCCGCACCGATGTTGAGATGACCGACCTCGGAGTTTCCCATCTGCCCATCCGGAAGCCCGACCGCCAACCCCGACGCGCGCAGGCATGTCCACGGATACGCAGCGAACAAGGCGTCGAGGTTCGGTGTCCGAGCTGCAGAAATCGCGTTACCCGGACCCGGGTCAGCGCACCCGAAGCCGTCCATGATGATGAGCGCCGCGGGCAGATTCTCAGCCATTCGATTGCCTAGAGCGCTGCGGACACGATGCCCGCGAACGAAGAGGCGTCGAGCGCGGCTCCACCCACGAGCGCGCCATCGATGTCCGGCTCTCCCAGGAACATCACGGCATTCTCCGGCTTAACCGAGCCTCCGTACAAGACGCGCATGCTCATAGCTGCAGGCTGGCCGAACATCGCACCCACAGTCGCACGAATCGAGCGAGCGACATCGTTCGCATCCTCCGGCGTGGGCGTACGGCCCGTACCGATCGCCCAGATGGGCTCGTAGGCGATCACCAGGTCGCCGGCCTTCTCGGCGTCGATTCCTTCGAGGGCGCCCTTGACCTGACCCCTGACATGCTCGTCAGTCTCGCCCGCCTCGCGCGTAGCCAGCGTCTCACCGACGCACACGATGGGGAGCATGCCGTGCGCGTGCACCGCCTTGATCTTCCTGTTCACCGTCTCATCTGTCTCGCCGAAGAATTCCCGGCGCTCTGAATGCCCGATGATCACGTAGTCGCATCGCAGGTCAACGAGCATGCGAGGCGACACCTCACCGGTGAACGCCCCCTCGTCTTCCCAGTACACATTCTGCGCGCCGAGTCCGAGCTGCAACCTGTCGAGCTCGATAACTGTTGAGACCGACTTCAGTGCCGTGAACGGCGGACACACTACCGCCTCGACCCGATCCCACACGTCGGCGATCTTCTCCTCGAGGTCCTGAACGAGGATCGCCGCCTCGCCAGCGGTCTTGTACATCTTCCAGTTCCCCGCGATCATCGGGCGTCGCTCATGCATGTCCGTATCCCCTTTCACATGCCGGGCACCTCATGCCCGGGCCGCGTGAACGCCTGTGCTCATTTCGCATCTCGGTCCAGCAACGCCTCGAGACCCGGCAGCTCCGAGCCTTCGAGCAACTTCATAGAGGCGCCGCCTCCCGTAGAGACGAAGGTCACCCGCTCCTCGAGGTCGAACTTCTTGAGCGCGGCGACCGAGTCCCCGCCGCCGACCACCGAGGCTGCTCTGTTGTTGCGGGCAACGGCAACTGCCACCTTGCGCGTGCCGGTTTCGAAAGGCGTCATTTCGAACACGCCCATCGGCCCGTTCCAGAAGATCGTGCGCGCCGAGGAAACCGCGCCGGTGAACAATTCCGTGGTTGTGGGGCCTATGTCCAGCCCCATCATGTCATCGGGAATCTCTTCCCGACCCACGATCTGGGTATCGATGTCCTCCGCCATAGCCTCTGCCACTACGAAGTCGACCGGCAACAGCAGATCGACCCCCCGCTCGACGGCCTTGTCGAGCATCCGTTTTGCCGGTTCGATCCAATCCTGCTCGACGATCGAGTGTCCCACACCCACTCCCTTGGCGACGAGCAGGGTGAAACACATGCCGCCACCGATGATGAGTACGTCAACGCACTCGAGCAGGCGGTCTATAACGCCGAACTTGTCCGAGACCTTCGAGCCACCCAGGATTGCAACGAACGGGCGCTCGGGATTCGCAAGCATGTCGGTGAGCGTCTCGACCTCACGCGCCAACAACATCCCCGCGTATGCAGGCAGGTAGTCCGCCACGCCTGTGGTCGAGGCGTGAGCCCGGTGCGCAGCGCCGAAGGCGTCGTTGACGAAGAGATCGGCAAGGTCCGCGAGCTCGCGCGCGAACCCCGGGTCGTTAGACTTCTCCCCGGGATGGAATCGTACGTTCTCGAGCATGAGTAGTTCACCGTCGACCATGCGTCCTACCGCTTCAGTGACATCGGGACCTATCACCTGATCGATGAAGTGAACGTTGCGTCCCAGCAGACGCGCGAGCACGCGACGCACGGGGCGCAGAGAGAATTGCGGGTCGGGCTCGCCCTTGGGCCGGCCAAGATGCGAGACGATGATCACCCGTGCGCCATGATCGACGAGGTATCGCAACGTGGGCAGCGCTGCACGCACACGTGTGTCGTCGACCACAGAACCCTCGGTGAGCGGCACGTTGAAGTCCACGCGGACCAAAACGCGCTTGCCCGCAACATCAACATCCCGGATCGTCTTCTTGTCGAACATTCGCCCCTCCGTGGTTGACTCACATCGGGCGCGCCCTGCCCGGGCGCGCCCGCTCCATCCAGACTCCGGCCCGGCATCGCTCGCCGGTCACACGAGAGCCGCTAGCTCATGACCAGCTTCGCAAGGTCCCTGACGCGGTTGCTGTAGCCCCACTCGTTGTCGTACCAGGAGAGGCACTTGACGAAAGTCCCCGTACCACCCATGACCATCGTCTGCAGCGAGTCGAAGACCGACGATGCCGGATTACCCACGACGTCAATGGAAACGATGGGATCTTCGCAGTACTCCAGAAAACCCTTCATGGGGCCTTCGGCCGCTGCCTTCATGGCCGCATTGATGTCATCGCGCGTCACTGAAGTCTCGAGCTGCGCGACCAGGTCGACGACGGATCCATCGGGCGTGGGCACCCGCACTGACATGCCGTCGAGCTTGCCCTTCATGTCGGGAAGCACGAGCCCGATCGCTTTTGCAGCGCCCGTCGACGTAGGAATCATCGACATGGCCGCTGCGCGCGCGCGCCGCAGATCCTTGTGTGGCAGATCGAGGATGTTCTGATCGTTCGTATAGCTGTGGATGGTATTCATGAAGCCGCTCACCAGGCCGAATTCGTCACGGAGCACCTTGGCGAAAGGAGCCAGGCAGTTGGTCGTGCACGACGCGTTGCTGATGATGTTATGACGAGCCGGGTCGTACTCCTCGTGGTTCACTCCCATGACTATCGTAATGTCTTCATTAGAGGCCGGTGCCGAGATGATGACCTTCGCGGCGCCCGCATCTAAGTGCGCCTTGGCCTTGGTCGCGTCTGTGAACAGGCCGGTCGACTCGATCACCAACTCCACGCCCAGTGCTCCCCAGGGAAGGGCGGCGGGATCGCGCTCGGAGAGTACCTTCACGAAGCGGCCGTCGACCTCAAACCCGTCGCCCGCGGCGATGACCTTCTCCCCGAATCTACCGTGCACCGAGTCGTATTTGAGCAGGTGGGCAAGTGTTGCGGGATCGGTCAGATCGTTCACAGCCACGACCTCGATCGCCGGATCTGCCTCACACGCACGGAACACGAGACGCCCGATTCGACCGAACCCGTTGATTCCAACTCTGATTGCCACTGCAGTCTCCCTCCTTCAGGGGTCTACCCCTGTCCTACGCGATCCGCTGGACCGCTATCTGCCTGCTTGAGTGGTACGCGCATCCAAACCCGCGGCCTCGGCGGCCAGCTCCTCGATGCGGCGGACTCTATGATATACCGCTGACTTCGACAGGGGCGGATCGGCAAGCTCTCCGAGTTCACGCAAACTGACCTCGGGAAACTCGAGCCTGAGACGAACCAGCTCCTGCAGAGCCGGCGGAAGATCCTCCAGACCCCCACGTTCTTCCAATACCCGAATAGACTCAATCTGCGACATCGCCGCCTCGGCCGTCTTCTGCAGGTTCGCAGTCTCCGCGTTGACGAGACGGTTAACATCGTTTCGCATCGACTTCATGATTCGCACGTCTTCGGTCCGAAGCAGGGCACGGTGGGCCCCGACGAGCGCTAGAAACGTAACGATGGGTTCGGCGCCCTTGAGGTAGACCGTGTAGAGTCCCCGGCGCTGGGTGATCTTCGCGGGAATGTCGAATCGCTCCATGGTGCTCGCAAGATCCTCGGCAAGCTGCTCGGACTCTGCGGTGAGCTCGAAGTGGAAATCGCCGTGCGGATCGGCCACGAATCCTCCGCCGAGAAACGCTCCCCGTAGGTACGAGATCGCGCAACAGTCCTTGCGCACCATGTGAGGCAGAATGCCGTAGGTCAACGCCATGGAATCGTCCAGGATTCCCAGCTCGACCAGGGCCCGCGGCAGCCGGGGCTGGGTCGGGACCGTGATCAGATAGTTGTTCGTCTTGTGCAAGACGCTTCGCCGTACCGTGAGTTCGGTCTTCAGATCGTAGAGTCCGTGGAGGAGCTTGATCGCCTTACGGGCGACCGGTGCGGTCTCGGTCGCTATCTCGAGGCGGAAGCGTTCGCGGCCCGTGATGTGGAGCGTGCCTTCGATTCTGACAAGCGCCGCCAGCTCGGACCTAAGACAGCATTGCCGTTTAGGTTCGATGCGAGACAGTTCGTCTTTGACCTCGGCGGTGAACGACACGCGCTACAGCACCTCTCGAAGAACGCGGCAGAGCAGTTCAGGGTCGTGCCTGCAGGGCGCCGCTCGATCGACGACGTCAGCAACGACCACTCGTACCCCGGTCGAACGAATCTGCTCGACAACGCTTTCGGACGCCACGACCGGCTCGACGTCCACACTCCCATCTTCGCACACGCCCGGCACCGTGTGTATGACATCTGACCCGGTTCCCTGCACGATCGCGATGTCGAGCAGCCCACCGAGCCCGTGCCCGGTCAGTGCGTCGAGATGCTGCGCGGCGTCCATTCCCTGTGTTTCACCACGCTGGTTTGCGACATTGCACACGTAGATCCTGGCGGCGGACGACTCACGTACTGCGTCGACCACTCCGTCAACAAGGAAGTTCGGGATGATACTGGTGTAGAGCGAGCCGGGACCGATCACGATCGCGTCGGCAGCGCGAATCGCCTGCAGGGCGGGTTCGTGGGCGGCCGGCGCTTCAGGTTCGATGCATACGCGGACAACGGGGCCTTCGCTCGTGGCGATGTTCGCTTGGCCCCTCACAGGGCGCCCCGCGGCGTCCGTCGCATGCAATGTCACGTCCTCAAGCGTGCACGGCAAGACGCGCCCGCGAGCCTGCAACAGCTCTGCCGCAACGTCGAGCGCGCCCGTGAAGGATCCCTCGATGTCCGC
>JBGSMX010000051.1:0-3112 GCA_041739935.1 Coriobacteriia bacterium | reverse complement strand
GCAGGCTTCCGATCGGCCTGCGCGTGCCGGCGGGCATGCGCGGGTACGCGACGGTGCGCGCGGGGTGGTCCCCGCGTGAGGCCCGCATCTCGACGATGATCTGGTCCGGCGTGATGTCGATCATGTTGTACGACGGCGGGGTGAACCCGCGTGTCCGCCAGGTCGATGCGGTCCCGCTCGTGACTACGAGCATGCCTGCGGTGGGCCAGACGAACGGCACATGCTTGTGTCCGGCCACGACGAGGTCGACGTTCTGCTCGGCGAGGATCTCGAGGACTTCGCCCGCGTCCCACACGACGTTGCGCTCGCGCCCGGTGCCGGGGATGCTCACGAGATGATGGTGCAGCGCGACGAGCCGGAAACCGGTCGCATTCTCTAGTTGCTCTTGGAGCCAACGGTGGCGGTGCCGACCGATCTCGCCGTCATCCAGGTCGGGCTTGGTGGAGTCCAGGCCGACGACCGTCACGTGCTCGTCGACGTTCTTGTCGCAGTCCACGCAGAACGAGAAGTCCCATAGGCGGTAGCGGTCTCCGAAAATCTCCTCGAACAGCTCGTAACCGACTTTGCGCGCGTCGTGGTTGCCTATGAGCACAGCGACATCAGGGCAGTCGAGCAGGTCCAGATACCGCCGGGCCTCTGCGAACTCGTCCGGGTATCCAGAGGCGGTAAGGTCGCCGGGCACGATGACAAGGTCGGGCTTCTCCCGGTTGATCTGATCGACGACGGAGTGCAGCAGCGTCGAGTCGAAACGAGGGTCGCCGCAGTGGATGTCCGAGAACTGCGCTAGCCGGAATCTATCGGCGGGCATGGGGTCCCCATCTCTGTGACACGGGCGTAGTTCCAGGATACCCCAATCGCAAGGCACCGCTGCGGCTCCCTGGGGATTTCCGATGCTGCGACCAGCTCCGTCTCAGGTTCCTCCGCCCGCGCCCGGGTCCTCTTCGCAAACCCTCTGACACTCTGGAACGACTGTTCCAGAGTGTCAGAGGGTTCCCAAACACCTCCCCCCAGCCGGGCCCGGCCGCGCGCACCTGCGATGCTTCGCCCCGCATCGCGGCCCATTGCCCGCGTTTGTGTTTCGAGCGCGTTAACCCGCAGGTGGCACGAGGGCGCGAACCCTGATATACTCCTCGGCACTCCGCACAACGGCGTGCGGAACATACCGAACGAGCAACGATGCTCGCCAGACCCGACAGGGTCCCGGCGGGCTTTTTGTTTTGCAGGCGGTAAGAGAGGCGAGCGCATGAAAGAATTCGCGGTCTTCTGGGGATGTACGATCCCCGCGCGCTTCCCGTTCATCGAGAAGGCGACGCGCCTGGTATTCGATGACCTGGGAGCCACGGCCCACGAGCTCGACGGGCACACGTGCTGCCCCGAAGGCACCCTGGTCAAGGCCAACGACGAGAACGCGTTCTACACCGCGGCGGCGCGCAACCTGGCGCTCGTGGAGAAGGCCGGACTGGACGTGGTCACGCCATGCAACGGCTGCTACTCGACGTTCAAAGAGGCCTCGAGTCATCTGAGGACGCACTGGCGCGAGCGTGACGAGATCAACGAGCGTCTCGCGTCCCAGGACCTCCACTACGACGGCGACCTCAAGATCACGCACTTCGCCGAGTGGCTCATCGACGACATGGGCAACGGGCTGGTCGCTGCGAAGGTGGTCAAGCCCCTGTGGGGTCTGCGCATCGCCGTGCACTACGGCTGTCACTTGCTGCGACCTCAGCCCGCCGTGCGCTGGGACGACCCGCTGCACCCGACCAAGGTCGAGGGCCTCATCGCTGCGCTGGGCGCGCGGGTGGTCGACTACAGCACCAAGATGACGTGCTGCGGAGGCGCGCTCGATCGGGTAGGCGAGCGCGATGCATCGCTCGCGTTCGCGCGTCGCAAGCTGACCGAGCTACAGAACGAGCAGGTCGACGCGCTCGTCGTTGTGTGCCCGAGCTGTTTCCAGCAGTTCGACCTGAACCAGGCGGCCCTCCAGCGCAACAATGAGAACATCCACGTCCCCGTGCTCTATCTCTCAGAGCTGCTGGCGCTGGCCTACGGGCACGAGCCCGATGAGATCGGCCTGTCCATGCACCGAGTGAGCGTCGACCCGTTCCTGGAGCGCTGGGGCGACCGCCGTGCCGACAAGGAGCGTCTGTCCGAGTACTTCGACGTGGCGCTCCTGGGCAAGTGCGCGAGCTGCCAGGCGTGCAAAGACGACTGCCCGGTGTGCAAGGTCGACCCCACCTTCCAGCCGACCGAGATCATCGAGTCGCTCGTACGCGGGCACCTGGACGACGTCATCAATGACTCGCAGCTGTGGAAATGCCTCGAGTGCTACACGTGCCACGAGATGTGCCACAGCGATATCGGCATGGCCGATACATTCCGCAAGCTCAAGGAGATCGCCATGGCGGCCGGCACCGGCCCCGAGTCGGTCTCGGGCGCGTACCAGCAGTTCCTGGAGACGGGTGCGCTTGGCAAGCCCAAGGAGGGCGCGCGCAAGAAACTCGGGCTCGAGCCGCTGCCGACCCCCGGCGGCGACGTGATCGCGGGCCTGCTTTCCGCATGTGAGGACAAGGGAGATGAGTAGAGACATGGAGTTCAACCCGCTTCTCGAGCGGATGCCCACCTCCAAGATGCCTACCTTCACGGATCGTGAGGGCCTCTTCGGAGCGCAGGAGCGCCCGCGCTACTCGGCAGAAGCCGAATCCAAGATCCACGGCGGATGCGGACTCATGGGCATCTGCGACGAGTCCGGCACGCTCATGCCCGGCGAGGTGGCCATCAAGGCCATGGCCGTGCAGCGCGACCGGGGCAACGGCCTGGGCGGCGGATATGCCGGCTACGGCATCTACCCCGAGTTCCCGGACCACTTCTGCTTCCACATGATGTACCACGACATCAAGGCCAAAGAGGACGCCGAGGCGATCTTCGACCAGTACTTCGTCGTCGATCTCGCCGAGCCCATGCCCACCAGGCCGGTCAAGGGCATCACCGACGCGCCGCTGCTGTGGCGCTACTTCCTCAACCCCGACCCGCACAAGCTCGGCAATGCCGAGATGAGCGCCGAGGACTACATCGTGCACTCGGTGATGCTCATCAACTCGAGCGTGGACGGCGC